>NZ_JBHXUW010000039.1:0-83276 GCF_042672475.1 Streptomyces sp. NPDC127177
ACCGCCCCGCCCCCTGCGGCGCAGCCCCCGGCGGGCCGGCGGGAACATTGTGTACCTCGTGCGTGAGCCGTCCACTCCCGCCGCGCCTGCGGCCCCGCTCGCCCCCGCCGCCCCGCTCGCCCCCGCCGCCCCGGCCGCGCCCGCCGCCGCAGCGCCCGAGGCCCCCGCCGAGGACGCGCCGCCGGCCGGTCTGGTGAAGGTCACCGCGCCCCTGGTCGGCACGTACTACCAGGCGTCCTCGCCCGGCTCCGAGGCGTTCGTGAAGGTCGGCGACATCGTCGAACCCGGCCACCAGCTGGCCATCATCGAAGCGATGAAGCTGCTCAACTCCATCACCGCCGAGGTCAAGGGCCGGGTCCACGCGATCCACGCCCAGGACGGCGAGGTCGTCGAGTACGCCCAGCCGCTCTTCGACCTCGTCCCCGTCGACTGAGAGCGTCCGCACGCTCCGAGAACCCGGCCCACAGGAGGACCGAGACGTGTTCGACAAGGTACTCATCGCCAATCGCGGCGAGATCGCGCTGCGGATCATCCGTACCTGCCGCGACCTGGGGGTGCGCACAGTGGCCGTGTACTCCACCCCCGACGCGGACGCCCAGTTCGTCAGGGCCGCCGACGAGGCCGTGCACATCGGCCCCGGCGCGCCCGCCCGGAGCTATCTGCACATCCCCAACATCATCGGCGCCGCCGTCAGGACCGGCGCCCAGGCCATCCACCCCGGCTACGGATTCCTCTCCGAGGACCCGTACTTCGCCGAGATATGCGCCGACGACGGCATCACGTTCATCGGCCCGCCGCCGGACGTCATGGAGAACGTCGGCGACAAGGCCACCGCCCGCCGGCTGATGACGGAGGCCGGACTTCCGCTGCTGCCCGGCACCGTCGAACCCGTCGACTCCGTCGAGGCCGCGGAGGCCGTCGCGAACGAGATCGGCTACCCGGTGATCATCAAGGCCGCGGCGGGCGGGGGAGGCCGCGGCATCACCGTCGTACGCCGTCCGCAGGACCTGCGCGACGCCTATGTCGCCACCCGGGCCAGCGCCCAGGCCGTCTTCCGTAACAGCGCCGTCTACATGGAGCGCTATCTGGAGAAGACCCGGCACATCGAGATCCAGGTCGTCTGCGACGACTTCGACGGCGCCGTCCACCTCGGCGAGCGCGACTGCTCGGTGCAGCGCCGCCACCAGAAGCTCATCGAGGAGTCGCCCTCCGCCGCCGTCCCGCCCGAACTGCGCGCCCGGCTCGGCGAAGCGGCGCTGGCCGGAGCGCGTGCGGTCGGCTACCGGGGGGCGGGAACGGTGGAGTTCCTCCTGGAGACCGGCCCGGACGCGGCCGAGGACGCGTTCTGGTTCATGGAGATGAACGCCCGCATCCAGGTGGAGCACCCGGTCACCGAACTCGTCACAGGCGTCGACCTGGTGAGCGAGCAGCTGCGGGTCGCCTCCGGCAGCCCGCTCTCCGTCAAGCAGGAGGACATCGAGATCCGCGGGCACGCCATCGAGTGCCGCATCAACGCGGAGGACCCGGCCCGCTCCTTCGCCCCCACCCCCGGAACGCTGGAGACCTACCGCGTCCCCGGCGGCCCCTGGGTCCGCGTCGACACGGACTACGTCCCCGGCGCCAGGGTCAGCCCGTACTACGACTCGATGATCGGCAAGCTCATCGTCTGGGGGCCGGACCGCGCGGCCTGCATCGAGCGCACCCAGCGGGCCCTGTCCGAGTTCGAGGTCTCCGGGCCGGGCATGCACACCACGATTCCCATGCACCAGGAGATCCTCGGCCACCCCGAATTCATCCGGGGCGACGTGTCGACCGACTTCCTGGAGCGCTGCTTCGCACTGTGAGCCCGCGCGAACCCGAGGAAGCCGACGTGCCGGAAGACGAACTCAGACCCCAGGACATCGACGTGTACCGCCGGCTGCTGGAGGCGCCGTCCCGCGCCGACGCGGCCGCCGGCGAACCCGGCCCGGGAACCGAGCAGTTCGACGAGTCCGTCGGACGGCTGCTGGCGCACCGGCTCCTCCAGGAGGACGGCCCCCACCGGTACGAGGCGATCTCGCCGAGCCTGGCCGCGGCCGAGCTGACCGCGTCACTCCAAGTGCAGGTGCACAGGCTGATGCGGCGGATCGACACGACCCGTCGCGACCTGCGCCCGCTAGGCCCCCTGTACGAGGCGCACCAGCGGCAGCGGTCGGCCGCCACCTGCACGGAGCTGCTCGTCGACGGCGAAGCCGTCCGGGAGCGGCTCACCGACCTCTCGCTGCGCGTCCAGCACAGTGTGCTCACCGCCCACCCGACCCTGGGCAACGCGCAGACCCTGCGCGCCGCGATCGACCTCGACCGCGACCTGCTCGACCGCGGGGTCCTCTACCGGACCGTCCTGCCGCACACCGCGCGCCGCCAGCGGGAGGCACTGGCCCACGTGCGGCACCTGAGCGATCTGGGGGCCCAGGTCCGCACCGCCGCGGTCATTCCCGGGCGGATGATTCTGCTCGACAGCACCTACGCGCTCGTTCCCACCGGAAAGGGAGGTGGCGGCGCGCTGTTCCGGGACCCGGCAGTGGTGGGCTTCCTGGAATTGATATTCGACCACATCTGGGACCATGCGAAGCCGGTCGACGGGGCGGGCTACGGCGCCGATGTGTTCGAGGACATCGAACTGGCCATCCTGCGCCATCTGGAGCGCGGCCGCTCCGACGAATTCATGTCCCGTCGCCTGGGCATCTCCACCCGCACCCTGCGCCGCTACCTCGCCGGGATGTGCGACAAGCTCGACGTCGAGACCCGTTTCCAGCTGGGCATGGCGGCCGCCCGGCTGGACCTCTTCGGGGACGGCGACGAACCGAACGGAACGGGATAGACATTCCCGATTGCCGCGTTCGGATATGTCCGACCCCCGCCCCTGGACCACTCGGTGACGCGCCACGGATGATTTCAAGTGCCACCCACCACGTCGCTACCGAGGAAATCCATGAATGGAATCGCCGCCGTCACCGGGAAACGCGTCCTCGTCTCGGGCGTATCCTCCGACGCGCACACATGGAACCTCCTCTTCCTCCAGCTGCTCCTCGAAGGGCAGGGGCACGCCGTGCGGAACCTGGGAAACCTGGTGCCCGACGCGGTGATCATCGATTCCTGCCGGGCCGAGCGGCCCGGCCTCCTGGTGGTCAGCAGCGTCAACGGCCACGGACAGCTGGACGGCCTGCGGCTGATCAGGCGGCTGCGCGCCACCCCCGGACTCGGGAGCCTGCCGGCGGTGATCGGCGGCAAACTCGGCGTCCACGGCCGGGACGACACCCGCTTCGCCGGCCGTCTCCTCGCCGCGGGCTACGACGCCGTCTTCGACGACGGCGAAGCCGGCGCGCTCGACCGCTTCGAGGCCTTCGTGCACGGTCTCGACGCGCGACCGGACGCGCTCCACGCCGTGGGGGAGGAGGCCGCATGACCACGGACCCGCGGACCGACCGCTTCTCCGCCCTCGTCGCCGCTTCCGCGCGGGGCCGCCTCGACGTTCCGTACTGCCCGCACCCGGACAACGCCAACCGCTCGCGCGCCACCATCGACCGGCACGCCATGCTGAGCCGGAGCCGGGCCGGCTCCATGCCCGTGAGTACGGCGGACATCGGCGATCCCGCGGCGGCCGCCGCCGAGGTCGACGCCAGGTCGCCGGCCAGGACGCTGTCCCACAACGAGCGGCGCTTCGACCGCGAGGAGCGGACGGGCTCCCTGCCGGCCGGTGCCTCATGACGGCCCCGTACCGCGACACCCTTGAAGCCGTACGGTCCCGGGGGGCCGTACGCGTCGCTGTCTCCCAGGGCATCCGGGGGCTCTCCCTGCGGACCGGGGACGGCCGCTGGACCGGACTGGACGCCGACATCGCGCGCGCGGTCGCCGCCGCGGTGCTCCACGACTCCGAGGCCATCGACTGGCTCCCGATGCCCGCCACCGACCGGCTCGCCGTACTGGCCGACGGCGAGGCCGACCTGACGGTGTGCAACCTGACCTGGACGATGGGCCGGGAGGCCGCCCACCCCGTGCTCTTCGCCGGAATCACCTGCTACGACGGCGAGGGCTTCCTCGTCCGCACCGCTGACGGCTCGGCGGATCCGGCGGACCTGGCGGGGCGCCGCCTGGCCGTCCACACCGGCTGCACCACCCCGGTCAACCTGGAGTCCTGGTACGGCGCCCGCGGATTGAGCGTCGAACCCGTCGGCTTCGCCGCCCCCGCCGATGCACTGGCCGCCTACGCCGGCGGTGACTGCGCCGCGTACGTGCTGGACCGCACCGCGCTCGCCGGGATCCGGGCCGGTCTGCCGGATCCGGGGGCGCACCGCATCCTGCCCGTCTCGATCTCCCGCGAGCCCATGGCGGCCGCCGTCCGGGACGACGATCCGCGCTGGTTCCGGCTGGTGCGCTGGGTGCTCCAGCTGCTGCTGTGCGCCGAGCACACGGAGGCGTCGGGTGACGGCCGGGAAGCCGCCGCGGAACTGGCCGGCCCGCACGGCCCGGCGGCCGGGCTCGACGACGGCTGGGCCGCCAGGGTGCTGGCCGCCGTCGGAACGTACGCGGACGTCTACGAACGCAATCTGGGTTCCGCGTCCGGGCTCGACGTGCCACGCGGCCCCAACGAACTCTGGACACGAGGCGGACTCCACTACGCCATCCCGCTGAACTGACCCGCCACCCGAACCGCCGCGCCCGAAACACCGTCCACACAGGAAGGAGCCGCGAGGCACATGACCACGCCGATGATCCCCGGCCCCGCACGGCTCCCGCCCGTCCGCCGGTGGAGACCGCCCCGCGAACCCGACGACGGACACCCCCGTCCCGTCCCGCCGACGCACCACCCCGCGGGACCGGCTCACGCGCCCGCAACCGTGCCCCTCCGGATCGGAGAACCCTGATGACGCTCGTCACCGACCCCACCGCCCCACGCATCGCCGTCGTCGGTGCGACAGGTGCCGTGGGCAGCACCCTCATCGAACTGATCGAGGAACGGGCGCTGGCCTACCGCGAGATCCACCTCGTCGCCTCGACGCGAAGCGCGGGCCGGCGGCTCGCGGTCGACGGCCTCTCCTACCCGGTCCAGGCACTTGAGGAGTTCGACTTCGGCCGTGCCGACATCGCCTTCTTCTCGGCCGGGACCTCGGTCAGCCGGGAGTGGGCGGGAACGGCGGCCGCGCAGGGCGCCCTGGTGATCGACAACACCAACGCCTTCCGGATGGACCCCAAGACACCGCTCGTCGTGCCCCAGGTCAACGGTCACGTACTGGAGACCCGTCCGGTCAGCGGGATGATCGCCAACCCCAACTGCTCGACCATTCCGCTGGTGCGGCTCCTCCAGTCGGTCGAGCGGCGCTGGGGGGTCCGGCAGGTGGTGACGAGCACCTACCAGGCCGCCTCCGGCCAGGGCCACCAGGGCATCGAGGAACTGCTCGAGGGCAGCGAGGTCGCGCTGCGCGACCCGGACGCCGAGCTCCCGGCGGACTCCTTCACCCCGGCCCTCGCCTTCAACGTCGTCCCCTTCATCGACGAGCTCCTGGACAGCGGATTCACCATGGAGGAGCAGAAGATGCTCCAGGAGTCCCGCAAGATCCTCGGCATCCCGCACCTGGACCTCACCGCCACCTGTGTGCGCGTCCCCGTCGTCAACTGCCACTCCGAGTCGGTCTGGGTCGAGGCGGGTTCGCCGGTGGACCGCGACGAACTGGTCACGCTGCTGAGCGCCCTGCCCGAGGTCACCGTGCACGACGCCGAGGACCGGTCGGCCTTCCCGACCCCGCTCACCGCGGGGAACCCCGACCACGTGCACGTCGGCCGGATCCGGGTGGCCCCGCACAACCCACGCGGCTTCTGGCTGTGGGTGGTGTCGGACAACCTCAGGGTGGGCGCCGCCCTGAACGCGATGCAGATCGCCGAGTACGTGCTGCGCAGCGGCTTCATGGCAGGAGGCACCCGATGAACCTGCTGACGAGGACGAACGCCCCCGTCGCCGTACTGAAGTTCGGCGGCTCCACCTTCCGTTCGCACGCCGCGTACGGCGATCTGGCGGCCGGTCTCGACGCCCGGATCCGCGCGGAGGGCCGCCCGATGGTGGTCGTGGTCAGCGCGATGCAGGGGGAGACGGAGGCCCTGCGCGAGCGCCTGCACGAGGTCAACCCGCACCCCGAGGACGCCACCGCGGCCGGCCTGCTCACCACCGGTGATCTGCTCAGCGCCCATCTGCTGGCCACCGCGCTGCACCGGGCGGGCCGCAGCGCGACGGTGCTGGCGGGCCACCAGACCGGACTGACCACCAACTCCTCCTTCCTCTGGGCGAGGGTCACCGGTACGGACCCCGCCCCGCTGCGCAGGGCGCTGGAACGGTACGAGGTCGTCGTCGTCCCCGGCGGCCAGGCGGCGGACCCCCAGGGGCGGCCGACCTGGCTGGGCAAGAACAGTTCGGACCTGTCCGCGCTCGCGCTCGCCGCCGCGGTCCGCAGCGACACCTGCGAGATCCACTCGGACGTCGACGGCATCTACACCTGCGACCCGCACCTGGTCACCGGCGCCCGGCTGCTGCCGCACGTCTCGTACAACATGGCGGCCCTGATGTCCCTGCACGGGGCGAAGGTGCTGCACCGCAGGGCCGTACAGCTCGCCCTGCGCCACCGCATCGAGATCGTGCTGCGCTACAACAGGGCGCCGTACACCGTGGGCACCAGGATCGGCACCGGTGGCGACCAGATGTCCGCGGTCGTCTTCAACCAGCGTTCCAGCGTGCTGGGTTACGGCGACGACGCCCTGGCCGACGCCGCGCACAACGCCTTCCACCTGGCGGGGATCGACACGGTCCGCCAGACGGGCGGACCACGGGTCGCGGTGGTCGGCGGCTATGTCGACCTGGAGGCCGTACAACTCGCGCACGGCGTCGAGCCGGGACGGTACCTGGGTGTGCCGGTCGCCGAGGTACGGGGCAGCAAGGTCACCGCGCACCTCGCGGAGAGCGGCGAGGACGCCCTGCACCTCGCGCAACGACTCCATGACCGGATGGACTTCCCGTTCGCCGGCCACGGACCCCAGTCCCGTCTCGTAGGAGTGTGACCGAGTGACGACCGAGATCCTCCGGGCAGCGGACCGGGACACGGCCCCGACGTACGCCGAACTGGTGCTGCCCGACGCGGTGCGCGACGCGATCGGCGCCGGACTGGCCGGGCTGCCGGACCCGGTGGCGGACATCGACCGGGCCATGACCCGGTACCACCGGATCTTCGCCGGGCTGCCCCTCGAACCGCTCCAGCGGCTACTGGACTTCGGCCGGCACATCGACACCCCGGGCGTCACCCTCGTACGCAATCTCCCGGTCGAGGAGACCCTGCCCGCCACCCCTGTGGACGGCGGGCCCGCCCGTGACAAGAGGGGATTCGTCGCCGAGGGCGTCCTGCTGGGACTGGCCGGGCTGTTGGGCGAGCCCATGGGCGTCCTCACGGAGAAGGACGGCCGGCTCGTCCACGACGTCGTCCCGGTGCCGGGCGGCGAGCGGACCCAGACCAACCAGGGATCCGCGGTCTTCCTCAACTTCCACAGCGACATCACCTATGACGCCACCGGGCGATACGACATCGCCAACCCGGACTTCCTGGTCCTCAACTGCCTGCGTGGCGACCCCTCGGGGGCGGCCGCCACGCACTACGCGGACGCCCGCGACATCTGCGGGCAGCTGAACGACGGCGCGCTGGAGACGCTGCGCAGCCCGCTGTTCCGGCTGAACGCGCCGGGCAGCTATACCCGTAGTGCCGCGGGCGGAGGACAGGTGCTGTCCGATCCCGTGCCGGTCATCAGTGGTGCGGCGGACTTTCCCGAGATCGCGATTTCGGCCAATGGTGTGCACCCGCTCACCCGCGGGGCCGAGACGGCCTTCGAGCAACTACAGGACGCGTGCCGGGCGACGGCACACACCGTGTGCCTCGAACCCGGTCAGGCTCTCCTGGTGAACAACCGCAAGGGGGTGCATGCCCGCTCGGAGTTCGTGGCCCAGCACGACGGCCGGGACCGGTGGCTGCAACGCGCTTACGTGCGGCGGAGCCTGTGGAACATACGCTACCGGGTGACCTCCGCCGACCGCCGTGTCCACTACTGACGCGGAGAGCGGAGAGAATGATTCCGTTCTTTTCACGGCCAGTGGAGAGTGTCGAAACCCGCTTCCGGGCCACCGCTCAGGACCGTGGGGCGCTGTGATGTCATGATGTGCCCTTCTGGGGTGTACGTGAATGAGATCAAGAGATTTCTCTGTTGAAAGACGAAGCAGGGTGCGCCGGCACGGTGTCCCATTTGTCATCGGCGACCGTGTTTATGTGTGCGGTTTCGTGGCTTGAACCGACCGGTGTCGAGGCCATGGCGGAGCCGAGAACTCCGAAGGCCAGCGCGGTTGCCGAGATGCTCCGGACAAGTGAATGACGGATGTTCATCATTGCGTATCCCCCTGCGCTGGTTGACTGATGTATTTTCTGGCCGCAAGAGAACCGTGCCATTTACGGAGCTCCACTTCGAGTGGCATGAACTGTCCTAGGATGGACCGGCAGCAAGTGGACAGGCAGAAGGGGCCGTATGCGGCGGGGGAGGGGCAGTGGGGGAGCGGGTACTGCTGGACAGCGTTGCTGTGGACGCCTACGCGTGGGCGTTGCGCGCGGGGGTCTTCGACGAGAAGGAGATCGCGGTCGGCCTGGGGGTCGATGCGGAAATGGTCGTGCAAGCCCGTGAAACCCTGTATGAGCTGCGGCTTCTCGGGCCGACCGGTTCCGGGGAAACCATGGTTCCGCTCAACCCCGACGTGGCCGAGGCCGAACTGATCACGCCGCTCGAGGTGTCGATCGCGCAGCGCCGACAGCAAATCGCCGGGATCCACCGGCAGTTGAGGGTCCTGGCCGAGGTCTACCGCTCGCAGGAACAGGCGGCGACCGACGATCTGCCGCCCATCCGGGTGCTGGACGACTTCGAGGAGGTGCGCCGCGAGATCGACCTGGCGCGCCGCCGCTGCACCGAGGAGCGGATCAGCCTGCAGCCCGGCGGCGGCCGCAGCGCCGAGATGCTGGAACTGGACCTGATGCAGACGCTGGAGATGCGGCGGCGCGGAATCCGCATCCGCACGCTCTACCAGCACACGGCCCGCTCCAGCCTCGCCACGCGCACCTACGTGCGGCAGATCTGCGAGGAGGGCGCGGAGGTCCGTACCGCCGAGGAACTCGCCGAACGACTCATCATCTACGACCGCAAACTGGCGTTCATACCCAAGGAGCGGACGGGAAAAGAACCTCCGGGGGCGGCCATTGTCTCCGACCCCACGCTCGTCGCGTACCTGTGCCGCTCATTTGAGTCCGTATGGCAGGGGAGCCAGCCGTTCGACGTGGGGCGGACCATTGAATACCAACAGGTCGCCGAGGATCTCCGGATGTCAATTCTGCGTCTGATGGCCATGGGCGTGAAGGACGAAGTGATCGCCCGCCGACTGGGTATGGCCACACGGACCTGCCGCCGTCATATTTCCGCAATCATGGAAGAAATTGGCGCGACGAGTCGCTTCCAGGCCGGTCTCCTGATTGGCCGTCAGGGACTGATCCCGGACGATCAGGCGGAACACCCCGCATTCGCCGGCATCGATGTGTCCGAATCATGACGACGCTTGTCCTTGATCAGACACCCCCATGTTCTGGTCTCTCCCTGCCCGGCTTGATTTCCTGGGAAAGCAGTATTGAGTACGGCGTCAGCCGAACCCAGGAGGGGCTATGGACATCCGACAGTTGGTCACGTTCCACAAGGTGGCGGCGCTGCTCAGCTTCACTCGGGCCGCATCCGAATTGAAGTACGCGCAATCCAGTGTCACGGCGCAGATCAAGGCGCTGGAGCTGTCGCTCGGAGTGGATCTGTTCGACCGCCTCGGAGGCCGTATACAACTCACCGAGGCCGGCCAGCGGCTCCTCCCGTACGCCGAACAGATGGTCACCCTCGCGGGGGAGGCACGCGGTGCGACGAGGGCGTCGGAGGAACCCTCCGGCGTCCTCACGATCGGCTCCATGGAGAGCATCACCTCCTACCGCATGCCCCCGCTGCTGGAGTTCTTCCACCACCGCTACCCGTCCCTGCAGATCGTGCTCCGCCCCAGCCTCTGCGCCGAGACCTGCCACGCGCTGCGCCAGGGCATGTTCGACATGGGCTTCCTGATGGAGGCCGAGACCCAGCACCCCGGCGTCCAGACCGAGGTGCTCGGCTCCGAACCGCTCACGGTGGTGGCCGCCCCGGACCACCCCCTGACACGGGCCGAGAAGATCACCACCGACGAACTGCGCAGGACCCAGGTCATCTCCGCCGAGGCGGGCTGCGCCTACCGCGAACTGTTCGAGGCCGAACTGAACGACGGCACGGGGGAGCCGCTGCCCTTCCTGGAATTCGGCACGATCGAGTCCATCAAGCGAGGCGTCGCCGCCGGCCTGGGCATCAGCCTGCTCCCGACGGCCACGGTGGCGGACGCCCTGGAGGCCGGGACACTGGTCAGCCTCCCCTGGAGCATCCCGTTCGAGGTGCACACCCAGATCGCCTGGCGGCGGGGCAAGAACCTGTCACGCGAGATGCGGGTCTTCGTCGACCAGACCATCCGCTTCCTCGCGGAGGAGTACGCGGGGGCGGCGGCCTGAGGGGGCCCGGCCGCCCGGGGTGACGGGAGTGCCGCGCTGAACTCCAGGCCATGGAGAGCGCGAAGGCCGACCGACGGGGAGGCGCATCCGCTCTGCTGCGGATCGGCGGCCGGACCGAGTGAGGGAGACTCCTCCTCGATGGCCCGGGCGACCATGTCCAGCTTCTTCCGTACTGGTCGAGCCGCAGAGTTCTCGGGTCGTAGCCGCAGACCATCGCGGCGCCGGAGCGTCTCGCCTTCGACTGCCTGATCGATCTCGGTAACGACCTCGACCTGTCCTCAGCTTCCGGCGGCATTTGGGCCGAGTGGATCGTGAGATGCGGCGCTTCAGCGATGCACTGGACGGACCCGACCTCATGGCTGTCGACTTCTTGGACCTGCCCGGAATTCGCTGTGAAGGTGAAGTTCGACCGGGCGTGCCATGGATCGTTGTCCGCCGGCTCCGTGCGGATGGCTTTCTGGACACACTTGACGCGGTGTGGAATCACGCGAGGGCGTAAATAGGGACCGGTCGGCCGTCGTATTGCATCGCGCCGAGCGTGAAATCCGTGATCAGTTCCCGGCTACGGGACAGCCCTTGGGTCGTACCTCTGGACACCGCACTTGCACGCCGGGGTCTGAAGTCGCGTGGGTGGGGCGTCCGCCGAATTCCGCACCATTCGCCTTGGGGATCTGCTGGTGGTCACCTGGCCGCATTCGACCACGGAGGTTGACCGGTGCCTGGTGAGCAACCCGTCTGCCGGCCCGTCGCAGCGCGTGAATCAGTCGAGCTCGACGGTGAGCGTGCGACAGGTGCCGAACTGCACCATCGCGCCCTCACCTCTCGCCGCACTCCGCCGAAGAGGGCCCGCTCCTGCCCGGGGTACGAGCTTCCGGTGCAGGTCAGGGCTGGTCACGGTCGCGTCGGACGAGTGAGTCGTACACTCCAAATTCCGGGATTTCCTCCCAGTTGAGAGAGACGTCGATTTCCCGACTCTCGCCGGAGGATTCATCTCCGGACTCAACAGTTCGATGCGCGACGCCATCGGGGGTGAAAGCATACGATTCCATATGGGTGGCGTCTGCATGCCCTCCACGTACGTCTGAATCTCCGTACTCGTACCGCCTCGCTCCGTCGAGGAAGAGCGCACCATTGACGATGGAGAATGTGTAGCGCAACTCGTCGCGACCGTACTCGTCCATGAAGACGACACCGGCGTATTCGGTCTCCCAGCGGATCTCGACACGCAACTCCGGGGAGCGCTGCCCATCGGAGACGGGGATGGCGGTATACAGCTGCCCGTTCGAGTGCCGGGCTCTGGCCTTCTTGTCGGTCAATGGGGCGACGGGGCGCTCGAGTAGCTTGTTCCAACGTTCGCAGTAGGTCCATTTCATGGTCATGGATCCTGCCCTTTCGGAATACTGATGCTTTCCTGGCGTTTGCTTCTCGGCTCACTCGAGACAGACCTAATTGGCAGGGTAGCGGGGCCGATGGTCCTCGTTGCATGCCTGTCGATGGGCGGTCGGCCGCTGAAGGCCCGCTGCCGCGACGCGTTCGTGCGATCCGAGGCGGTGATGGCGATGGGGGGCCAGGCCGCCGCCACCGCCTCCCCGAGCCGGCCGACCTGGGCGGGATGGGAAGCGGGACCGAGTCACCGCCCGTGGTCGCTGCAGGCAACGACAAAGGGTCGGACCCAGTGGTACTGGGTCCGACCCTTTGTACTCGGCACTCCATCCGGCCAGCTGCTTGATCACGCTGTCCGGACTGAAGTGCCCCCGGCAGGATTCGAACCTGCGCACCCGGCTCCGGAGGCCGATGCTCTATCCCCTGAGCTACGGGGGCGTATCGCTGTGGTGCTCTGCGACGGGTGAAACACTACCAGCTTCGACGGGGTGGCTGTGAACAGGTATTTCCGTGCCGCCGCCGTGCCGCCGCATGCGCTGCCGGGGCGGTCGCACACACATCCGGCCAACCTGTGCCGCCATCCGTCCGGGGACGGAAGTGGGCAAAACCCGGACGCAGCCACTCCGCCCCGCCTACTCTCGAAGGGTGTCAGGGGCGTGCGGCCGCGTGCTTGTTGTCGACGACAACAAGGTCATCCGGCAGTTGATCAGGGTCAATCTCGAGCTTGAGGGCTTCGAGGTCGTGACCGCGGCCGATGGTGTCGAGTGTCTGGATCTGGTGCATCGGGTCAGTCCCGATGTGATCACGCTCGATGTCGTGATGCCCCGGCTGGACGGTCTGCAGACGGCCACCAGACTGCGCTCCGATCCGCGGACCCGGCACCTTCCCGTGGCGATCATCAGCGCCTGCACGCCGTACGAGGTGGACAACGGTGTCGCGGCAGGGGTCGACGCGTTCCTCGCCAAGCCCTTCGAGCCGAGCGAGCTGGTGCGGGTGGTGCGCCAGTTGATGGAGCGCGGCCGGGCGTCGGTCCTCGACGGCAGGCAGGGGGCCGGGCGGGCGGAGAGTGCCGCCGGCTGACCGGATGGCGAAACCGGTTCGCGAAACGCCCCCCTCCCTCCCATACGCTTGTCCCGTGACCCCCGCCGATCTCTCCACGACCGTGCTGCACGCCGTGCGCCGCGCGGTGGACGAGGACGCCTTGCGTGCGCCCGTGCCCGCGCGCGTGCGAGTGGAGAGGACACGGCCCGGCGGGTGCGGCGACTACGCCAGCGCCGTCGCACTCCAGCTGGCCGGAGCCGCCGCACTGCCCGCGCGGGAGGTGGCCGAGATCCTCCGGGAGCGGATGGCCGGGGTGCCCGGGATCGGACGGGTCGAGATCACCGGGCCCGGCTTCCTGAACTTCACGCTCGACGCCCCGGCCGACGCCGCCGCGCACCGCGCGCTCCTGGACCGGGTACGGGAGCAGGGGCTGCGGTACGGGCACGGTGACGCACTCGCCGGGGCGCCGCTGCAATTCAGCCATGCCCGTGAGGTCCGGGCCGCGGTCACCGCCCACGCCGTGCGCCGGCTGGTGCGCGCGCAGGGCGCCCCCGTCCGCATCAGCTGCGACGAGGAGCCCGACCCGGACTGGGCACGGCTGGGCGTCACCGTCGACGCCCACGGGCGGCCCCCCACGCCCCTCACGGAGATACGTCCGGTCCCGGCAGGTGCCACCGCGGGCGAGCTGCTCGACCGGCTCGGGCCCGACGCCACCCGCTGGGGGCTGCTCCGGCCGGCCGGCCACGACCGGGCCCGGCTCGGCGACGAGCTCCTCGTCCAGGGGGAGATCAATCCGCTGTTCCTCGTCCGCTACGCGTACTCCCGCACCCGCGCCCTCAGCCGCGGCGCCCAGCTCCTCGGCCTCACCGGCACCCGGGAAGGCGAAGTGGAAGGGGTGGAGGCACC
Source organism: Streptomyces sp. NPDC127177 (assembly GCF_042672475.1). Lineage (NCBI taxonomy): Bacteria > Bacillati > Actinomycetota > Actinomycetes > Kitasatosporales > Streptomycetaceae > Streptomyces > Streptomyces sp. NPDC127177. The sequence continues at coordinate 13,998 of NZ_JBHXUW010000039.1, forward strand.
CGCCCTGCTCGCCGTCCTCGCCGACCACCCCACCGTGCTCGCCGCCGCCGCCCGGCACCGTGCCCCCGACCGGCTCGCCCGCCACCTCGAAGCGGTCGCGCAGGCGTTCTTCGACTTCCACGACACCGCGTCCCCGCTCCCCGTCGGGGACGAGAAACCCTCGGCCGCCCACCGCACCCGGCTCGCCATCGCCGAAGCCGCCGGGACGGTGCTGGCAGGCGGCCTGTCCCTGCTCGGCATCAGCGCGCCCCCGTACCTCTGAGAGACCCGAGAGAGCAGAGCAACACGATGAGCCGATCCGCACACCCCGCCGGTCCCCGTCACGCCGACGTCATGACCGAGGGCCACTACTCCGCCCCGGCCGAGGACCTCAACGTCCTCGACGAGAAGGTCTGGTCCCGCACCGTCACCCGTGACGAGCACGGCGCGCTGACCGTCGGCGGTATCGAAGTCGCCCGGCTGGCCGAGGAGTTCGGTACTCCCGCCTACTTCCTGGACGAAGCCGACTTCCGGGCCCGCTGCCGTGCCTGGTCCGACGCCTTCGGCCCCGGCGCCGACGTCTTCTACGCCGGCAAGGCCTTCCTCTCCCGCGCGGTCGTGCGCTGGCTCCAGGAGGAGGGACTCAACCTCGACGTCTGCTCCGGCGGTGAGCTGACCACCGCGCTGGACGCCGGGATGCCCGCCGAGCGCATCGCCTTCCACGGCAACAACAAGACGGTCGACGAGATCGAGCGGGCCGTCACGGCGGGCGTCGGCCGGATCGTGCTCGACTCCTTCCAGGAGATCGTCCGCGTCTCGCACATCGCACAGCGTCTCGGCCGGCGCCAGCCCGTGCAGATCCGGGTGACCGTCGGCGTCGAGGCACACACCCACGAGTTCATCGCCACCGCGCACGAGGACCAGAAGTTCGGCATCGCGCTGGCCGACGGACAGGCCGCCGAGGCGGTCCGGCGGGCGCTCACCCTCGACGGTCTCGAGCTCATCGGCATCCACTCGCACATCGGCTCGCAGATCTTCGACATGGCCGGCTTCGAGGTCTCCGCCCGGCGCGTGGTGCAACTCCTCGCCGAGGTGCGCGACGAGCACGGCGTCGAACTGCCCGAGATCGACCTCGGCGGCGGCCTCGGCATCGCGTACACCTCCGACGACGACCCGCGCGAACCGCACGAGATCGCCAAGTCGCTGGGCGACATCGTGACCCGCGAGTGCGAGTCCGCCGGTCTCGACACCCCCCGGATCTCCGTCGAGCCCGGCCGCGCCATCGTCGGACCGACCGCCTTCACGCTGTACGAGGTCGGCACGATCAAGCCGCTGGAGGGGCTGCGCACCTACGTCAGTGTCGACGGCGGGATGTCGGACAACATCCGTACCGCGCTGTACGACGCCGAGTACAGCGTGGCGCTCGTCTCGCGCACATCGGAGGCCGAGCCGATGCTCGTCCGGGTCGTCGGCAAGCACTGCGAGAGCGGCGACATCGTCGTCAAGGACGCCTTCCTGCCCTCGGACCTGGCCCCCGGCGACCTCATCGCCGTGCCCGCCACCGGCGCGTACTGCCGTTCCATGGCGAGTAACTACAACCACGCCCTGCGCCCGCCCGTCGTCGCCGTGCGCGACGGAGAGGCGCGGGTCATCGTCCGGCGCGAGACGGAGGAAGATCTCCTGCGTCTCGATGTCGGCTGATGCCGTATTTCCCGGGACGCACCCCAGGTCCCCCGTAAACATCTCAGGATCCGGACGGGTGGCAGGAACGCCCGTCCGGTGAGTGAGACTGGTCCATACATCAGATGTAAAGGAAACGAGGTCGGATGATGCGTACGCGTCCGCTGAAGGTGGCGCTGCTGGGCTGTGGAGTGGTCGGCTCAGAGGTGGCGCGCATCATGACGACGCACGCCGACGACCTCGCCGCGCGCATCGGCGCGCCGGTGGAGCTCGCCGGTGTCGCCGTGCGCCGGCCCTCCAAGGTGCGCGAGGGCATCGACCCCGCACTGATCACCACCGACGCGACGGCCCTGGTCAAACGGGGCGACATCGACGTCGTCATCGAGGTCATCGGTGGCATCGAGCCCGCCCGCACGCTCATCCGCTCCGCCTTCGAGCACGGCGCCAGCGTCGTCTCCGCCAACAAGGCCCTGCTCGCCGAGGACGGCGCGGCCCTGCACGCCGACGCCGAACAGCACGGCCGGGACCTCTACTACGAGGCCGCCGTCGCCGGTGCCATCCCGCTCGTCCGGCCGCTGCGCGAGTCCCTCGCGGGGGACAAGGTCAACCGGGTCCTCGGCATCGTCAACGGCACCACGAACTTCATCCTCGACAGGATGGACACCAGCGGCGCCGGGTACTCCGAGGCGCTCGACGAGGCCACCGCGCTCGGCTACGCCGAGGCCGACCCCACCGCCGACGTCGAGGGCTTCGACGCCGCCGCCAAGGCCGCGATCCTCGCCGGGATCGCCTTCCACACCCGGGTGAAGATCGGTGACGTGCACCGCGAGGGCATCACCGAGGTCACCGCCGCCGACATCGCGTCCGCCCGCCGCATGGGCTGCACAGTCAAGCTCCTCGCCATCTGCGAGCGCGCCGCCGACGGGCGGTCGGTCACGGCCCGCGTGCACCCCGCGATGATTCCGCTCAGCCACCCGCTGGCCTCCGTCCGCGAGGCGTACAACGCGGTGTTCGTCGAGGCCGAGGCCGCCGGGCAGCTGATGTTCTACGGTCCAGGCGCGGGCGGCGCTCCGACCGCCTCCGCGGTCCTCGGTGACCTCGTCGCGGTCTGCCGCAACAAACTCAACGAGGCCCCCGGCCCCGGTGAGTCCGCGTACACGCGTCTGCCGGTCAGCCCCATGGGTGATGTCGTCACGCGGTACCACATCAGTCTCGACGTGGCCGACAAGCCTGGCGTACTCGCCCAGGTAGCGACGGTCTTCGCCGAACAGGGCGTATCCATCGATACGGTCCGCCAGAAAGGCCGACAGGACAAGAGCGGCGAGGCTTCGCTCGTCGTCGTCACCCACCGCGCGCCCGACGCCGCCCTCTCCGGGACCGTCGAGGCGCTGCGCAAGCTCGACACCGTACGCGGTGTCGCCAGCATCATGCGTGTTGAAGGGGAGTAAGGACCCATGACCACCAAGGGCACCCACCAGTGGCGCGGCATCATCGAGGAGTACCGGGACCGTCTCCCGGTCACGAGCACGACGCCGGTCGTCACGCTCCGTGAGGGCGGCACGCCGCTCGTACCCGCTCAGGTCCTCTCCGAGCGCACGGGCTGCGAGGTGCACCTCAAGGTCGAGGGCGCCAACCCCACCGGGTCCTTCAAGGACCGCGGAATGACCATGGCGATCACCCGGGCCAAGGAGGAGGGTGCGCAGGCCGTCATCTGCGCCTCCACCGGCAACACCTCCGCCTCCGCCGCCGCGTACGCGGTCCGCGCGGGCATGGTCTGCGCCGTCCTCGTGCCGCAGGGCAAGATCGCGCTCGGCAAGATGGGGCAGGCGCTCGTGCACGGCGCCAAGATCCTCCAGGTCGACGGAAACTTCGACGACTGCCTGACGCTGGCCCGCTCGCTCTCGGACAACTACCCGGTGGCGCTGGTCAATTCGGTCAACCCGGTCCGCATCGAGGGCCAGAAGACCGCGGCCTTCGAGATCGTCGACGCACTCGGCGACGCCCCGGACATCCACGTGCTGCCGGTGGGCAACGCGGGCAACATCACCGCGTACTGGAAGGGCTACACCGAGTACGCCGGGGACGCCCTGTCCACGCACAAGCCGCGGATGTGGGGCTTCCAGGCCTCCGGCTCGGCGCCCATCGTGCGCGGCGAGGTCGTCAAGGACCCGTCGACCATCGCCACCGCCATCCGGATCGGCAACCCGGCCTCGTGGCAGTACGCGCTCGCCGCACGGGACGAGTCGGGTGGATTCATCGACGAGGTGACGGACCGGCAGATCCTGGCCGCGTACCGGCTGTTGGCTTCGCAGGAGGGCGTCTTCGTGGAGCCCGCGTCGGCCGCGTCGGTCGCCGGTCTGCTCAAGGCGGCCGAGGAGGGCAAGGTCGACCGGGGCCAGCGGATCGTCTGCACGGTCACCGGCAACGGACTGAAGGACCCGGACTGGGCCGTCGCCGGTGCGCCGCAGCCGGTCACCGTCCCGGTGGACGCGGTCGCCGCCGCCGAGAAGCTCGGCCTCGCGTAGTACGCACCGCACGGCTTGCCACGCCGCTGCCCCGGACCCCGGCGCCTTTCGGGTCCGGGGCGGCGGCACGGCCGCGAATTCGTCAGGAAGGCGGCCCAACCGCCTTTTTCGGGACGGAGAGCGCACCGGCGGTGTGCGACACGCATCGTGCGCCTCCTGTGCGCCCTATGTCGCCACAGAACCTTCCTTCGATAAGCTGTACCCAACCCACCCCGCCGCATATGCCCGGGGTGCGCAGGCCGTAGCGGCCGTCGGTCCATTCCCGGACTCGTGCAATACCCCGAAGAGCCGCAGAAGAGACCCCGAATATCTCGCGGCCCCTCGAATTCCCCGCCGCCTCACAAGGAGAGTCGTCAGAGCGATGGCCGGTCCCGCCTTCCGAGCCGCCGCCGTACGGGTGCGCGTACCGGCAACCAGCGCCAATCTGGGCCCGGGCTTCGACGCCCTCGGCCTCTCGCTGGGCCTGTACGACGACGTCGTCGTCCGCGTCGCCGACGCCGGGCTGCACATCGACATCGCGGGCGAGGGCGCGGACACGCTGCCCCGCGACGAGAACCACCTGCTCGTACGGTCCCTGCGCACCGCCTTCGACCTGCTCGGCGGACAGCCCCGCGGCCTGGAGATCGTCTGCGCCAACCGCATCCCGCACGGACGCGGCCTCGGCTCGTCCTCCGCCGCCATCTGCGCGGGCATCGTCGCCGCCCGCGCCGTGACGACCGGCGGCGACGCCCGACTGGACGACACGGCGCTGCTGGAGCTCGCCACCGAGATCGAGGGCCACCCGGACAACGTCGCGGCCTGTCTGCTCGGCGGGTTCACGCTCGCCTGGATGGACGGCGGGTCGGCCCGCGCGATCAGGATGGACCCTGCGGATTCCATCGTTCCGGTGGTTTTCGTCCCCGGCAACCCGGTGCTCACCGAGACCGCCCGCGGACTGCTGCCGCGGACCGTCCCGCACGTCGACGCCGCCTTCAACGCGGGCCGTGCCGCCCTCCTCGTCGAGGCCATGACCAGGCGCCCCGAGCTGCTGCTCACGGCCACCGAGGACCGGCTGCACCAGGAATACCGCTCACCGGCGATGCCGCAGAGCGTGGAACTCGTGAACCGGCTGCGCGCGGACGGCGTCCCCGCAGTCATCTCCGGTGCCGGCCCCACCGTGCTGGCACTGGCCGAGGACGGTGCGGCCGACAAGGTCGCACGGCTGGCGGGCGAGGGATGGGCGGCCAATCGGCTGTCTCTCGACGCCCCGGGTGCGAGCGTGCTGCCGCTCGCCCCGTAGCCGAGAAGTGATTGCCGGGGCGTGAGAGGGGGAATGTTTGTTGGAGCCGGTAGTGTTAACCTCAAGTCTGCAATCGACGTCTATGTGGCGCGTTGCTTCGTGTCCCTTTCCGGGACCACCATTTCTTCCGGGAGCCTCCCCAACTGCCTGAGCAGCCTGCCTGAGCAGTTTCGAGCACGCTCCGGAACCGGCACGACACCCCTCGCTCGTCCAGGAGTGGGCCGAGCAGGGGGATGCTCGCGCCGGGCCCATGCACACGTTCACCTCTCCGCCGTACCTACCCGGCGGACCACCGCCCCGGCACGGTCCGCACAACCAAAGACCGCAGTCGGACAGCACAACCGGTCGCCGAGCCAGAAGGCCGACGTCCGCTCCAGGGAAGGACCCTTCGTGAGCGACACCACCGATCTGATGGGCGTGACTGCCGACAAGAGCGTCGACAGTGCCGCGCCCGCCGAAGGTGCTGCCACTGGCACCACCGCACGGCGCCGCCGCTCCGGCACCGGCCTTGACGGCATGGTCCTGGCCGAGCTGCAGCAGGTCGCGTCCGGCCTCGGTATCAAGGGCACTGCGCGGATGCGCAAGAGCCAGCTGATCGAGGTCATCAAGGAGGCCCAGGCCGGCTCCTCCGCCCCCAAGGCCAAGGCCGCCCCCGCGGCCTCCGCCGACGAGGCCGAGACCAAGCCGAAGCGCCGGGCCACCTCCAAGGCGCGCACCGGCGCCGGGGACGAGACGCCGGCCGCCGCTCCCGCGGACAAGTCTGCCGCCCAGCAGCAGATCGACATCCCCGGTCAGCCGGCCAACGACGAGCAGCCCGCGGGCGAGCGCCGTCGCCGTCGTGCGACCGCTCAGGCGGGCAGCCCGGAGACCAAGACCGACTCCAAGGGCGACACCAAGGCGCAGTCCAAGGACCGGACGCAGGACGAGCCGAAGCGTGAGACGCCCGCCGAGGACCGTTCCGAGTCCAAGGCCGAGACCGCCGCGGACAACGCCGAGGGCCGTCGTGGCGACCGGCAGGACCGTGGGCAGCGTGGCGACCGCGGTGACCGCGGCGACCGCCGTGAGCGCCAGCGCGACCGCCGCGGCAAGGGCGGCGACGAGCAGGGCGGCGGCCAGGGCGGCCAGCGCCAGCAGCGCCAGGGTCAGGGACAGGGCCAGAACCAGGGTCAGAACCAGGGCCAGGGCCAGCAGGGCGGCGGCGGACCGCAGGACGACGGCTTCGACGACGAGGGCGGCCGTCGTGGCCGCCGTGGCCGTTACCGCGACCGCCGTGGCCGTCGTGGCCGCGACGACTTCGCGAGTGACGCACCGCCGGTCACCGACGACGACGTCCTGATCCCCGTCGCGGGCATCCTGGACATCCTCGACAACTACGCGTTCATCCGGACCTCCGGCTACCTGCCGGGCCCGAACGACGTGTACGTCTCGCTGGCGCAGGTCCGCAAGAACGGACTGCGCAAGGGCGACCACGTCACCGGCGCGGTGCGCCAGCCCAAGGACGGCGAGCGCCGCGAGAAGTTCAACGCGCTGGTCCGCCTCGACTCGGTCAACGGCATGGCGCCCGAAACCGGCCGCGGCCGCCCGGAGTTCCAGAAGCTGACGCCGCTCTACCCGCAGGACCGGCTCCGCCTGGAGACCGACTCCAACATCCTGACGACGCGGATCATCGACCTGGTCGCCCCCATCGGCAAGGGCCAGCGAGGCCTGATCGTGGCCCCGCCGAAGACCGGTAAGACCATGATCCTGCAGGCGATCGCCAACGCGATCACGGTCAACAGCCCCGAGTGCCACCTGATGGTCGTCCTGGTCGACGAGCGTCCGGAAGAGGTCACCGACATGCAGCGGTCGGTGAAGGGCGAGGTCATCTCCTCGACCTTCGACCGTCCCGCCGAGGACCACACCACCGTCGCCGAGCTGGCCATCGAGCGCGCCAAGCGCCTCGTGGAGCTGGGTCACGACGTGGTCGTCCTGCTGGACTCGATCACCCGTCTGGGACGCGCGTACAACCTCGCCGCCCCGGCCTCCGGCCGCATCCTGTCCGGTGGTGTCGACTCGACCGCGCTGTACCCGCCGAAGCGCTTCTTCGGTGCCGCGCGGAACATCGAGGACGGTGGCTCGCTGACCATCCTGGCCACCGCGCTCGTCGAGACCGGCTCGCGCATGGACGAGGTGATCTTCGAGGAGTTCAAGGGCACCGGCAACATGGAGCTCAAGCTCGACCGCAAGCTCTCCGACAAGCGCATCTTCCCGGCGGTGGACGTCGACGCGTCCAGCACCCGTAAGGAAGAAATCCTGCTCGGCAGCGACGAGTTGGCGATCGTCTGGAAGCTGCGCCGGGTGCTCCACGCGCTCGACCAGCAGCAGGCGATCGAGCTCCTCCTGGACCGGATGAAGAAGACCCAGTCCAACGCGGAGTTCCTGCTCCAGATCCAGAAGACGACGCCGGCCCCGGGCAATAACGACTAGCTCGCAGCCGCACGGCAGCCGTCCACAGGGCCGCCCCCGCCACTTCGGTGCCGGGGGCGGCCCTGTGCCGTGCGCCGGGCGCGGCGGGGCTGCCCGGACCGTTGCCGATCCGAGACCTTCGCCACACGGACACCGCACCGCACCTCCGTCCCGCGTCGCCGGCCCCGGGCAGGAAACCGCAGGTGAACGCCGGATCATCGGCTGCCGCCGCGCTCCTCGGCACCGCCCTCCGCTTACCCGGACGCCACCGGGCCCTGTGCAACCCTTCTTGTCGCCGCCGCGTCGTACTCAAGAGCGACGAGGCGCGCTGGGACCCGCACACCACAGCAGGGGGTAGCCGGGAGCAGTCGAGGGAACGAGGAGACGGATGACCGAGCAGAGCGGGAGCAACAGCCGAATACGGGCCACCGGCAAACGCCGGAGGAAGGCGTCCCGCCGCCGCAGGGGGATCGTCATAGCCGCCTGGAGCCTGGCCGGACTGGTCGTGGTCGGCGGGGGCGGACTCGGTTACGCCTACTTCCAGCTCGACGGCAACCTCAAGGCCGTCGACATCAACAACGCCCTCGGCAAGAACCGTCCCAAGAACGTCGACAACGGCTCCGAGGACATCCTCGTGCTGGGCTCCGACTCCCGCTCCGGTGCGAACGCGAAGTACGGCGTCGACCAGGGAGGCGCCCGTTCGGACACCGCGATGGTCCTCCACGTCAACAAGGGCCACAAGAGCGCGAGTGTCGTCTCCATCCCGCGCGACACCCTCGTCTCCCGGCCCGAGTGCAAGAGCGACGAGAGCGGCGCGGACGTCCCGGGCGTGCAGCGCGCGATGTTCAACACCGCGTACGAGGTCGGCGGTCCGGCCTGCGCGGTCAAGACCGTCGAGTCGATGTCCGGGATCCGGATGGACCACTACCTGGAGGTCGACTTCACCGGCTTCAAGAAGCTGATCGACAAGCTCGGCGGCGTCGGGATCACCACCAAGAAGGCGATCAACGACCCCAAGAGCCATCTCGACCTGGAGCCGGGCACCCAGACGCTGAACGGCGAGGAGTCGCTCGGACTGGTCCGTACCCGCCACAGCGTCGGCGACGGCAGCGACCTCGGCCGGATCCAGCTCCAGCAGTCCTTCATCAAGGCGCTGATGGTGCAGGCGAAGAGCGTCGGCATCCTCAACGGCACCAAGCTGTACGGTCTCGCGGACACGGCGACCAAGGCCATCACGACCGACTCCGACCTGGGCTCGGTCAAGAAGCTCGCGGGCTTCGCCAACGGCATCAAGGGCCTGGGCTCCGACGACGTCCACATGGTGACCCTGCCGGTCGAGTACGACCCGGCCGACCCGAACCGCGTCATACCGCAGGAGAAGGCCGGCAAGCAGGTCTGGGCGGCGCTCCGCACCGACCGGCCGATCCCCGCGTCCGCCACCGAGAAGTCCGCGGGCGACAAGGGTGACGCGGGCGACATCGTCCAGTGACCGGGAGTGCCGGGGAATAGTTCCCCGCCCACCCCGGTTTTGGGAGATACGGCCGGTCCTGGCAGACTGGTCCGTCGGCCCCGGTTCACGGACACGCAATCCGCGCGTACGACCCGGAGCCCTCCCGAAACTAGGAGAATCCCTTGAAGCGCGAAATCCACCCCCAGTACGTCGAGACCCAGGTCAGCTGCACCTGTGGCGCGTCGTTCACCACCCGGTCCACCCTGGACAGCGGCGCCATCCGTGCGGACGTCTGCTCCGAGTGCCACCCGTTCTACACGGGCAAGCAGAAGATCCTCGACACCGGTGGCCGTGTGGCCCGCTTCGAGGCCCGCTTCGGCAAGGCCGCCGGCTCCGCCAGCAAGTAGCGAGCCAACTGCGCCGGTTCTCGGCGCCCTCTTCCCAGGGGGCGCCGTGACCGGCGTTTTTTCCGGCCGGGACACGGCGCCCCCGTATCCCGCCCGGCAGGCATCCCGCCGGCCGGCAGGCACGTCGAGCGTAGAAACCAGGAGCCCGAAGATGTTCGAGGCGGTCGAGGAACTGATCGGCGAACAGTCCGATCTCGAGAAGAAGCTCGCGGACCCGTCGGTCCACGCCGACCAGGCGAACGCGCGCAAGCTCAACAAGCGCTACGCCGAGCTGACCCCGATCGTCGCCACGTACCGCTCCTGGAAGCAGAACGCCGACGACATCGAGACGGCCCGCGAGTTCGCCGCCGACGACCCCGACTTCGCCGCCGAGGTCAAGGACCTGGAGAAGGAGCGCGAGGAGCTCACCGAGAAGCTCCGCCTCCTGCTCGTGCCCCGGGACCCCAGCGACGACAAGGACGTGCTCCTGGAGATCAAGGCGGGCGCGGGCGGCGACGAGTCCGCCCTGTTCGCCGGCGATCTGCTGCGGATGTACCTGCGCTACGCCGAGCGCGTCGGCTGGAAGACCGAGATCATCGACTCCACGGAGTCCGAGCTCGGCGGCTACAAGGACGTCCAGGTCGCGGTGAAGACCAAGGGCGGCAACGGGGCCACCGAACCCGGCCAGGGAGTCTGGGCCCGGATGAAGTACGAGGGCGGCGTGCACCGTGTGCAGCGCGTGCCCTCCACCGAGTCCCAGGGCCGCATCCACACCTCCGCCGCAGGCGTGCTCGTCACGCCCGAGGCCGAGGAGGTCGACGTCGAGATCCACGCCAACGACCTGCGCATCGACGTCTACCGCTCCTCGGGCCCCGGCGGCCAGTCCGTCAACACCACGGACTCCGCCGTCCGCATCACGCACCTGCCCACCGGTGTCGTGGCCTCCTGCCAGAACGAGAAGAGCCAGCTCCAGAACAAGGAGCAGGCCATGCGCATCCTGCGCTCCAGGCTCCTCGCCGCCGCTCAGGAGGCCGCTGAGCAGGAGGCCTCGGACGTACGGCGCAGCCAGGTGCGTACGGTCGACCGTTCCGAGAAGATCCGTACGTACAACTTCCCGGAAAACCGGATCTCGGACCACCGCGTCGGCTTCAAGGCGTACAACTTGGACCAGGTGCTCGACGGTGAGCTGGACGCCGTGATCCAGGCATGCGTCGACGCCGACTCCGCAGCCAAGCTCGCCGCCGCCTGAGACGGCCGACCCAAGCTCCACCACCCCGCACCGCTCGTGAACCTGTACGGAGAACCGCGATGAACCTGCTGCTCGCCGAGGTGGCCCAGGCCACCCAGCGGCTGGCCGACGCCGGTGTGCCTTCGCCGCGATTCGACGCGGAGGAACTCGCCGCGTTCGTGCACGGCGTCAAGCGGGGCGAGCTGCACAACGTGCCGGACGCCGACTTCGACGCCCGCTACTGGGAGACCATCGCCCGGCGCGAGGCCCGCGAACCGCTCCAGCACATCACCGGACGCGCCTTCTTCCGCTATCTGGAACTCCAGGTGGGGCCCGGGGTCTTCGTGCCGCGCCCGGAGACCGAGTCGGTGGTCGGCTGGGCGATAGACGCCGTCCGCGCGATGGATGTCGTCGAACCGCTGATCGTCGACCTCTGCACGGGATCCGGGGCCATCGCCCTCGCCATGGCCCAGGAGGTGCCGCGCTCACGCGTGCACGCCGTGGAGCTGTCCGAGGACGCCCTCAAATGGACCAGGAAGAACGCCGAGGAGTCCAGGGTCACCGTGCACCGGGGAGACGCTCTGACGGCCCTTCCCGAGCTCGACGGGCAGGTCGACCTGGTCATCTCCAACCCGCCGTACATCCCGCTCACCGAATGGGAGTACGTGGCACCGGAGGCCCGTGACCACGACCCCCAGATGGCACTCTTCTCCGGTGAGGACGGCCTCGACACCATCCGGGGCATCGAGCGCACCGCACACCGTCTGCTGCGCCCCGGCGGCCTCGTCGTCATCGAGCACGCCGACACCCAGGGCGGGCAGGTGCCGTGGATCTTCACCGAGGAGCGGGGCTGGGCCGACGCGGCCGACCACCCCGACCTGAACAAGCGCCCCCGGTTCGCCACGGCCCGCAAGGCGATGCCGTGACCGGCGGCCAGGACCCGTTCCAGCCCTACCCGAACACGCTTGAGGAGGCCGGCTGATGGCACGGCGATACGACTGCAACGACGCGACCGACCGTACGACGGGTCTGCGCGAGGCCGCGTCCGCCGTCCGCCGCGGTGAACTGGTCGTGCTGCCCACCGACACGGTGTACGGGATCGGTGCGGACGCCTTCAGTACCGAAGGCGTCGTCGACCTGCTGGACGCCAAGGGGCGCGGCCGCAACATGCCGACCCCCGTCCTGATCGGTTCCCCGAACACCCTGCACGGTCTGGTCACCGACTTCTCCGAGCAGGCCTGGGAGCTCGTCGACGCCTTCTGGCCCGGCGCCCTCACGCTCGTCGCCAAGCACCAGCCGTCCCTCCAGTGGGACCTCGGCGACACCCGCGGCACCGTCGCCATCCGGATGCCGCTGCACCCGGTCGCCATCGAGCTGCTCACCGAGGTCGGCCCGATGGCCGTCTCCAGCGCCAACCTCACCGGACACCCCTCGCCCGAGGACTGCGACGCCGCCCAGGAGATGCTCGGCGACTCCGTCTCGGTCTACCTCGACGGCGGTCCGACGCCGGGCATCGTCCCGTCCTCGATCGTCGACGTCACCGGCAAGGTGCCGGTCCTGCTGCGCGCCGGCGCGCTCTCCGCGGAGGAGCTGCGCAAGGTGGTACCCGACCTCGAGGTGGCCAATTGACCGCCCCTGAGGGGCGTGGCATAGCGGGGCAGACCGACACTTTCCGCATCCTCCACGTCAGCACCGGCAATGTCTGCCGCTCGCCGATCACCGAGCGGCTGACCCGCCATGCCCTCGTGGACCGCCTCGGCGACCCGCTCCAGGGCGGTCTGATCGTGGAGAGTGCCGGTACCTGGGGGCACGAGGGTGCCCCGATGGAGGCCAACGCCGAGGTGGTCCTCGCCGACTTCGGCGCCGACGCCACCGGCTTCGTCGGCCGTGAGCTGCTGGACGAGCACGTGATCCGTGCCGATCTGGTCCTCACCGCCACCCGCGACCACCGGGCCCAGGTGATCTCGATGGGGCACTCGGCCGGCCTGCGGACCTTCACGCTCAAGGAGTTCACCCGGCTGGTCCGGGCCATAGACCCCGCGACGCTGCCCGACGCCGCCGACGAGGGCGTTGTCGAACGCGCCCGCGCGCTGGTCCGCGCGGCCGCCGCGCTGCGCGGCTGGCTGCTGGCCCCGACCGCGGAGGCCGACGAGGTGTACGACCCGTACGGCGCCCCGATCACGTTCTTCCGGTCCATCGGCGACGAGATCAACCAGGCCCTGGAGCCGGTCGTCACGGCCTTGACCGGCGTATCCGCCCCGCGCTGAGCGGCTGGGGCCCTTCCCCGTCCGTACGGGTGCATCCGGCGCCGTGACAGCGGGCAGCGGGCCCCTCGCGGGCCTACATTGGAGCTGACGCCAGCGCACTCCTCCCCAGGCCCGGAGCCCCCGATGCCGGTCACCACTCCTGCCGCCCGCACAGCCACCCTGCCGCAGGACTTCGGCGCCCTGCTCAGGGAGGACCCGGAGATCGCCGATGTGCTGCTGGGTGAGGTACGGCGGCAGTCCGGCACGCTCCAGCTGACCGCCGCCGAGAACTTCACCTCGCCCGCCGTCCTCGCCGCCCTCGGCTCGCCGCTCGCCAACAAGTACGCCGAGGGCTACCCCGGCGCCCGCCACCACGGCGGCTGCGAGCAGGCGGACGCAGCCGAGCGCATCGCCGTCCGGCGGGCCACCGCGCTCTTCGGCGCCGAGCACGCCAACGTCCAGCCGCACTCCGGCTCCTCGGCCGTACTCGCGGCGTACGCGGCGCTGCTGCGGCCCGGCGACACGGTGCTCGCGATGGGACTCCCGTACGGCGGGCACCTCACCCACGGCTCACCCGCCAACTTCTCCGGCCGCTGGTTCCGGTTCATCGGCTACGGCGTGGACTCCGAGAGCGGGCTGATCGACTACCAGCAGGTGCGCACCCTGGCACGCACCCACCGCCCGAAGGCGATCGTCAGCGGCTCCATCTCCTACCCGCGCCACCCGGACCACCAGGCCTTCCGCGAGATCGCCGACGAGGTGGGCGCCTACCTCATCGCCGACGCCGCGCACCCGATGGGGCTGATCGCCGGGGGAGCGGCCCCGAACCCCGTCCCGTACGCGGACGTCGTCTGCGCCACCACCCACAAGGTGCTGCGCGGACCGCGGGGCGGCATGATCCTTTGCGGCAGCGAGCTGGCGGAGCGGATCGACCGGGCGGTCTTCCCCTTCACCCAGGGTGGCGCCCAGATGCACACGGTGGCGGCGAAGGCCGTTGCGTTCCACGAGGCGGGGACACCGGCCTTCGCCGCGTACGCCCATCGCGTGGTCTCCCACGCCCGGGTGCTGGCCGCCGGACTGGAGGCCGAGGGGTTCGACGTCACCACCGGCGGCACGGACACCCACCTGATCGTCGCGGATCCTGCCCCGCTCGGCGTCGACGGTCGGACCGCCCGCGCCCGGCTGGCCGCCGCGGGCCTGGTGCTGGACACCTGCGCGCTTCCGTACGGAGACGCCCGGGGCATCAGGCTGGGCACCGCCGCCGTCACCACCCAGGGCATGGGCGACGCCGCCATGACCCGGCTCGCGGTGCTGTTCGGTGCCGCGGTCCGCGAGGAGGGCGACGTCCTCACGGAGGTGCGGGAACTGGCCGCGAAATTTCCGCCGTACCCCGGGTGACATGGCCCCTATGTCCTGAATGGGGGCGCCTCGTGCAACCATCGCCCGTACCGCCGTGTCCTCAACCATGAGGCCGACATAGTTAAGGTGTGGGCTGAGATGGCCGGCGACATTTGTGGGGCAGCCCGTGCGTGATTACTTGCTGACGCTCTGTGTCACGGCTGCGGTGACGTATCTGCTCACCGGCCCGGTGCGAAAGTTCGCCATCGCGGTCGGGGCGATGCCCGCGATCCGTGCGCGTGACGTCCACCGGGAACCGACCCCGAGGCTCGGTGGCATCGCCATGTTCGGCGGGCTGTGCGCCGGTCTGATCGTCGCCGATCACCTGGCCAACCTGGACAGCGTCTTCGACCTCTCCAGCGAGCCCCGGGCGCTGCTCTCCGGCGCCGCGCTGATCTGGCTGATCGGTGTCCTGGACGACAAGTTCGAGATCGACGCCCTGATCAAGCTCGGCGGACAGATGATCGCCGCGGCGGTCATGGTCCTCCAGGGCCTGACGATCCTGTGGCTGCCGATCCCGGGCGTCGGCACGGTCGCCCTCACCCAGTGGCAGGGCACGCTGCTCACGGTGGCCCTGGTCGTCATCACGATCAACGCGGTGAACTTCGTCGACGGACTGGACGGTCTGGCGGCCGGCATGGTCCTCATCGCATCCGCCGCGTTCTTCCTCTACACCTACCGGCTCTGGTACGGGCACATGATCGAGGCGGCCGCCCCGGCGACGCTGTTCACGGCGATCCTGATGGGCATGTGCCTCGGCTTCCTGCCGCACAACATGCACCCGGCCCGGATCTTCATGGGCGACTCGGGCTCGATGCTGATCGGCCTGGTCCTGGCGGCCGGCGCGATCTCCGTCACCGGACAGGTCGACCCGGACACGATGAAGATCTTCGAGGGCAGCGAGCGCCAGGCGACCCACGCGATGCTGCCGGTCTTCATCCCCCTGCTGCTGCCGCTCACCATCATCGCGATCCCGGCGGCCGACCTGGTGCTGGCGATCGTGCGGCGCACCTGGAACGGCCAGTCGCCCTTCGCGGCGGACCGCGGCCATCTGCACCACCGCCTGCTGGAGATCGGCCACTCGCACAGCAGGTCGGTGCTGATCATGTACTTCTGGTCGGCCCTGATCGCCTTCGGTGCGGTCGGCTACTCCGTGCACTCGGCCTCGATGTGGATCGTCCTGGTGATCGTGGGCCTGAGCGCGCTCGGGCTGATTCTGCTCCTGATGCCCCGCTTCACCCCGCGCGCTCCGCTGTGGGCGCAGCGCGTCGTGCCGCCCCGCTACCGGCGCCGGCGCCGTGGGCCCGCGGAGGCCGAGGCGGGGGCGACGGACGGCCAACAGGCTTCCCCGGATGCCCAGATGGGGCAGGACGGCGCCGAGGGGGCGACGCGGGCCCCGATCGCCGCAGGAGTCTCCGGCGTCAACGGGGCGACCGCTGTTGGCCCTCGTTCGCGTTTCCCGGACCGGCGCAAGGCTGGTTCGACGCGTCGATGATTCGGTCATCAAGGGGCATTACCAGACAACTCGTTGGGTTGTCCCGCTCACACGCGCCAAGTAGCTCTCACGTGTGACAGCAACCACACTTTTTGAGTAAAGACCTCATCAAATAGTTTGTGATACCGTTCACGAAGCCCGGTGACAGAGCCGAAGGACCTGAGTAGCACGGTCCATTGGCCCGAGGCATCGACTCGGACCGGGCGCCTACGCTCGTCCATGACGACACACTGCCGACCCCCAGCAAGCGGAGCTGCCGCCATGCCGTCCAATGACGTCCGGACTCTCCTCCAGACCGCCGTACCCACCGCTGTCGCCGGCGCCGTAGCCGCCGCCGTCAGCGCTGGCGTCGCGGGTGGCAAGGGAGCCCTGGGCGCGATCATCGCGACGGTCGTGGTCGTCCTCTTCATGGGGATCGGACTGGTGGTCCTGCAACGGACCGCCAAGTCCCTGCCCCACCTGTTCCAGGCGATGGGGCTGATGCTGTATACGGCCCAGCTCCTCCTGTTGGTCATCTTCGTGGCTGTCTTCAAGAACACCACGATGTTCAACCCGAAGGCCTTCGCGATCACACTGGTCGTGACGACTCTCGTGTGGATCGGCGCACAGGCGCGTGCGCATATGAAGGCCAAGATCCTTTACGTCGAACCCGACTCCGACAAGGGCGAGAAGTCCGAGAGCACGGGGTCCCGGGCGTGAAGGGTAGGGGCGGGATAAACGCGAGTTCAGGACCCTGCTATCGTCCGGTTCCAACTGCGGCACTGCGGGCGCGGGCATGTGAGCTGACGCCTGCTCGATCGCGAGGCTCATTGCCTGACTGCCGCTCACACATCCGTAACACCAGTCCAGTGCCGAACCGCGGCTGCGCGCCGCGCCGACACAACGAGGTTGCCGTACCTATGCGCCACGCTGAAGGAGCCCGCGGTGAGTGCTGACCCGACACAGGTGCTCGCCTTCGAGACCGATTGCCACATCTTTTCCGGCTGTGGTTTCGACGCACCTGGCTTGCATTCGTTCCTGTTCGAGCCCCTGTGGGGTGACGCGGACAGCAACCTGTACTTCAACAAGCCGATGCTGCTGGCCCTGCTCGGCTCGATCATCATCGTCGGCTTCTTCTGGGCCGCCTTCCGCAAGCCGAAGGTCGTCCCTGGCAAGCTGCAGATGATTGCCGAGACGGGATACGACTTCATCCGCCGCGGCGTCGTCTACGAGACGATGGGGAAGCGCGAGGGCGAGAAGTACGTTCCGCTCGTCGTCTCGCTGTTCTTCTTCGTCTGGATGATGAACCTCTGGTCGATCATTCCGGTCGCCCAGTTCCCGGTGACGTCGATCATCGCGTACCCCGCGGTGCTCGCGATCCTCGTCTATATCCTGTGGGTCAGCCTGACGTTCAAGCGCCATGGCTTCGTCGGGGCGTTCAAGAACTTTGCACACTTCGACAAGTCTCTTGGCGGGGTGGCGTACCTCGCCGGAGCCATCGAGCTGTTCTCGAGCCTGCTGGTTCGGCCGTTCACTCACGCCGTCCGACTGTTCGCGAACATGTTCGCGGGACACACGCTGCTGCTGCTCTTCACGATCGCCAGTTGGTACCTGTTGAACGGCATCGGTTTCGCCTACGCGGGCGTCTCCTTCGTGATGACCGTTGTGATGACGGCCTTCGAGCTCTTCATCCAAGCGCTGCAGGCGTACGTCTTCGTGCTGCTGACCTGCACCTACATCCAGGGTGCGCTCGCAGAGGACCACTGAGTCCCGCCCGAACCATCCGTACTCGTCCGGTGGCCAACCCCCACCGGTTCTTGAAAGAGAAGGAAGAACTGGCATGTCTTCGACCCTTGCCGCTGTCACCGGCGACCTGAAGGCTCTCGGCTCCATCGGCTACGGCCTCGCGGCCATCGGCCCCGGCGTCGGCGTCGGCATCATCTTCGGTAACGGCACCCAGGCCCTGGCCCGTCAGCCCGAGGCTGCCGGCCTGATCCGTGCCAACCAGATTCTCGGCTTCGCCTTCTGTGAGGCGCTCGCCCTCATCGGTCTGGTCATGCCGTTCGTCTACGGCTCCTGATCCACGGATTCAGACAAGCCCCCTAGACGAAAGGCACTGACGTGAGCCAGATGCTTACGATCGCGGCTGAGACGGAAAACCCGCTCATCCCGCCGATCCCTGAGCTCGTCATCGGCCTCATCGCCTTCCTCATCGTCTTCGGCTTCCTCGCCAAGAAGCTCCTCCCGAACATCAACAAGGTTCTGGACGAGCGTCGCGAGGCCATCGAAGGCGGTATCGAAAAGGCCGATGCGGCCCAGACCGAGGCCCAGAGCGTTCTTGAGCAGTACAAGGCTCAGCTCGCCGAGGCCCGCCACGAAGCCGCTCGTATGCGCCAGGAGGCGCAGGAGCAGGGCGCCGTGATCCTGCAGGAGATGCGGGCGGAAGGTCAGCGGCAGCGCGAGGAGATCGTCGCCGCGGGTCACGCCCAGATCGAGGCCGACCGCAAGGCCGCGGCGTCCGCGCTGCGTCAGGACGTGGGCAAGCTCGCCACCGCCCTGGCCGGCAAGCTCGTCGGCGAGTCCCTCGAGGACCACGCCCGGCAGAGCGGCACCGTCGACCGTTTCCTCGACGAGCTCGAGGCGAAGGCCGAGGCCGTCCGATGAACGGCGCGAGCCGCGAGGCACTGGCTGCCGCACGTGAGCGTCTCGACGCACTGACCGACAGCACGTCGGTCGATGCGGCGAAGCTCGCCGAGGACCTGGCCGGCGTCACGGCGCTGCTGCACCGCGAGGTGTCGCTGCGCCGGGTCCTGACCGACCCGGCGCAGGCCGGCGAGGCCAGGGCCGAGCTGGCCGGGCGTCTGCTGCGCGGCCAGGTGGGCGGCGAAGCCGTCGATCTGGTCTCCGGCATGGTCCGTTCGCGCTGGTCGCGCTCGCGTGACCTGGTCGACGCGGTCGAGGCACTGGCCAACACCGCGGACCTCACCGCCGCCCAGCGCGGCGGAGACCTCGACGACGTCGAGGACGAGATCTTCCGGTTCGGCCGGATCGTCGCCTCCGACCCGGAGCTGCGCGCCGCGCTCACCAGCCGGACCGCGACCTCCGCCGCCAAGGGCGAGCTGCTCCGCAGCCTGCTCGGCGGCAAGGCACGGCCCGTCACCGAGCGCATCATCGTGCGGCTTGTCACCCAGCCCCGGGGACGTAGCCTGGAAGAGGGACTCGAGTCCCTCTCCAAGCTTGCCGCGGAGCGCCGTGACCGTACGGTCGCGATCGTCACCTCGGCAGTGCCGTTGAACGACCGGCAGAAGCAGCGCCTCGGCGCCGCCCTGGCGAAGATCTACGGCCGCCAGATGCACCTGAATCTCGATGTGGACCCCGAGGTCCTCGGCGGAGTCACGGTGCGCGTCGGTGACGAGGTCATCAACGGCACCATCGCGGAGCGTCTCGACGAGGCGACCCGACGGATGGCCGGCTGACCCAGCCCGGCGCAGTAACAGAGACAGAGCAAGACCAGCGGCCCGGTTGGGCCGTGCAGAAATTGCAGAAGATTCCTGGGGGTCGGCCCCCAGACCCCCTTAAGAAACTTCGGGCCCAACAAGGAGAGCAGGGAACCCAGATGGCGGAGCTCACGATCCGGCCGGAGGAGATCCGGGACGCGCTGGAGAACTTTGTCCAGTCGTACAAGCCGGACGCGGCCTCGCGCGAGGAGGTCGGTACGGTCAGCGTTGCCGGCGACGGCATCGCGAAGGTGGAGGGCCTGCCCTCCGCCATGGCGAACGAGCTGCTGAAGTTCGAGGACGGCACCCTCGGTCTCGCCCTCAACCTCGAGGAGCGCGAGATCGGTGCGATCGTCCTCGGCGAGTTCAGCGGAATCGAGGAGGGCCAGCCGGTGCAGCGCACCGGTGAGGTGCTCTCCGTCGGCGTCGGCGAGGGTTACCTCGGCCGCGTCGTCGACCCGCTCGGCAACCCGATCGACGGTCTCGGCGAGATCGCGACCGACGGCCGCCGCGCCCTCGAGCTGCAGGCCCCTGGCGTCATGGTCCGTAAGTCGGTGCACGAGCCGATGCAGACCGGCTACAAGGCCGTCGACGCCATGGTGCCGATCGGCCGTGGTCAGCGTCAGCTGATCATCGGCGACCGTCAGACGGGTAAGACCGCGCTGGCCGTCGACACGATCATCAACCAGCGTGACAACTGGCGTTCGGGCGACGTGAACAAGCAGGTGCGCTGCATCTACGTCGCCATCGGTCAGAAGGGCTCCACCATCGCCTCCGTGCGCGGTGCCCTCGAAGAGGCCGGCGCGCTCGAGTACACGACCATCGTCGCCGCCCCGGCGTCCGACCCGGCCGGCTTCAAGTACCTCGCGCCGTACACCGGTTCGGCCATCGGCCAGCACTGGATGTACGCGGGCAAGCACGTCCTGATCATCTTCGACGACCTCTCGAAGCAGGCCGACGCCTACCGCGCCGTATCGCTTCTGCTTCGCCGTCCGCCGGGCCGCGAGGCCTACCCGGGCGACGTCTTCTACCTGCACTCGCGTCTGCTGGAGCGTTGCGCCAAGCTCTCCGACGACATGGGTGCCGGTTCGATGACGGGCCTCCCGATCGTCGAGACCAAGGCGAACGACGTGTCGGCGTTCATTCCGACCAACGTCATCTCCATCACCGACGGCCAGTGCTTCCTGGAGTCCGACCTGTTCAACGCCGGCCAGCGTCCGGCACTGAACGTCGGTATCTCGGTCTCGCGAGTCGGTGGCTCCGCCCAGCACAAGGCCATGAAGCAGGTCTCCGGCCGGCTTCGCGTGGACCTCGCCCAGTACCGCGAGCTGGAGGCGTTCGCCGCCTTCGGTTCCGACCTGGACGCGGCCTCGAAGGCCTCGCTGGAGCGCGGTAAGCGCATGGTCGAGCTGCTGAAGCAGCCGCAGTACGCGCCGATCCCGGTCGAGGAGCAGGTCGTCTCGGTCTGGGCCGGCACCACGGGCAAGATGGACGACGTCCCGGTCGAGGACATCCGTCGCTTCGAGAGCGAGCTGCTGGAGTACATGCGCCGCGAGCGCAAGGACCTCCTGACCAGCATTGTCGAGGGCGGCAAGATGTCCGACGACACGCTGCAGTCGATCGCCGAGGCGATCGCCGCCTTCAAGCAGCAGTTCGAGACCTCGGACGGCAAGCTTCTGGGCGAGGGCTGATCGATGGGCGCTCAGCTTCGCGTTTACAAGCGCCGCATCCGCTCCGTCACCGCCACGAAGAAGATCACCAAGGCGATGGAGATGATCGCCGCCTCGCGCATCGTCAAGGCGCAGCGCAAGGTGGCGGCCTCGATGCCGTATGCCACCGAGCTGAACCGTGCGGTCACGGCTGTGGCCACCGGTTCGACCACCAAGCACCCGCTGACCACCGAGGCCGAGACTCCGGCACGGGCCGCGATCCTGCTCGTCACGAGCGACCGCGGTCTGGCCGGCGGTTACTCCTCCAACGCCATCAAGGCCGCGGAGAAGCTGACCGAGCGGCTGCGCGGTGAGGGCAAGGAGGTCGTCACGTACGTGATCGGCCGCAAGGGTGTCGCCTACTACAACTTCCGCGAGCGCAAGGTCGCGGAGTCGTGGACCGGCTTCACCGACAGCCCGACGTACGCGGATGCGAAGCGGGCGGCCGCCCCGTTGATCGAGGCAGTCACCCAGGAGACCGCCGAGGGCGGCGTGGACGAGCTGCACATCGTCTTCACCGAGTTCATCTCGATGATGACGCAGAACCCGGTGGACAACCGGATGCTGCCGCTCAGCCTCGACCTCACGAAGGACGAGGACGGCAAGGGAGAGATCCTGCCGCTGTTCGACTTCGAGCCGTCGGCGGAGGACGTCCTGGACGCCCTGCTTCCGCGGTACGTCGAGAGCCGGATCTACAACGCGCTGCTGCAGGCCGCTGCTTCCGAGCACGCTGCCCGCCGCCGCGCGATGAAGTCGGCCACCGACAACGCCGGTGAGCTCATCAAGAGCCTCTCCCGGCTTGCCAACGCGGCCCGCCAGGCCGAAATCACCCAGGAAATCAGCGAGATCGTCGGCGGTGCCAGTGCGCTGGCCGACGCGACCGCGGGGAGTGACAAGTAATGACGACCACAGTTGAGACGGCCGTTGCCACGGGCCGCGTCGCCCGGGTCATCGGCCCGGTCGTCGACGTGGAGTTCCCCGTCGACGCGATGCCGGAGATCTACAACGCGCTGACCGTCGAGGTGGCCGACCCGGCCGAGGACGGCAAGATCAAGAAGCTGACGCTCGAGGTTGCCCAGCACCTCGGCGACGGCGTGATCCGCGCGATCTCGATGCAGCCCACCGACGGTCTGGTCCGCCAGGCCCCGGTGACGGACACGGGCAACGGCATCACGGTGCCGGTCGGTGAGATGACCAAGGGCAAGGTGTTCAACACCCTTGGTGAGATCCTGAACAAGCCCGAGGCCGAGGCCGAGGTCACCGAGCGCTGGCCGATCCACCGCAAGGCGCCCAACTTCGACCAGCTCGAGTCGAAGACCGAGATGTTCGAGACCGGCGTCAAGGTCATCGACCTTCTCACCCCGTACGTCAAGGGTGGAAAGATCGGTCTGTTCGGTGGTGCCGGTGTCGGCAAGACCGTGCTGATCCAGGAAATGATCTACCGCGTGGCCAACAACCACGACGGTGTGTCGGTGTTCGCGGGTGTCGGTGAGCGTACCCGTGAGGGCAACGACCTCATCGAGGAGATGGCCGAGTCCGGCGTCATCGACAAGACGGCGCTTGTCTTCGGTCAGATGGACGAGCCGCCGGGGACGCGCCTTCGGGTCGCGCTCGCCGGTCTGACCATGGCGGAGTACTTCCGCGATGTGCAGAAGCAGGACGTGCTCTTCTTCATCGACAACATCTTCCGGTACACCCAGGCCGGCTCCGAGGTGTCCACCCTGCTCGGCCGTATGCCGTCCGCGGTGGGTTACCAGCCGAACCTGGCCGACGAGATGGGTCTCCTCCAGGAGCGCATCACGTCGACCCGTGGTCACTCGATCACCTCGATGCAGGCGATCTACGTCCCCGCGGACGACCTGACCGACCCGGCTCCGGCCACCACCTTCGCCCACCTCGACGCGACGACGGTTCTTTCCCGTCCGATCTCCGAGAAGGGCATCTACCCGGCCGTGGACCCGCTGGACTCCACGTCCCGGATCCTGGACCCGCGTTACATCGCGAAGGACCACTACGAGACCGCAATGCGGGTCAAGGGGATCCTTCAGAAGTACAAGGACCTCCAGGACATCATCGCCATTCTCGGTATGGACGAGCTCGGCGAGGAGGACAAGCTCACCGTCTTCCGCGCCCGTCGCATCGAGCGGTTCCTGTCGCAGAACACCCACGTCGCCAAGCAGTTCACCGGCGTGGACGGTTCGGACGTTCCGCTCGACGAGTCGATCGCCGCGTTCAACGCGATCGCCGACGGCGAGTACGACCACTTCCCCGAGCAGGCGTTCTTCATGTGCGGTGGCATCGAGGACCTCAAGGCCAACGCCAAGGAGCTCGGCGTCTCCTGAGCCTCCGGCTCACCGAGGGGGGCGGGTGCGTCCCGTCCCCCTCACCACGCCCCGTAGAATTGACCCAACACCCGGCATGACCGCCGGGTGGTGACCCGAGGAGCCACCCTTGGCTGCTGAGCTGCACGTCGAGCTGGTCGCGGCGGACCGTAGTGTCTGGTCCGGCGAGGCCACCCTGGTCGTCGCGCGCACCACGTCCGGCGACATCGGCGTCATGCCCGGTCACCAGCCGCTTCTGGGTGTGCTGGAATCGGGCCCGGTGACGATCCGCACGAGCGACGGCGCCACTGTCGTCGCCGCCGTGCACGGCGGTTTCATCTCGTTCGCCGACGACAAGCTCTCGCTGCTGGCGGAGATTGCCGAGCTGGCCGACGAGATCGATGTCCAGCGCGCCGAGCGTGCGCTGGAGCGTGCGAAGTCGGACACGGACGGCGCCGCTGAGCGTCGCGCCGATGTGCGACTGCGTGCGGTGGCGGTGCACTAGCCACCCCGCGAAACGGCTTTACCCTCAGCCGCGGCCCGAGCTGGAGACCTCTCCAGACCGTGTCGCGGCTGAGGCGATGCAGGTGCGGTTGAAGTTCTGGCGGTATCCGTTTACTCGACGACGCGAGGAGGTCGGTGGAGATGTTCCTCGCGCTGTGGGTGGGCGGGCTGGTCGTCGCACTGGTCGCGGTTGGACTCTTCGTCTTCGGTCTGCGCCGGCGGCTGATTCAGCGCTCCGGTGGGACCTTCGACTGCAGCCTGCGCTGGAATGTGCCCGTGGAACCCGATCTCTCGGGCAAGGGCTGGGTGTACGGCGTCGCCCGCTACAGCGGCGACAAGGTGAACTGGTTCCGGGTCTTCAGCTACTCCCCGCGCCCGCGCCGGGTGCTGGAGCGGTCCGCGATCGAGGTGGTCGCCCGCCGGCTCCCCGAGGGCGAGGAGGAGCTCGCGCTGCTCTCCGACGCCATCGTGCTCGGCTGTCTCCACCGGGACGTCCGGCTGGAGCTCGCGATGAGCGAGGACGCGCTGACCGGGTTCCTCGCCTGGCTGGAGGCGGCCCCGCCCGGCCAGCGGGTGAACGTGGCGTAGCGGTCCGCGCACGGACGAAAACCGGGGAGACAGGGGGCGGACCTGTCTCCCCGGTGCTTTTCGGGGGTTACGCGTCGTGCGGTGCGGTGGGGATTACTTCAGACCGCTGTTGATCGCGCTCACGAGTTCACCGTTGCTGGTGTCGCCGCTGAACTCCCAGAAGAACGCGCCTCCCAGACCCTGGCTCTTCGCCCAGGTCATCTTGGAGCCGATGGTGGCCGGAGTGTCGTAGCTCCACCAGTTGGTGCCGCAGTGTGCGTAGGCCGTGCCGGCGATGGTGCCGGTGGCCGGGCAGCTGGTCTTGAGGACCTTGTAGTCCTCGATGCCCGCCTCGTACGTACCGGGTGCGGCGCCGGTGGCGGTGGAGCCAGGTGCGTCCTGGGTGACACCGGTCCAGCCTCGGCCGTAGAAGCCGATGCCGAGCAGCAGCTTGGACGCCGGGACGCCCTGGGCCTTCAGCTTGGCGATCGCGTCGGCGGAGTTGAAGCCGGCCTGCGGGATGCCGCTGTACGAGGTGAGCGGGGAGTGTGGGGCGGTCGGGCCCTTGGCGTCCCACGCGCCGAAGAAGTCGTACGTCATCACGTTGTACCAGTCCAGCGACTGTGCGGCGCCGGCGTAGTCGGCCAGGTCGATCTTGCCGCCGGCCGAGCCGTCGGCGGTGATGGCCGCGGTCACCAGGTTGTTGCCGCCGAACTTCGTGCGCAGCGCCGAGGTGATGTTCTTCAGTGCGGCCGGGCCACTGGTGTCACAGGTCAGACCACAGGCGTTGGGGTACTCCCAGTCGATGTCGATGCCGTCGAAGACATCGGCCCAGCGGGGGTCCTCGACCAGGTCGTAGCAGGACTGGGCGAAGGCGGCCGGGTTCTGCGCCGCCTGGCCGAAGCCGCCGGACCAGGTCCAGCCGCCGAAGGACCACAGCACCTTGATGTTCGGGTACTTCGCCTTGAGCTTCCGCAGCTGGTTGAAGCTGCCGCGCAGCGGCTGGTCCCAGGTGTCGGCCACGCCGTCGACGGACTTGTCGGCGGTGTAGGCCATGTCGTAGTCGGCGTAGGAGTCGCCGATGGTGCACTTGCCGCCCTGGACGTTGCCGAAGGCGTAGTTGATGTGCGTGATCTTCGCGGCCGAACCGGAGGTGTCCAGGTTCTTGACGTGGTAGTTCCGGCCGTAGACGCCCCAGTCGGTGAAGTACCCGAGGTTGACCTTGCCGCCGGTGCCCGGACCGCCGGGGTCGGTGCCGCCGCCACCGGTGGTGTGCACCTTGACCGCGCCGCTGGCCGGTCCGGTCTGGTCGGCGGTGTCCCGGGCCTGCACGGTGTACGAGTAGTCGGTGCCCGCGGTGAGGCCGGTGTTGGTGTACGTGGTGCCGGTGACCGTGGCGACGACCGCGCCGTCCCGCAGGACGTCGTAGTTCTTGATGCCGTGGTCGTCGGTGGCCGCGCTCCAGCTCAGCTTCGCGGAGGTGTCGGTGACGGCGCTCGCGGTGGGGGTGCCGGGCGCGGAGGGGGCGTTGTCACCGGGGACGCTGCCGCCGTCGCAGGAGGCGCCGTTCAGCTTGCAGCCCGTGGGGGAGCCGGAGCCGGTGCCGTTGAAACCGAAGGAGACGCTGGCGCCCGGTGCGACCGAGCCGTTCCAGCCGACGTTCTTGGCGGTCCAGTGGGTGCCGGAGCTGGTGACGGTGGCGTCCCAGGCGGAGCCGACGGCGGTGCCGGAGGGGAAGTCCCACTCGATGGTCCAGGAGCTGAGGGCGGTGGTGCCGGTGTTCTTCACCGTCCACTGGCCCTCGAAGCCGCTGCCCCAGTCGGACTTCTTGAGGTATGTGGCGGTTGCCGAGGTAGCTGCTTCGGCCGGGGAGGCCATGCCGACCATCGCGGCGAGCGGAAGGAGTAGGGCGGTGAGGCCCGCGACGGCTCTTGATCTGGTGGCTTTCCCGGCCCCGAATCTGAATCGGGTCCGGCGGGGGGTTTCAGTGCTCAACGGTGCTCCTCGGGTGAGGTCCGGCAAAACGGGGGTGTTCCGTGGACTGCAAACCCTGCGCCGCCCTGAGCACGCCTTGTCACGACGTACTCACCGCAGTGTGTTCGGTGAGATTAGGAAGGTCTGGACCAATCGTCAAGAGGTCCAGACCAAAGATCGAAGCCGGTTCCGGTTAAACCTCAGACGCCCAACTCCTGTGCCAGTACCGCCGCCTGTACCCGGCTGCGGAGATCCAGCTTCCCCAGCAACCGGCTGACGTGTGTCTTCACCGTCGCCTCCGCCATGGAGAGGCGAACCGCGATCTCCGCGTTGGACAGGCCCTCGCCGAGGCACCCGAGGACCTCGCGCTCGCGCCGGGTGAGGGAGTCCAGCACGGCCCCGTCCGGTGCCGGTGCGGCAGTGGCCCCGGCGAACTCCGCGATCAGCCGGCGCGTCACCGCCGGGGCGATCAGCCCCTCCCCGCGCGCCACCGTGCGTACCGCTTCGAGCAGTCCGTGCGCCTCGGTGTCCTTCAGCAGGAAGCCCGACGCCCCCGCCCGCAGTGCGCCGAACACGTACTCGTCCAGATCGAACGTCGTCAGCACCAGCACATCAGCGAGCCGGTCCGCGACGACCTGCCTCGTCGCCGAGACCCCGTCCAGCCTCGGCATCTGGATGTCCATCAGCACCAGATCGGGACGCAGTCCACGGGCCAGCCGCACGGCCTCCTCGCCGTCGCCCGCCTCCCCGACGACCTCGATGTCCGGTGCGCTGCCCAGGATGAGCACCAGCCCCGCACGGACGGCCGACTGGTCCTCGGCTACCAGAACCCGGATGGTCATGCCCTCACGCTTCCTTCCCCGACGGGCAGTTCGGCCCGTACGCGCCAGATCCTCGTCCCGTCCCCGGTGGACACGGGCCCCGCCTCGATCTCCCCGCCCAGCAGTGCCACCCGCTCCTCCATCCCGACCAGTCCGGCCCCCGAACCCGGCGCGCGCGGAGGGGGACGGTCCCCGAGAACACTGGTGACCTCCACCGTCAGGCGCTTCCCCGACTGCCCCAGCGCGACCGTGACCCGGCCGGGCGCGGCGTGCTTGAGCGCGTTCGTGAGGGACTCCTGGACGATGCGGTACGCGGCGAGCTCGACCGGCGCCGGCAGCGGGCCCGGCTCGGTCCTGGAGTCATCGAGCACACACGTCAGTCCGCTGGACGCGGCGTTCGTGCGGTGCTGCGCGATCAGGGCGTCGAGCGAGCCGAGCGTCGGCGAGCTGCTGGGCTCCGGATCCGCGCCACCGGCGCGCAGCAGCCCGATCAGACGGCGCATTTCGGCCAGACCTTCGACGCTGTTCTCCCGGATGACGCCAAGGGCCTTCCGGGAGGTCTCCGGTTCGTCGATGGAGAGCGCGGCGGTGGAGTGGATGGCGATCGCGGAGAGGTGGTTGGCCACCATGTCGTGCAGTTCGCGCGCCATCCGGGCCCGTTCGGCGGTCACCGCCTGGGCCCGGTCCATCTCGGCCAGCAGTGCCGTCTGATCGGCGCGCAGCCGCGCGGTCTCGGCGGCGTCGCGGTGGTTGCGCACACTGACCCCGGTGAGGGCGGGCACGAACGAGACCAGTCCGGTGACGATGCCGATGAGCAGCGCCTCGGCGCTGCGGAACCAGGCCAGGAAGCCGACCGTGACCGTGACCGTGATCAGGAAGGTGGTCACCGGGATCCGCCGGGCGGCGGCCGGGGTGCCGTAGAGCACCGCCGCGTACATGACGTCGGTGTACAGCAGCACGGTCGCCAGGTTCCCGGGCGTGAACTGGTCCATGACCAGCGCGAGGGTGCCGATGACCAGTGCGGTCTGCGGCGCGCTCCTGCGCAGCAGCGCCAGCGACGACATCACGGCGAGCGGGACGAGTGCGATCCAGGGCGCGTCTAGCGGCCGGCCGTTCTGCATGTGCAGACCGAGCAGCCCGAGCACCACCCCGCCGAGCAGTCCGACGGCCGCGATGAGGACGTCGTCGCGGTGGGGGCGGGGAGGAGGGAACACCCTCCCATCCAACACGGTCGGCCGTCCCGGTACGTCGGTACGTGGAGTGAGCCGCGAGTACATCGAAGGATGCAGTGCCGCTTCGTCACTCCGGCCGACGACCGGACGCGCCGCGGCGCGGACGCTGGAGGGGAGGGAAGGGAGCCGGACCGTGATCGTCACACTGATCGTTCTCTGCGAGATCGCCTTCTGGGTGCTGCTGGCCGGGGGGCTGGCACTGCGCTATGTGGCGAAGAGGCCGAGGCTCGGGGGAGCGGTGCTGCTGTGCGAGCCGCTGCTGGAGGTGGTCCTGCTTGTGGTGACGGCCGTGGACCTGAAGAACGGCGCCGCTCCGGACTGGAAGCACGGCCTCGCGGCCGTGTACATCGGCTTCACCGTGGGCCTCGGCCACTCCACGATCCGGTGGGTGGACGCCCGGGTCGCGCACCGGTTCGCCGGCGGCCCGCCGCCGGTGAGACCGCCGAAGTACGGGATGGCGCGGGCGGCGCACGAGTGGCGGGTGGCCGGACGGTGGACACTGGCCGCGGTGACGGCGCTTGCGCTGCTCCAGGCGGCGGTCTGGTACGTGGGCGGTGACGGGGACGTGACCTCGCTGCGGTCCTGGCAGCAGACGATGCTGTTCGTGACCGGGATCAACCTGGTGATCGCGGCGAGCTACACGGTGTTCCCGAAGCGGGCGCCCCGGCGGGACGCGAAGCGTGGCCCGGGGAACGTGCCGGGCCCGCCCGGGTGACGCTGCCCGGCTGACGGCCCGTCCGGCCGCCGGGCTGTCCCCGATCGCCGGACGGGGGCGTTCGTTACCGCTCGCCGCCCGGTACCCACAGCACGTCGCCGAGCTCCTTGTTCGCCACCCGGGCGAGGATGAACAGCAGGTCGGAGAGGCGGTTGAGGTACGTCGCCGTGGCCGCGTTCATCACGTCGCCGTGCACCTCGAACGCCGCCCAGGTGGACCGCTCGGCGCGCCTTACCACCGTGCACGCCTGGTGCAGCAGCGCCGCGCCCGGTGTGCCGCCGGGGAGGATGAAGCTGCGGAGCTTCTCCGTCTGCTCCAGGAAGTGGTCGCAGTCCGCCTCCAGCTTGTCGATGTAGGACTGCTCGACCCGCAGCGGCGGGTACTCGGGGTCCTCGACGACCGGCGTCGACAGGTCCGCGCCCACGTCGAACAGGTCGTTCTGCACGCGGACGAGGACCTTCACGACGTCGTCGGTCAGCTGCCCGAGCGCGATCGCCGTACCGATGACCGCGTTGGCCTCGTTGGTGTCGGCGTACGCGGAGATCCGCAGATCGGTCTTGGCGGTCCGGCTCATGTCGCCGAGGGCGGTGGTGCCCTTGTCGCCGGTGCGGGTGTAGATGCGCGTCAGATTGACCATGCCGTCAGCCTAAGGGCTGTCCCGTGACCCCCGGCGGGACAGCCCTGGTTACGCACCGGCCTTCCGGAAGACGCGCGTGCCCACCGTCACCGCGAGTGCCGCGAATCCGAGGGCGACCAGGACGCCGTACAGCATGTGCGTGGTGGCGTACGAGCCGATGTAGGCGTCCCGCACCGCGTCCACGAGATAGCGGAACGGCGTGAAGTGGGAGAGCACGTCCAGCCACTTCGGGCCCAGGGTCATCGGCAGCATCAGGCCGGAGAGCAGCATGGCCGGCATGGTGACCGAGTTGATCACCGGGCCGAACTCCTGCGGTGTGGTGACCTTCATGGCCAGGGCGTACGACAGCGAGGACAGCGAGACCGTCAGCAGGCCGACGAACGCGAAGCCGATCAGCACCCCGGCGAGTGGCGCGCGCAGGCCCATCGCCAGCGCGGCCAGGACCAGCAGCAGCGCCTGGAACATGAACAGCAGCGTGTCCCGCAGCACCCGTCCGAGCAGCAGTGCCAGCCGGCTGACCGGCGTCACCCGCATCCGCTCGACCACGCCCGTCGATTTGTCGATGATGATGGCGAACCCGCAGAACGAGGCGCCGAACAGGCCGAGCTGGAGCAGCAGGCCGGGGACGAGGATCTGCCAGGAGTCACCGGGCCGGCCGAGCGGGAGATCGGAGAGCAGCGGGCCGAAGAGGAGCAGGTACAGCAGCGGCATGAGTACGCCGAAGAGGATCTGGAACTTCGAGCGCAGGGTCTGCCGGGCGTACCGCCCGAAGATCAGCGAGGTGTCGTGGAGCAGCATGGGTCCGATTCCTAGACGGCGACGGGAGCGGCATCGGCGGCGGGGGCGCGGCCGGTGATCGCGAGGAATGCCTCCTGGAGCGAGGCGGTGGCGGAGCCCGCGTACCGGGTCTTCAGCGCGGCCGGTGTGCCTTCCGCCACGACCAGGCCGCCGTCGATCACGATCAGCCGGTCGGCGAGCGCGTCCGCCTCGTCGAGGTAGTGGGTGGTGAGCACGACGGTCGTGCCCGACTCGTCGCGCAGCCGCCGCACCAGGCTCCACAGATCGGCGCGGCTGCCGGGGTCGAGCCCGGTGGTCGGCTCGTCGAGGAAGAGCAGCGGCGGGCGGTGGGTGAGTCCCATGGCGATGTCGAGCCGTCGCCGCTGACCGCCCGAGAGCGAGGCCGTCGGCCGGTCGAGCAGTTCCGACAGGCCGAGGTCCGCGGCCAGTTCTCCGGCGCGGGCGACCGCCCGAGCCCTGCCGAGCCGGTACATCCGGCCCTGGGTGACGAGCTCCTCCCGCACGGTGATGTGCGGGTCCAGGCCGCCGGACTGGGCGACGTACCCGCAGTTCTCCCTCACGCCCGCCGGGTCCGCGACCAGGTCGTGGCCGGCGACGGTGGCTGCGCCGCCGCTGGGGGCGAGCAGTGTGGTGAGCATGCGCAGCGTGGTGGTCTTGCCCGCGCCGTTGGGGCCGAGCAGGCCGACGATCTCGCCCGCGTCGACCGTCAGATCGATGGACCGTACGGCCTCCACCGGGCCGGCCTTGGTGTCGAAGGTCCGGGCGAGCCCGGCCGTGCTGATGATTGGCATAGCGACCACAAAAACAGAGTCACTGAAAAATTGCAATGACACCAAATATTCAGAGACTCCAGCGCAGCTCTACGATGGGGGCATGGCTGAGGGACTCAGGGAGCGCAAGAAGCGCCGGACCAGGCAGCACCTCTCGGACGTGGCCACCGGGCTCTTCCTGGAGCGCGGATTCGACGCGGTCACGATCGCCGAGATCGCGGACGCGGCCGACGTCTCGGTGAACACGGTCTACAACTACTTCCCGACGAAGGAGGACCTCTTCCTCGACCGGAGCCGCGGCATCGTCGACCGCCTCTCCCGCTACGTCCGGGGGCGCGACAAGGGCGAGTCCGCGGCCGACGCCGTCCTGCGCGAACTGCGCATCCAGGTCGAGGGCGTGTCGCCGACCGTCGGTCTGATCGAGGGCTACGAGCACTTCATGCGGGTCATCGAGGGCGCCGACGGCCTCAAGGCCCGCCTCTGGCACGTACAGCAGGAGGCCCTCCTGCATCTGGAGACGACGCTCCTGGAGGAGTCCGGGGCAGGGCCGGAGGACAGGACGCCGATCCTGGTGGCCGGTCAGCTCTCCTGGGTGCACGGCACGCTCATGGGCTACATCGGACGCGAGATGGTCGCGGGCCGCAGGGCCGCCGAGGTGTCCCGAGACGCCCTCCTCCTGCTCGACGACATCGAGGACCTGCTGGGCGAAAAGGTGCTCAACTACGCCCGGCGCGCCGCCGAATGAGGCATCCCGGTGTGATGTCCGTCATTTGAGACGTGACGCGCATCTCTTCGCTGCCCCAGCGCCCCTCACGAGTACTAACCTCCGCCGGAGAGCATGTGGAAGAACCGTTGAGAAGACATAGGGGTGCCAACGTGGCCAGGAAGCTCGCCGTCATCGGAGCCGGACTCATGGGGTCCGGAATCGCGCAGGTCTCCGCCCAGGCGGGCTGGGACGTCGTGCTGCGTGATGTCACCGACGCGGCCCTGACCCGTGGCCGTGACGGCATCAAGGCCTCGTACGACAAGTTCGTCTCCAAGGGCAAGCTCGACGCGTCCGACGCCGAGGCCGCGCTCGCCCGCATCACCACGACCACCGATCTCGACGCGGTCGCGGACGCGGACGTCGTCGTCGAGGCGGTCTTCGAGAAGCTGGAGGTGAAGCACGAGATCTTCCGGGCGCTCGACAAGGTCGTCCGGGACGACACCGTGCTCGCCTCCAACACCTCCGCCATCCCGATCACCAAGATCGCGGCCGCGACGGAGCACCCGGAGCGCGTCGTCGGTGTGCACTTCTTCTCACCGGTCCCGATGATGCAGCTCTGTGAACTCGTACGCGGCTACAAGACCAGCGACGAAACCCTCGCCACCGCGCGGGAGTTCGCCGAGTCGGTCGGCAAGACCTGCATCGTCGTCAACCGCGACGTGGCCGGCTTCGTCACCACCCGGCTGATTTCGGCGCTGGTCGTCGAGGCCGCCAAGCTGTACGAGTCGGGCGTCGCCTCGGCCGAGGACATCGACACCGCCTGCAAGCTGGGGTTCGGCCACGCCATGGGCCCGCTCGCCACCGCGGACCTGACGGGCGTCGACATCCTGCTGCACGCCACCGGCAACATCTACACCGAGTCGCAGGACGAGAAGTTCGCCGCCCCGGAGCTGATGCGCCGGATGGTCGATGCGGGTGACATCGGCCGCAAGAGCGGGCAGGGCTTCTACACCTACTGATCGTTTTCGGTCCCCGGCCGGGCTGATCCACCGTCACTCAGGCCCGGGGGCCCCGGGAGCCGCCTCCCGGGATCAGCGGACCCGCACCGGGTCCACGGCGGGCCCGGGTCACTCCACGGAGTGAATTCGGTATCGGTTCGCTTACAGACGGCAACTTCCCTGTCGCTGTCGCAGTCAGTTGGGGCAGAGGCAGTTTCAGACAGACGGATCTTGCCACGGAGCATTCCAGGGGAGCGCATATGCACATCAGGGGCGACCACGCCGAGCTGGTCGTCGGGGGCCGCCTCGACGTCCGAAGCGCGGCGGACGCCCGTACGGTCCTGCACTCGGCCCTCGACGACGGAGTCGGCGATCTGGTGCTGGACCTGACCGAGCTCGATTCATGGGACGCCACCGGACTCGGCGTCATCATGGGCGCGCACAGACGGGCCGGACGGGCGGGACGGCGGCTGGTGCTGCGCGGTGTGCCACCGCAGATGCAACGCCTTCTGGTGGCCACCAGACTCCACCGCATCCTGGCCATCGAAGGCGGAATCGCGGCAGACTCACTGCCACGCGTCTGAGGGTTCCGGCGGCGGTCGATGCCCCCGCGGCACTCCGGGCCGAAGCCGCACAATCCTCACGAGACCGTGATCTGTCGGGTGGCGCGGCACCCCGGATGTTCGTAGATACTGTGCGAAGGTTTAGGGTTCGGCCGTCTGCCGATTGACGGACCCACCTGGCGGACACCGGACCGGAAGCGACAGCTGGACGTGTGAGGCCGGAGGGTCAACCGTGCTCGACGCGTCTTGGGGGCTTTGGCGATGGACCCGATACACCGGGGGCCGGAAGAGTACGGCCACGACAGCAACGGCTCCGCACAGGACCCCGGTCGGCGGCGCCCTTCCCGCGATCCGCTGACCCCGGATTTCGGTCAGCAAACACCGCAACAGGCGCGCGTCGTCGCGCTCATATCGGGCGATCTCCTGCTGACGGTCAACCCCGTCGACGGCAGCGAGGTCGAACCGTGCCCGCCGGGTGAGCAGCCGGCCGCACCGGTCCGGCGCACCCCGGCCCAGCGCGCCGACCGCGCACGTGCCACCGCGCCTCCCGTCCCGCCCGGCCCGCCCGTCCTCCGGCTCCCCCTGCTTGAGCGCGAGGACGAACGCGAGCGGCTGGTGCGGCTGCTGGCCCGCGGCCGCTCGGTACGGCTCACCGGACCGGCCGGATCCGGCCGAACCGCGCTCCTCGACGCCGTCGCCGCCGACTGCGCCCAACTGGCACCGGACGGAGTCGTACGGCTCAGCGGCCACAAGCGGACCGTCGCCGACCTGCTGCACGCGCTCTTCGAAGCCGTCCACGACGCACCGCTGCACCGCCCGGACCGGGCCCTGCTGCTGGAGAAGCTGAGCACCACCGGCGCCGTAGTCGTCCTCGACGACCTGGAGTTCGGCGGGGCCGCGCTGGACGAGCTCCTCGACGCGACGCCGGAATGCGCCTTCCTGCTCGCCGCGACGCCCGACGTCGCCGCACCGGGCGCCGACTCCCACCTGGAGGAGGTCTTCCTCGGCGGTCTCGACCGCAGCGCCTCGGTCGCCCTGATGGAACGGGTCGTCGAACGGCCGCTCACCGAGGAGGAGTCCAACTGGGCGGGCGACCTCTGGTTCGAGTCCGAGGGCCTCCCGCTGCGCTTCGTCCAGGCCGGGGCCCTGCTGCGCCAGCGCGACCTGCTGAGCACCGACCCCACCGCGTACGACGAGTACGGCTACCTCGACAGCCGGCCCGCCGAGGCGCGGCTGCCGCACGAGACGGCCGTCCTGCCGCTGCCCAGCCTCGGCGAGGGCGCCGCGCCCGCCGCGCTGCTCGCCTCACGGCTGAGCGAGGCGGCCCGCGACACCCTGCGCTTCGCCGTCGCGCTCGGCGGCGAGGTGCCGCACCAGGCGCACCTGCCGGCGCTCGTGGGGGACACCCACGCCGATGCCGCGCTCGGTGAACTGGCCGGCTGCGGACTGCTCTCCCCGGCCGGCTCCCGGTACCGGCTGGCGGCCGGAGTGGTCGCCCAGCTGGAGGCCGCCGGATACGCCGACGACGCCACGGGCCGGGCCCGTACCGCCGCCCAGCACTACGCCTGGTGGGCCGGCCACCCCTCCGTCACCCCCGCGCGCGTGGTCGCCGAGGCCGATGCGATCGTCGCCGCGATGACGCAGCTGGTGCCGGGCGACGGTGCCGGGCAGACCAGCGTCGCCGTGCTGCTGGCCCGCAGCGCCTCGCCCGCCCTCGCGGCCGGGCTGCACTGGAGCGCCTGGGAGAAGGCCCTGCGGATCGGCCAGGAGGCGGCCCGGATCGCCGGAGAGGTCGCCGAAGAGGCGTACTTCCACCATGAGTTGGGTGTGCTCGCGCTCTGCACCGGCAATCCGGACCGGGCCAGGGCCGAGCTGGAGACCTCCATCAGCATGCGCGGGGCGCTCGCCGACAAGCCCGGCGCGGTGGCCGGGCGCCGGGCGCTCGCCCTGGTCGAGGACCGGTCCGGCGCGGTGGCGGCCGGCGGTGTTCCGGTGGACGGGGAGATACCGGCGAGCCGCTTCGAGGTATCGGCGCCCAGTGGCCCGACGCTGGGCATACCGGCCTCGATGCCTGGGCCGTACGCCGACGAGACCGTCGTGTCCCGGCAGAACGCCCCCAAGGGCGCCGACGGGCCGGGGCAGGGCCGGGGCGGCCGCTCCGCGGTGCTGGGCGGCGCGCGGCGCAATCTGGTCGCCGCGGGTGCGGGGGTGCTGCTGGCCGGCGTGCTCGGCACGGTGGTCACGCTCGGGCTGACGTCGAACAGCGATCCGCAGGGTGATCCCGGGGACTCGACCGACCAGTCGGTGATCGACGGCGACGGCGAGGACGAGCTGCCGGCCGACGAGCCGACGGACGAGACGGAGCCGTCCGCTCCGGCGTCCGGCGCCACGTCGTCGAAGGCGGACCCGACGGCGTCGGCGACGGGCAGCGAGTCCGCGCCGGCCGGTGGCGGGACCCCGTCCGCCGGGACGAGCGAGCCGCAGCACAGCCCGTCTTCCTCGGGGAAGCCGTCGAGCGGCAAGCCGTCGAGTACGCCAGGGAAGCCGTCCGGGTCCGGGTCGTCGTCGCCACGGCCGACGAAGTCGGATCCGCCGGAGACGAGTGAGCCGCCGAGCCCGCCGGAGACGAGTGGGGACCCGACGCCTACGGAGACCGAGACGGACGGGCCGAGTTCGCCCGACTCCTCGGACTCGGCGAGTGGGCCGTCGGGGACGACGAGCGCGGGTGCGGATGAGTCCGGGGCGCCGTCGGGGAGTCCGTCGGTGGCCTGAGGATTGGTGCCCCGGCGGGTGCGTGGCCGGTGCCTGGTGTCTTGTCCTCAATCGCCGGACGGGCTTGATGGGTCCCGACCGTGCGCGCCCGTCCGGCATGTGGCCGGTCCCCGGTACGAGGGTTCCGTCCTCAATCGCCGGACGGGCTTGATGGGGCCCCGCTCGTGCGGGCCGTCCGGCGGGTGACCAACTCCCGGCGCGAGGGGTCCGTCCTCAATCGCCGGACGGGCTTGATGGGGCCCCGGACTGGCTTGCGCGCGGCGGGTCGGTCTTAAACGCCGGACGGGCTTCATCCGGCCGGGGTGGCTTGGTTGGGGTGGGGTCAGAACAGGCGGAGTTTGTCGTCCTCGATGCCGCGCATCGCGTTGTAGTCGAGGACCACGCAGCCGATGCCGCGGTCCGTTGCCAGCACGCGGGCCTGGGGCTTGATCTCCTGGGCGGCGAAGATGCCCTTCACCGGGGCGAGGTGGGGGTCGCGGTTGAGCAGTTCCAGGTAACGGGTCAGCTGCTCCACACCGTCGATGTCACCGCGTCGCTTGAGCTCGACGGCCACTGTCTGTCCGTCGGCGTCGCGGCACAGGATGTCGACCGGGCCGATGGCCGTGAAGTACTCGCGACGGATCAGGGTGTAGCCCTCGCCGAGCGTCTCGATCCGGTCGGCCAGCAGTTCCTGGAGGTGCGCCTCCACGCCGTCCTTGATCAGACCGGGGTCCACGCCCAGCTCGTGGGACGAGTCGTGGAGGATTTCCTCCATCGTGATGATCAGTTTTTCGCCCGCCTTGTTCACCACGGTCCAGACGCCCTCGGTGTCGCCCGTGCCCTCCTTCAGAGTGCACGGCGGTGACATCCAGTTGAGCGGTTTGTACGCCCTGTCGTCGGCGTGAATGGACACGCTCCCGTCCGCCTTCACCAGGATCAGACGGGGAGCGGAGGGCAGGTGGGCCGTGAGCCGGCCGGCGTAGTCCACGGAGCAGCGGGCGATGACGAGACGCATGGTCGGCAACGCTACTCGACGACCGGTGGTCGACGCGATTCACCCACCCGTCACTCCCTCCCCGCGCGTACCTGACCGAATCTGGCTTGTCCGCCTTTGAACCCCTTCGTTATTGGCCGGTTGTGTTCCCAATCTCCTGGTGCGGCCCGGACTGCGCCCTTACCGTGGATGCAGGAGGTCGCCGTCCGTGCACGCTGCGTCGCCGTCCTCCATCCCTGCCCGTAAGGCCCCGGCCCACCGTCGGGGTCGCGAGAGGAGAACCCATGTCGCTCGACGTCTCACCGGCGCTGTTGGAACAGGCCGAGCGAGGCGAGGTCGACGAAGCCGACTTCGTCGACTGCGTCCGGACCTCCCTGCCCTTCGCGTGGGAGATGATCAGCTCGCTGGTGGCTCAGCTGAAGGTCGACGGCGGAGAGTTCGCCGACAACCAGACGCCGCCGCCCAACGAGCAGGCACGCGGCCAACTGCTGCGTGCACTCGCAAGTGATGCGATACGCGGTGCGCTGCAGCGGCACTTCGGAGTGCGTCTGGCATTCCAGAACTGCCACCGCGTCGCGGTGTTCCCGCTGGACGCCTCGGTCGACGACCGGCTGGCCAAGTTCACTTCGGTGAGGGGCCAGTTGCTCAACCAGTCGCCCGAACTCCGGGACTGCTGAACGCGGTTGCTGCCGTTCCGGGCCGCGGGAGGTGCAACTGGTCCGGGGCGGCAGCTCCCGTTCGTACATCGCGACGGCGGTCTGCGGGGGTCATTTCAGGAGGGGCAGTACCTCGGTGCCCAGTCGCGCTACGTTCTCCTCCGTGGCCACCAGATCTCCCGAACCCTCGACCAGGAGCGCGAAGCGGGTGATACCCGTGCGCTCGGCCGTGGCCGCGAGCCGGTCCGCGGCGAGCCGGGGCGGACCCACCGGGTGAATGCCGCACAGCAGCTCCGTATAGCCGACCGGGTCGCGCATCACCCGGTGCCGGCCGTCGACCGTCACATGCGCGCCCAGCCCCTGGCGCAGCCAGCCGGGCATCGCCTTCACGAGTGTCTCGGTGGCGTCCTCCGTGCGGTCCGCGATCTGGGCCACGCCCGCGGAGACGTGTCCGGCCTGCCGCACGCTCTCCGGCGATCGGCCCGCGGCCAGCGCGCTGGAC
Organism: Streptomyces sp. NPDC127177; assembly: GCF_042672475.1. Classification (NCBI taxonomy): domain Bacteria; kingdom Bacillati; phylum Actinomycetota; class Actinomycetes; order Kitasatosporales; family Streptomycetaceae; genus Streptomyces; species Streptomyces sp. NPDC127177. Next base: position 52,803 of record NZ_JBHXUW010000039.1, read on the forward strand.
CGCCACAGGGCGACCATCTCGGCCTTCTCCTCGTCCCCGCAGTGCATCCCGAGCAGCATCGGCAGGCCGTTCTCGGCCGCGAGCCGCACGCTCTTCGGCGAGGTGCACGCGACGATCACCTCGGGACCGCCGGGGCTCCCGCCGCTCTCCTCGTCGTACAGCTCGTCGGCCCGGGGCACCACCGCCACCTCGCGGAAGCCGTAACGCTCCCCGCGGCCCGCCACGCGCGGTTCGCGCAGCCAGTCGAGCAGGAGGCCCAGGGACTCCGGGAAGCCCTTCTCGTACGCCTCCAGGCCGCCGCCGAACACTTCCAGGTCGATCCAGGGGCCGCCCCGGCCGACGCCGAGGGTGAACCGGCCCCCGCTGGTGAGGTGGAGCAGCGCGGCCTGCTCGCCGAGGACCACCGGATGCTGTGTCGGCAGCACGCTCACCGCCGTGCCCACCCGGATTCTGCGGGTGCGGCCGAGCAGCAGCGCGGCCAGTGTCACGGCGGACGGGCAGACCCCGTACGGCACGAAATGGTGTTCTGCCAGCCAGACCGAGTCGAGTCCGGATTCCTCGGCGACCTCGGCGGACCGGATCGCGCGATGCAGCGCTTCCCCCGGCCCCTGCCCCGGAAACTGGGCTGCCAGTACGAACGTTCCCACACGCATCGCCTATTGCCTCCTTGCGGCCGACGCGGCTCTCCCCTACTGGCAACAACGTCTGACACGTGCCAAAGGCACGGTCCGGCGGGAAGTTGTTGCGATTTTCCGGTAAACCCGCCCCGTCCCGGATCCCGCGGTGCGCGGTGCGGGACGTCTACCCCTGCCGGATGGCCCTACGCTGGACGGGAACTGCCCAGCCTGCCCCGTGAGGTGTCACGTGTCCCCGCGCCGCAACCGCCCCCGAGGCGGCGAGAGTCCCACCGACAGCGCGAGCGCGGAGGGGGGCCGGTACGGCGGCGGGGGGCGCGCCGAGGAGTGGCAGGGGGAGAACTGGTCCGTCCGCCCGGTCAGCGGCGCGAGCGCGATGGGCAAGCGCTACCGGTGCCCCGGTTGCGACCAGGAGATCCCGTCCGGCGTCCCGCATCTGGTGGCCTGGTCCGAGTACGGCGGGATCGACGACCGCAGGCACTGGCACAAGGCGTGCTGGAACGCGAAGGACCGCCGCACCACGCGGGTGCAGCGGTCCAGGAACGCTCCCAGGTACTGACCGCCCCCCGGCGCACGGCACCGGGACGCGGCAGCCGGTCAGACGTCGCGGCGGCTCATCGACGCGTACGCGCAGCCCATGACCACGGCCGTCACCACGAGCATGATCCACAGAGGGTCCCAGCCGGACGGCCCGGACGAGGTGACCGAGGTGTCGTAGAAGGCGCTGAGCTGGTTGGGGATCGAGTACTCCAGCAGCCATTCCCGGAGCTTCGCGAGTGACTCGGCGAACATGAAGATCGCCAGTACGAGCGGCAGCAGCACCACGCCGATCATGATCGTGATCGCACCGGCCGAATGCCGGATCAGCGCGCCGATCGCCAGCGAGAGCAGCCCCAGCGTCGCGAGGTAGAGAGCGACGCCGACCGTGCTGCGCAGCCAGTCCGAGCCGCTGGGTGTGCCGGAGTCCAGGATGGCCGTCTGGAACACCGCGACGACCGAGGTCATCACGGTGGTCAGGACGAAGGTGAGCAGGAAGAAGACGATGGCCTTCGCGCCGAGCACCCGGGCGGGGCTGGGGCAGGCCGTCATCGTCGTACGGATCATCCCGGTGCCGTACTCCGAGGCGATCGTCATCACTCCGAGCGTGATCACACAGATCGAGCCGAGCAGTACACCGTAGAAGCCGAGGCTGAGCACCGGTGTGGAGCCCAGGTCGGTGTCGGACGCGTCCACCGCGATGGCGGCGAGCACGCCGATGACGAGCAGCAGCACGATCAGGACGCCGAGCGTCCACATCGTGGAGCGCACCGAGCGGATCTTGGTCCACTCGGAGGCGATCGCGTCGCCGAGGGTGGCCGGACGTACCGGGATCGGCGAGGTGTAGTAACCGGCCTGCGCGCCCGGCGCGTGCTGCTGCGGTGCGGGGGGCTGCTGGTACGCCTGCTGCTGGAACGGCGTCGGCGGCGTGGACGGCGTTGTCATCGGGGGTCCTCGCTGGTGTCGCGCGCGGTCAGGTCTGCGGGCGCCGCGGTGGGCGCCGCCGGGGCAGGGGCGGCGGGTGCGGGCGCCGCGGGGGCGGCCGGGGCCTGGCCGGGGGCCGCCGCGTAGGGGTTCGCGCCGGGCGGCGGCGGGGCGTACCAGCCCTGCTGCGGCACCTCCGGGACGGACTGCTGGGGCGGCGCTGCGTAGCCCTGGTACGGCTGCCCGTAGGCGTCCTGGGGCGGGGGCTGCAGTCCGGCCTTCTGGTCCGCCGTCGAGCGGTAGTCCACGGCGCCCTGCGTCATCCGCATGTACGCCTCCTCCAGCGAGGCCTGGTGCGGCGAGAGCTCCCACAGCCGTACGTCGGAGTCATGGGCGAGGTCGCTGATCCGGGGCAGCTTCAGCCCGGTGATCCGCAGGGCCCCGTCCGGCTCCGACATGACCTGGCCGCCAGCCTCGGTGAGGGTGGCGGTGAGCTTCTCCCGCTGCTCGGCCCCGTTGTCCTGGACCCGGACCCGGGCGAAGTCGGCCGAGTTGGCCGAGATGAAGTCCGTGATGCTCATATCGGCCATCAGCTGCCCGCGGCCGATCACGATCAGATGGTCGGCGGTGAGCGCCATCTCGCTCATGAGGTGACTGGAGACGAAGACCGTGCGGCCCTCGGACGCCAGCATCTTCATCAGGTTGCGGACCCAGAGGATGCCCTCCGGGTCGAGGCCGTTGACCGGCTCGTCGAAGAGCAGCACCTGCGGGTCGCCCAGCAGCGCGGCCGCGATGCCGAGCCGCTGGCCCATGCCGAGCGAGAAGCCCTTGGAACGCTTCCGGGCGACGTCCTGGAGGCCGACGACACCGAGCACCTCGTCGACCCGGGCCGCGGGGATGCCGGCGAGCTGGGCCAGCGAGAGCAGGTGGTTGCGGGCGCTGCGGCCGCCGTGCACCGCCTTCGCGTCAAGCAGGGCGCCCACCAGCCGCGGGGCGTTCGGCAGGCTGCGGTAGGCGTGGCCGCCGATGGTCACATGGCCGGAAGTCGGCCGGTCCAGGCCGAGCATCATGCGCATGGTCGTCGACTTGCCCGACCCGTTGGGACCGAGGAATCCGGTGACGGTGCCCGGCCGCACCTGGAAGGAAAGGTTGTACACGGCCGTCTTCGCGCCATAGCGCTTGGTCAGGCCGACTGCCTCGATCATGCTCCAGCCCCATCGACTTATCTGTCGTCGGGGCACAGGCCGTCCGGCCGCACGCCCCCGTAAGAGTTAGGAGGATAACCAGGCCTTGACGGTTCCGGCCAAGCCGTTGGCGCGGCGCGTCCCTGCGGGTGGCCGTGGACCGGGGCCCACGGCCACCGGTCAGGCGTCCCGCTTCTTCAGTACGAGGAAGCCGCCGATCACCGCGGCAGCCACCCACGCGACCATGATCAGCAGACCGGCCCACGGCCCGTAGGGAGCCGGGTCGCTGTTCATCGCGTCGGGCACCACCTGCATGATCTTGGACCCGGCCTGGTCGGGGAAGTACCGGGCGACGCTCTTGGCGCCCGGCACCGCGGACAGGATCTGGGAGACCAGGAAGAAGAACGGCATCAGGATGCCGAGCGACAGCATCGAGCTGCGCAGCATCGTCGCCACTCCCATGGAGAAGATCGCGATCAGCCCCATGTAGATGCCGCCGCCGAAGACCGCCCGCAGCACGTTGTCCGCGCCGATGTCCGTGCTGTGGTCACCCAGCAGGGCCTGGCCGAGGAAGAACGTGACGAAGCTGGTGATCAGACCGACCACCAGCGCCAGCACACCGGCCACCAGCATCTTGCTGAAGAGGAACGTGGCGCGCTGCGGCACGGCCGAGAGCGAGGCGCGGATCATGCCGGAGCTGTACTCCGTACCGACGACCAGGACACCGAAGACCACCATCGCGAGCTGGCCGAGAATCATCCCGGAGAAGCTGACATAGGTGGGGTCGAACGTGGCCCGCTCCGCGTCGGAGAGGTCATCGAACTGCGAGTTCATCACGGCGCAGAGCGCGGCGCCCATCGCGACGGTGACGAGGAACGCGGAGATCAGGGTCCAGGTGGTCGAGGAGACCGTACGGATCTTGGTCCATTCGGAGGTCAGGACCGCGGGTACCGATGCCATCTCGTCACACCCCCTTTCCGGTGTCGGACCCGCCGGGGGCCTCAGGGCTGCTGCCGGGGGTCTGCCACTGGTCGCCCCAGTGGGGTCCGACCGGCGGCGGCTCCGGCCCCCGTTCGGAGTGCGCGTGGTACTCCACGGAGTCCGCCGTCATCTGCATGAACGCCTCCTCCAGCGAGGCCCGCTGGGAGCTCAGCTCGTGCAGCACGATGGTGTGCCGGGCGGCGAGTTCGCCCATCGCCTCGGTGGTCGCGCCGTCGATCTCCAGCGTCCCGTTGCCCGACTCGACCACGACGAGGCCCTCCGCGTGCAGTACGTCGCGCAGCCGCTCCTGGTCCGGTGAGCGCAGCCGCACGTAACTGCGGGAGTTCTGGTGGATGAAGTCGGCCATCGAGGTGTCGGCGAGCAGCCTGCCCTGGCCGATCACGATCAAGTGGTCCGCTGTCAGCGCCATTTCGCTCATCAGGTGCGAGGAGACGAAGATCGTCCGGCCTTCCGCGGCCAGCGCCTTCATCAGGTTCCGGATCCAGTGGATGCCCTCGGGGTCCAGACCGTTGACGGGTTCGTCGAACATCAGGATCTCGGGATCACCGAGCAGCGCCGCGGCGATCCCCAGCCGCTGCCCCATACCGAGGGAGAAGCCCTTGGACTTCTTCTTCGACACCGCAGTCAGACCGACGGTGTCCAGGACCTGCGCCACCCGGCTCCGCGGGATGCGGTTGCTCTGCGCGAGACAGAGCAGGTTGTTGTAGGCGCTGCGGCCACCGTGCATCGACTTGGCGTCGAGCAGCGCGCCGATGTGCTTCAGGGGTTCGTCCAGCTCCCGGTAGTGCTTGCCGTCGATGCGTACCGAACCGCTGGTGGGGTTGTCGAGATCGAGCATCATCCGCATCGTGGTGGACTTGCCCGCCCCGTTGGGTCCCAGAAAACCCGTCACCATCCCCGGCCTGATCCGGCACGACAACTGGTCGACGGCAACCTTGCTGCCGAAACGCTTGGTGAGGCCATCGAGCTCGATCATGCGTTCACGCTAGAACGGCCGCGCGCCCGGCGCCACCACAAGGGCGGAACCGGGCGCGTCGGAATCGTACCGACCGGGGAGTCGGGGGACGGGCGGTCGCGACCGCGCCGTTCCCCCGGCGTCAGCGGGTCTGCTGGGCGGGAACGCCGCGGGTGGCGGGCTCCTCGTCGGCGGGGGTGCCTGCGGCGGCCACCGCGGCGCCGGTCAGCGTCGCCAGCATCTCGCGGACGTTGGTCAGCTGCGCGTTGATCGAGTCGCGGCGGTTGGTGAGCGCCGCCAGCTCGCGCTCCGACTCGCTGCGGATCCGGTCGGCCTTGGCGTTGGCGTCGGCCACGATGTCCTCGGACTGGCGCTGCGCGGTCTCGACCGTCTGACGGGCCCGGCGCTCGGCGTCCGTGCGGAGCTTCTCGGCCTCCAGGCGGAGCTGCTCGGCGCGGTGCTCGATCTCGGCCAGACGCTTCTCGGCCTTGGCCTGGCGGGACGCGAGGTCGCGCTCCGACTGGTCGCGGCGCTTGGCCAGGTTGGTCTCGAAGTCCGCGGCGGCCTGGGCGGCCTTGGCGCGGGTCTCCTCGAAGAGCGCGTCGGCCTCCTCGCGCTTCTGCGCGGCGTCCTTCTGCGCGTCCGAGCGGAGCGTGGTGGCCTCGCCCTTGGCCTTCTCGACGATGCGGACGCCGTCGTCCTCGGCCTTGGCCTTGCGCTCGGAGGCGAAGGTCTCGGCGTCGTTGCGCACCTGCTGGGCTGCGGACTCGGCGAGCTCACGGTGCTGCTCGGCGGCGCGACGGGCCTCTTCTCGCAGGTCCTTCGCCTCCTCCTCGGCAAGGCGGAGGATCTTCTCCACGCGCGCACCGAGACCGGCGTACGACGGTTCCGCGTCGGTCACCTGGGCCTGGGCGTTCTGCGTTTCGAGGTGCAGTTCCTCGATGCGCTTTTCCAGAGACGTGATGCGGGCGAGAGCACTATCACGGTCGGCGACGAGCTTGGTAATGCGGTCGTCCACCTGACCGCGGTCGTAACCACGCCGCACGAGTTCGAAGCCGAAGGGGGAGGAAGGGTCACTCATGGGGTTCCTGTCGAAGTAAGACCGGTGAGGTGATAGGGGGAATCCTAGGGGCCCGGACGGCGTGTCATCGAGCAGATGCCCGTTTGATCTGGAGAATGACACCCCTTTTGAGTGGCTAACCCCCGCAGCCCTTGCCACTCGGTGGGCTGAATGTTGTTACCGGACCGGGGGAGCCCCTGAAACAGGGCCTACCCATCTGACGGCTTGCCACTCGAACGAGTGCCCGCCGAGGCCCCGGCCTTGACGCCGTCGGCGCTCTTGGCACCCGCCGCGGGGGTCTCGAAAGACTCCAACGCCTCCAGTACGTCCTGGACACGGGAGATCTCCGTGTTGATGTCAGCGCGCCTGCGAACCAGTACGTCGAGTTCGCGCCGTCCCTCGTCCACCGTCCGCTTGGCCTCGGACTCGGCGTCGGCCCGCAGCTTCTCGGCCTCGCGCACCAGGCTGGCCTTCTTCTGCTCGGCCTCCTTGAGCAGCGACTCGGCCCGCTTCACCGCGGCGATCCGGACCTTGCTCGCCTCCGAATTGGCGTCCGCCAGCAGCTCCTTCGCCTTCGCCGCCGCCTCCTGGCGCTGCTCGGTCGCCGCCTTCATCAGGTTGTCGACGCGCTCGCCGGCCGTCTTCATCTGCTCGGAGGTCTCCCGCCGGGCACGGTCGTGCAGCTCCTCGATCTCGCCCTCCAGGCGGATCCTGAGCTCCTCGGCCCGCTCCCGGATGGCGGTGGCGTCCCGGCGGGCGCCGACCAGCAGCTCGTCCGCGTCCGTCCGGGCCCGCTCGACCAGCGAGTTGCCCTCCACGGTCGCGTCGGAGGTGATCCGGACCGCCTCGTTGCGCGCCGCCCCGACCATCGTGTCGGCCTGCTCCTCGGCCTCGGTGGCGGCGCGCAGCGCCTCCTCCTGGGCCTTGTTGATGAGCTGGTCGGCCTGCTCGGCGGCGTCGGCCCGGCGCTTGGAGGCCGATTCACGCGCCTCGTCGAGCAGCCGGTCCGCCTCCTGGCGGGCCTCGGCACGCATCTGTTCGGCCGCCGCCTCCGCGTCGCTGCGCAGCCGCTCCGACTCCTCGCGGGTGCGGGCCGCGTGCTCCTGCGCGGAACCGACGGTCGCCGCCGCCTCCGCCCGAAGCCGCTCGGCCTCGCCCGCGGCCTCGTCGCCGAGCCTGGCCGCCTGCTGCGCGGCCTCCGTCACGACGCGCTCGCTCTCGGAGCTCGCCTCGTTCATCAGACGGTCGGCCTGGGTCGCCGCATCCGACCGCATCCGGTTGGCGTCCTCACGGGCCTCCGCACGGCTGCGCGAGGCGTCCTGCTCGGCCGAGGCCAGGGCGTCGGACGCCTCGGTCCGCATCCGCTGGCTGTACTCCGCGGCGTCGGCCCGCGCCTTCTCCGACTCCGTGATCGCCTCGGAGACCGTCCGCTCGGCCATCGCCTCCGCGGCGTCGGTCTCCTCCTTGGCGACAGCGCGGATCCGGGCGGCGTCCTCGCCTGCCCGCTCGCGCTCGGCGTAGGCGTCGGCGCGGACCCGGTCCGCCTCCTCCTGCGCCTCGGACCTCGTCCGCTCCGCGGCGTGCTCGGCGGCGGAGCGCAGCCCGGCGATCTCCGCCTCGGCCTGCTCCTGGAGCCCGTTGACCGAATCCCGTACCTGCTGGGCGGTCTGCTCGGCCGCGGAGACCATCTCGGTCGCCCGGCTGTCCGCCTCCTCGACCAGGCGCTGGGCCTCGGCCTGCGCCTCCTCCACCCGCTTGCGGGCCGAGGCGAGGAGCTCCTCGCTCTGCTCGCGGGCCCGCTCGCGCTCCTGGTTGGCCTCGGTACGCGCCGCGTCGAGGGTCTCCTCGGCCTCGCGGCGGCGCCGGTTCGCCTCCTCCTGCGCGGCGGCCAGTGCCTCGGCCGCCTCCGTGCCCACCCGTTCCGCCGCCGCGGCGGCCTCCGAACGGACCCGGTCGGCGCTCTCCTGCGCCTCGGACTTCAGCCGCTCCGCCTCGGTGGCCGCCTCGCTGCGCAGCCGTACGGCGACGGCCTCGCCCTCCGCACGGGACTGCGAGGCATCGGCAGCCGCCTCGTCACGCAGCCGCTGGGCCTCGGCCTCGGACTGCTCCCGGAGCGTGCGCAGCCGCTCGGCGGCCTCGGCGCGCAGCCGCTCGGACTCCTCGTTCGTCTCGCGCCGGATGCGCTCCGCGTCGGTGCGCGCCTCGCCCAGTGCCTGCTCGGCCGTGGTGACCCTGGTCTCGGCCTCGGTGTGCAGCCGGGTCAGCTCGTCGGCCGCCTCGGCCTGCCGGGCCGCGACCGCGCGCTCGGTCTCCTCGCGCAGTTCCGCCGCCGCCTGCTCGGCCGCGGACGTCGTCGACTCCGCCTGCTCCTCGGACTCGGTACGCAGCTGCTCGGCCTCGGCGCGGGCCCGCTCCAGGGCCTCCTCCGCCTGCTTGCGCAGCGTGCCGGCCCGCTCGGTGGCCTCGGTGCGGACGCGCTCGCTCTCGGTGCCCGCGGCGGTGCGCAGCTCCTCAGCGTCGGCCTTGGCCTTGGCGAGGAGCTCCTCGGCGGTCTTCGCGCCCTCCTCGATCTGCTGGACGGCCTCCCGGCGGGCCTCGCCGCGGATCCGTTCGCCCTCGGCGACCGCTTCGGAACGCAGCTGCTCGGCCTCGCCGCGCAGCCTGCGCGCCTCCTCCTGGAGCTCGACCGTCTTGGCCCGGTACTCCTTGGTGTCGTCCTTGGCCGCACCCTTGAGCTGGTCGGCCTGCTCGGCGGCCTCACCGCGCAGCCGGTCCGCCTCGGCCTCCGCCTCGCGGCGGATCCGGTCGGCCTCCTCGCTCGCCGCGCGGGTGGTCGACTTGGCGTCGTCGGACGCCTTCGTCAGCACCTCCTCGGCGGCCCGGGCGGCCTTGGCGAGCTGGGCGGCGGCATCCTCCGCGGCGGCCGTGCGGGCGGCGTCGGCCGCCTCGGAACGGAGCCGGTCCGCCTCCGCGCGGGCATCGGCGAGCGCCTGCTCGGCCTCCCCCTTCAGCGCTTCGGCGTCCTTGGTCGCCTCGCCGACCAGCCGGGCGATCTCCGACTTGGCGGTACGGGTGCGCTGCTCGTTCTGCGACTCGGCGCCGGCCAGCCGCTTGACCGCGGCCTCCTTCGCCTCCGAGAGGACCTTCTCCGCCTCCACGCGGGCCTCGCGCAGCTGCGTCTCGGCCTCCTGCATGCGCTGCTCGGCGGTCCGGTTCAGCTCGGCGGTCTGCTGCCGGGTCTGCTCGGTCTCGGCCGTCGTCGACGTACGCAGCTGCTCGGCGTGGGTGGTGGCTTCCTGCGCCTGGCTGGACGCGGCGTTCAGCATCCGCTCCGCGTCCTTGCGGGCCCGCAGCAGGATCGACTCCGCCTCGGACCGGGCGGACTCCGCCTCGGAACCGAGCCGCTGCCGGGTCTCCTCCGCCAGCCGGCCGGCCTCGGCCCGTGCGGCGGCCAGCGCCTGCTCGGACTCGGCCCGCGTCTCCTCCATCAGCCGTCGGGCCTGGGACTCGGTCCTGGCCCGCAACTGCTCGGCCCACGCGACGTTCTCGTTGACGTGCGACTCGACGGTCTGGCGGCGCTCCGCCAGCTCCTGGTCCAGCCGCTGCCGACGCTGTACGGCCTCGTTGTGCAGCTCGGCCTGGAGCCGCGCCTGGTGCTCGGCGTGCTCCTGGAGGATCCGCTGCGTCTGCGCACGGGCGTCACGCAGCTCGCGCTCGGCGTCGTTGCGCAGCTGGTCGGCCTGGACCTGGGCGTTGCGGAGCAGCTGCTCCGCCTGGTACCCGATGTCCGCGCTGTCGTACGCGGGACGGGTCGCCAGACTGCGGCGGGCCTCGTGCAGCTTGGCGCGCAAGACCTCGACCTGGTAACCGAGGTCCTCGGCGTGCTGGACGGCCTTCTCCCGGTCGGTCTTCAGCCGGTCCATCTCGGCTTCGAACCGCGAGAGATGGTCGTCTTCAGCTCGGTGGCTCTCCTGGCGTTCGTAGCCCCGCACTGCGCGGTCCCATCCTTCCCCGAGCTCTCAACTTCTTCCCCAAGCTCTCGACTTCGTTCGAGCAGGGGATGCCCCACTGAGCAGGGGGAGACCCCAACCCTGTTCGCACACTCCAAGCGAGTACCGTTCGCCGGCGAACGGTCCCCCCGGGGAATGGTGACAGATCAACGGCTGAGGACGCGGCGCGGCCCCGACCCGGCCCCGGCCCGGAACAGCCCACTCTACCGGGCCGGGTATCCCTGAGAAGGTGTTGTCCGGCTCCCGCTGGGCTCGGGACGCGGGGCAAGGCCACTCGCGGGGTTGCCGGAATGCCCGCATAGCCGCGCTATGCGGGCACCCCGGCGCCCTGCGACCGACCGCGCCGGACGCCCCGAGCCGCTCCAGCGGGGAGCCGGACAGCACCTTCCCCGGTCAGTGCTCCGTCCGGGACGTGACCAGCTCGGTCAGGACACCGTGGCAGTCCTTGGGGTGGAGGAAGGTGATCCGGGACCCCATCGATCCCGTCCTGGGCTCGTCGTACAGGACCCTGACGCCCTTGTCCCGGATGTCCGCGGCGTCCGCGTCGACGTCCGCCGTGCCGAAGGCGATGTGGTGCACGCCCTCACCGTTCTTGGCCAGCCATTTGCCGACGGCGGAGTCCTCGCGGGTCGGTTCCAGCAGCTGGAGGTAGGAGGCGCCGCCGTCCGACGTCTCATTGATCTTGAGCATGGCCTCCCGCACGCCCTGTTCCTCGTTGATCTCGGAGTGGAAGACCTCGAACCCGTAGGTCGAGCGGTAGAACTCGACGGTGGCGTCGAGGTCGAAACAGGCGATCCCGATGTGGTCGATTCGCGTCAGCATGGAACCAGTGCAGCGCTCCGCGGATGGTTACGCAACGTGCGCGCGATCACACCCGCTGCCGGATGACGGGCGCAGTACCGCTCAGTACATTCAAGCGGAGGGGCCCGCACACGAGGGGTGGAAGAAGGAGCGGGGCCGGTGCGTGCAGCTGTGAGGCGGAGGAGGGAGGCTCGGCGGAGCCGAGCCTCCCGACGACAACGCCGCAGATGTGGCGTGCCCGGCACTGTGACTCCGCCCCTCGTGTGCGGGCCCCTCCCACCCTCGTTCACTTCTAATCCAAGGGGCTGTGCCTCATGTCAGGAACGACCGGTACGACTTCCGTGATCGTCGCGGGCGCCCGTACGCCCATGGGCCGCCTGCTCGGCTCACTGAAGAGCTTCTCCGGAGCCGATCTCGGAGGCTTCGCCATCAAGGCGGCGCTGGACCGGGCCGGCATCGGCGGCGACCAGGTCGAGTACGTGATCATGGGCCAGGTGCTGCAGGCCGGGGCGGGGCAGATCCCGGCTCGGCAGGCCGCGGTCAAGGCGGGCATCCCGCTGAACGTCCCCGCGCTCACCGTGAACAAGGTCTGTCTCTCCGGGCTCGACGCCATCGCCCTGGCCGACCAGCTGATCCGCGCCGGTGAGTTCGACATCGTCGTGGCCGGCGGCCAGGAGTCCATGACGAACGCCCCGCACCTGCTCCCCAAGTCGCGTGAGGGCCACAAGTACGGCGCGATCGAGATGCTCGACTCGATGGCGCACGACGGCCTGACCGACGCCTACGAGAACATCCCGATGGGCGAGTCCACCGAGAAGCACAACACCCGCCTCGGACTGGACCGCGCGGCCCAGGACGAGATCGGCGCGCTCTCCCACCAGCGCGCCGCCGCCGCCCAGAAGAACGGCCTCTTCGAGGCGGAGATCACCCCGGTCGAGATCCCGCAGCGCAAGGGCGACCCGGTCCTCTTCGCCAAGGACGAGGGCATCCGCCCCGAGACGACCGCCGAGTCGCTCGGGAAGCTGCGCCCCGCCTTCGCCAAGGACGGCACGATCACCGCCGGCACCTCCTCGCAGATCTCCGACGGCGCCGCCGCGGTCGTCGTCATGAGCAAGGCCAAGGCCGAGGAGCTGGGCCTGGACTGGATCGCCGAGATCGGCGCCCACGGCAATGTGGCGGGCCCGGACAACTCGTTGCAGTCCCAGCCGTCCAACGCCATCCGGCACGCCCTCAAGAAGGAGGGCATCGGCGTCGAAGACCTCGACCTCATCGAGATCAACGAGGCCTTCGCCGCCGTCGCCGTCCAGTCCATGAAGGACCTCGGCGTCACCTCCGACAAGGTCAACGTCAACGGCGGCGCCATCGCGCTCGGTCACCCGATCGGGATGTCCGGCGCCCGGGTGGTGCTGCACCTGGCGCTGGAGCTGAAGCGGCGCGGCGGCGGCACCGGGGCGGCGGCGCTGTGCGGCGGCGGCGGCCAGGGCGATGCGCTGATCCTGCGCGTTCCGGGCAAGTAACACGTAGTACGCAGAACACGCAGCGGGCAAGCGAGGAAACGGAGCGGTGATGGTGGACGTCCCCACCTTGGTGGAGCAGGCCCGCGAGGGCAGGCCCCGGGCCGTGGCCCGGCTCATCTCCCTCGTGGAGGGGGCGTCGCCGCAGCTGCGAGAGGTGATGGCGGCGTTGGCACCGCTGGCGGGCAACGCCTACGTGGTCGGTCTGACCGGATCACCGGGTGTCGGCAAGTCGACATCGACATCGGCGCTCGTCTCCGCCTACCGGCGGCAGGGCAAGCGGGTCGCCGTACTCGCCGTCGACCCGTCCTCGCCGTTCTCCGGCGGCGCGCTCCTCGGTGACCGGGTCCGGATGTCGGACCACGCGTCCGACCCGGGCGTCTACATCCGCTCCATGGCGACCCGCGGACATCTGGGCGGCCTCGCCTGGTCGGCCCCGCAGGCGATCCGGGTGCTGGACGCGGCGGGCTGCGACGTGATCCTGGTGGAGACCGTGGGCGTCGGCCAGTCGGAGGTGGAGATCGCCTCCCAGGCCGACACCTCGGTCGTCCTCCTCGCTCCCGGCATGGGCGACGGCATCCAGGCGGCCAAGGCCGGAATCCTGGAGATCGGCGACGTGTACGTGGTCAACAAGGCCGACCGGGACGGTGCGGACGCCACCGCCCGCGAGCTCAACCACATGCTGGGCCTCGGGGAGTCCCGGGGGCCCGGCGACTGGCGGCCGCCGATCGTGAAGACGGTCGCCGCCCGGGGCGAGGGCATCGACGAGGTCGTCGAGGCACTGGAGAAGCACCGGGCGTGGATGGAGGAGCACGGCGTGCTCGGCGAGCGGCGCGCGTCCCGCGCCGCCCGCGAGGTCGAGACGATCGCCGTCACCCGGCTCCGGGAACGCATCGGGAACCTGCACGGCGACCGCCGCCTCGGCGCGCTCGCCGAACGCATCGTGGCGGGCCGGCTCGACCCGTACGCGGCTGCGGACGAACTGGTCGCCGGGCTCACCGGGGAGGCCTGAGCCTCCACCGGCCCCCGGTGCGGCGTGCGGGCCGCACCAGGGGCCGGTGGAGGCACTGCCCGCCGCCGTCCTCCCGGCCGGCACGGTGTCGGCGGCCGGACTCAGTCGTCGTCCCCGTCGTCCCCGTGGCCGTCTTCCGACCGGTCCACCGTGACCTCGGCCGTCTTCGCGTCCACGTTCAGCTCGTGCTTCCGGCCGTCATCGCCCCGGACGTCGACCTCCCAGCGCACGGTACGGCCGGTGCGGCCGTCGGGGTCGTCCAGTTCGACCGACGTGACCGTCCCCGGAACGGAGCCGAGCGCGGCGGCGACCGCCTCGTCGAGCGTGACCGGGGTAGTCCGGGGCGCGTGCCGGTCCCCGTCGTCGTCCCTGTCGACGCGCTTGCCGAGCACCTTGCCGTCGCCCGGGTCCACCGTCACGTCGTGCCAGGCCCTGTCGGAGCCGTACACATCGAGCTCCCAGACGAGCCCGCCGTCCTCGTCGTCCAGCTCGGCCTCGGTCACCGTGCCCGGGACGGCCCCGGCGGCGGCCCTGACCGCGTCACCGACCGTGACCCGGGCGTTGGCGGTGCCCCTGCCCGCCGCGCTGCTTCCGGTGGTGGCCGTACGGGCGTCACCGCCGTGGCCGTCGTCGTCCGCGAGGGCGACGGCCGTCGCGGCTCCGCCGCCGACGAGCACGGCAGCGGTGACGGCGGCGATGATGATCTTTCGCTTCATGAGGGTTCCTCCCCGATCGGGCCGGTTGCGATGGGGTCCACACTGCCGAGGGGATGCTGAACCCAGCCTGAAGCCACCTGAAGCCGTCTTCAGCTTCGGTTTGCGAGGCTGTGCGCATGCGCCTGTTGATCGTGGAGGACGAGAAGCGGCTGGCGATCTCCCTGGCCCGGGGGCTCACCGCCGAGGGATTCGCCGTGGACGTCGTGCACGACGGGCTCGAAGGGCTGCACCGGGCCTCCGACGGCGCCTACGACCTCCTCGTCCTCGACATCATGCTGCCGGGGATGAACGGCTACCGGGTCTGCGCCGCCCTGCGCGCCGCCGGCCACGAGGTGCCCATCCTGATGCTGACGGCGAAGGACGGGGAGTACGACGAGGCGGAGGGGCTCGACACCGGCGCCGACGACTACCTGACCAAGCCGTTCAGCTACGTGGTGCTGGTCGCCCGGGTCCGCGCGCTGCTGCGCCGACGGACCGGGCCGGCCTCGCCGGTGGTCACCGTCGGCTCGCTGCGGATGGACACCGCGGCCCGCCGCGTCCACCTCGGCGAGAGCGAGGTCGCCCTGACCGCCAAGGAGTTCGCGGTGCTCGAACAGCTCGCGCTGCGGGCCGGCCAGGTGGTGAGCAAGGCGGAGATCCTGGAGCACGTCTGGGACTTCGCCTACGACGGGGACCCGAACATCGTCGAGGTGTACGTGAGCACTCTGCGCCGCAAGCTCGGCGCGGCCGCCATCCGGACGGTGCGCGGCGCAGGCTACCGGCTGGAGGCCCGGTGAGATCCGTACGGGCCAGGGCGGCGCTCGGTGCCACGGTGGTGGTCGCCCTCGCGCTCGTCGCCGCCGGGCTCGCCGTCCTGCTGGTCCTGCGCGCCAACCTGACCGATCAGGCGGGTCTCCAGGCCGAGGTGGCCGCCCGGGAGACCGCCGGGCAGCTGGCCCTCGACGTCCCGTACGACAGGCTGGATACGGGCGACGAGGAGGACCATCCGGTCCAGGTCACCGATGAGGACGGCCGGGTGGTGGCCGTCTCCGAGGACCTGGAGGCGATATCCGGGACCGGCACGGACCGGGTCACCCCGCGGCCCCCGGCTGAGCCATCGGCAGCGGGTGACGAGGACGGCCACGGGGACGGCCACGGGGACGACGACGATGACGACGGGGCCGCCGACCCCGGCCGGGGCGAAGTCTCCACCGACGAACCGGACTTCAGCAACGGCACAGCCACGGTCGACGGCGACACGGCCGACTACCGGTTCGCCTCCGTCGAGGCGACCGACGGCAACGGGCTGACCCTGACCGTCCACGCGGGCGCACCGCTCGCCGCGGAGCAGCGGGCCGTCGCCAGTGTGCGCGGCGCGATGCTGACCGGGCTGCCGGTCGTGCTGCTCGTCGTCGCCGGGGTGACCTGGCTGGTGACCCGGCGGGCGCTGCGGCCCGTCGAGGGCATCCGGCGCGAGATGGCGGCGATCACCGCGTCCGAGGATCTGGGCAGGCGGGTGCCGGAGCCCGGTTCGCGCGACGAGATCGCCCGGCTGGCCCGTACGACCAACGAGACGCTCACCGCTCTGGAGGCCTCGGTCGACCGTCAGCGGCGCTTCGTCGCGGACGCCTCGCACGAACTGCGCAGCCCGATCGCCTCGCTGCGCACCCAGCTGGAGGTGGGCGCCGCGCATCCGGAGCTGCTGGACGTGCCGGGCGCGGTGGCCGACACCGTACGGCTCCAGGCGCTGGCCGCCGATCTGCTGCTGCTGGCCCGGCTGGACGCGGGGGAGCGGCCCGGCAGGGCGCGGCTCGACCTCGGCGCGCTGGTCCACGAGGAGGTCTCGCAGCGCACCGGCGACCGGATACCGGTGACGGTGGCCGTGCCGGAAGCGGGGGGTTTCGAGGTGACCGGCTCACGTGGTCAGCTGGCCCGGGTGATCGGCAATCTGCTGGACAACGCGGAGCGCCACGCGGCGGGTTCGGTGTCCGTCGCGGTGCGCGCGGAAGCGGGCGGCGTGGTCGTGGCGGTCACCGACGACGGGGCCGGAGTGCCGGAGCCGGAGCGCGAGCGGATCTTCGAACGCTTCGTGCGCCTGGACGATGCCCGCGCCCGGGACGAGGGCGGGGCCGGTCTCGGCCTCGCCATCGCCCGTGATGTGGCCACCCGGCACGGGGGCCGGCTGACCGTGGCAGGGGAGCGCGGCGCCCGGTTCGAGCTCTGGCTGCCGGGCTCGGGCTGAGCGCCGCCCCTGACGTGTGGTGCCCGGATCAGCCGCGGTGCCCGCGCAGATGGTCGGCGACCGGGGCCAGGGCCGCGTGCAGTTGCCCCAGCGCCTCCGGTGTCAGCAGGTCCATGAAGTGCCTGCGCACCGACGCCACGTGGTGCGGCGCCACCTTGCGCATCGTCTCCGCACCGGTCTCGGTGAGGACCGCGTACAGCCCCCGTCGGTCCGACTCGCAGTTCTCCCTGCGGACCAGTCCTGCGCTCTCCATGCGGGTGATCTGGTGCGAGAGCCTGCTCTTGGACTGCAGCGTGGCAGTGGCGAGATCACTCATCCGCAGGCGCTGGTCGTCCGACTCCGAGAGGTTTACGAGGATCTCGTAGTCGTTGTTGGTCAGGCCGAACGGCTGGAGGTCCCTCTCCAACTGGTGCATCAGCAGCCTGCTGACATCCAGGTGGGTGCGCCAGGCGCACTGCTCCGCGTCGCTCAGCCAGCGGGTGGCCGTCTCGGTCTCCATATATGGATTCTACCTAAGAAGTTGAAATCCGGACTAAGTCAGTCGGTGTGACGCCCGGCACGCGCTCAGGGGCCGGTGCGGACGTTCGGCGTCACACTCCGCAGACTACCGTTCACAAACCGAAGCGCCGCTGGAGGTCCCCCGGCCGACCGGGGGAGCGGGGGGTGGACCCAGGTTGACCGCCGCCACCCGGAACGCCCGGCTGCTGCGGCACCGCCCCCGTCGACTGCTCGGCCATCAGCACCTCGGTCGACTGGAGCAGCACCGTACCCGCGCCCACGAACTCGAACTGGTGCTCCTCGCCCGACGCGCCGCCGATCCCGGTGAGCGCCCGCAGGCCGCCCAGCACACCGGCCATGTAGCCGTGGTCGTAGTGGTGGCACGGCGAGGGGCAGTCCGCCCAGCCCACCAGCGCCTGCGGATCGACCCGCAGCGGCGGCTCCATGAAGACCACGGGACCGTTGGACGCGGCGACGAACTTGCCCGTGCCGATCAGCGTCAGGAAACCCGGCACGATCGACTGCTTCAGCGCCAGCGTCGGCTGGTAGGCCAGCAGGTTGCCGGACCGGATCGTGAGGTTCCCGTCATCCAGGTCGTAGGAGTTCACGTCGAAGGCCCGGTCCGCGAGCAGCATCTTCCCGCTGCCCTCGGCCACCACCCAGTCGCTCGCGTGCAGCGGCGAGTGGAAGCTCGTACGGACCAGCCGTTCGAACCGGCCGTGTCCGATGCCGTTGAACTCGATCCGCCCGTAATAGGCGATCATCTTGCCCTTCTGCAGGAACCACTGGCCCCCCTTGAGCTCCACGCAGAAGGTGTACGAGTTGACGTTGTCGTCCGACGGAAGCGTCATCGGGTCGAAAACCACCGGCGTGCTCACAGCTTCTCCTCCGATGCCTGGACGTACACCGCACCATTGCCGCTGAGCTCCAGCTGGAACCCCTCGCCGGAGCCGCGCCCCACCATCTCGCGCCAGCCGAGCGCGGTGGAGAGCTTGTTGCGCACATCGCCGTGGTGGGCGACGTACGCCTGCGGGTCCACATGCACATCGCGGCCCGGCGCGATCGGCAGCTCGATCACCCCGCCGTGCGCCATCACCGCCACCGCCCCGTGCCCCTTGAGCGTCGTGGTGAACAGGCCCTGCCCGGTCACCTGGCCGCGCACCATGCCCATCACCCCGCCCTGCGAGCCCATGAACATCGTGCCCTGCTGGAGTGCCCCGTCGAAGGCGAGCAGCCGGTCCGCCTCCACATAGAGGGTGTCCCCGGCCAGATTGATCACCTGGATGTGGTGACCGCCGTGGCCGAACATCACGGTGCCGTTGCCCTCGACCGTCATCAGCGGCGTCGCCTCGTTCGCCATCCGGCGGCCGATCATCGACATCACCCCGCCCTGACCGCCCTGGATGTTCGGGGTGAACGACACCTCGCCCCGGTAGGCCAGCATCGCGCCGCGCTGGCTGAACATCTTCTGGCCGGGGACCACCGTGGCCTCGACCATCTTCGAGTTGATCTCACGGAATGGCATCAGACATCGCCCCCGATCGTGTTCCGCTCGCTGGGCTGGACGTAGACGAGGCCCTCGCCCTCGAAGCGGATCTGGAAGGACTCGCCCGATCCCTCGCCCATCAGCGTCCGGAAGTTCACCCCGGACTGGAAGTGCTGCTGGAGGTTGCCCTGGTGGGCGATGTAGGCGCCCGGGTCGACGAAGAGCGGGTACTGGGCGGAGACCCGCAGCACCACCGCCGAGCCGTCCGACATGATCGCCGCCTGGCCGGTTCCCTCGACCGTGGTGGTGAACAGGCCGTTGCCCGTCGCCCCGCCGCGCAGCCCGGTGAAGGTGGTGCCGGTGCGCAGACCGGCGTCGGTGCAGAGCAGGTTGCTCGCCTCGACGTACAGCTTCTCGCCGCGCAGCGAGACGAGGCTGATCTCGCTCGCGCGGTCGGCGAAGAAGCAGGTGCCCTGCCCCTTCACCTCCATCACGGCCATCTGCTCGCCGGTCAGCCGGCGGGTCACCATGCCTCGCAGACCGTCACCGCCACCGGTCATCTTCTTGAACGTCATCCGGCCGTCGTAAGCGACCATCGAGCCGTTCTTCGCCTTGACGGCGTCGTCCGTCAGATCGACGGCGAGCGTCTTGCTGCCTTGGAGCCGGAACATTGCCACCCTGCGACGGTAGCCGCAGGGAAACGAACCCGGAAGGTGATCCGGAAGGCGATTGGGGACAAGGAGTGTCCGAAGGGCCCGAAACGGCCCCCGCCACTCGGCCGGCCCGGGGGCGGTGCCACAATGGTCGCGCTTGTGCCTGCGTTCACAAGCCGTCGCCGTCCTCCCACCGAAGGTGCCCCCGTGGACATCAAGACCGCTACCGCCCTGCACCGGCTGCGCCTCATCTCGGTTCCCGAGGCGCTCTCCTTCCCCGCGCTGATCATCTTCGGCTCGGTCCTGAGCCGGATCTCCGACATCGACTTCCTGATGATGCCGCTCGGCATGCTGCACGGTGTGCTCTTCGTGATCTACGTCGTCCTGCTGCTGGACGTGTGGTCCAAGACTAAGTGGCCGCTCAAGCGCGTCGCGTTCTTCTTCCTGCTCTGCGTGCTGCCCTTCGGCGGCCTGTACGGCGACAAGGTGCTCAAGCGCTACGAGGCCGACGGTGTCATCGCCGCCCGGGCCCGCCGGGAAGGTACGGTCAGCGCATGATCGTCGCCTTCTCCGTCAGTCCGCTGGGTGTCGGCGAGGACGTCGGCGAGTACGTCGCCGACGCCGTCCGGGTCGTCCGGGAGTCGGGGCTGCCCAACCGCACGGACGCCATGTTCACCTCCGTCGAAGGTGAGTGGGACGAGGTGATGGACGTCGTCAAGCGCGCCGTCGCCGCCGTCGAGGCGCGGGCCGGACGGGTCTCCCTCGTCCTGAAGGCCGATATCCGCCCCGGTGTGACCGACGGTCTGACCTCCAAGGTCGACACGGTCGAGCGGTACCTCGCCGGCTGAACCACCCCTGCTCGCAACGCCCCCGCCCTTCCGGGATCCACCGGAAGGGCGGGGGCGTTCCGTCGGTCTGGTTAGGCTAACCTAAGTGCATGCTGCGACGGCTCCTCGGGCGCGTCATCCGCGGACGTACGGGTGTGACCGTGGCACATCGCCCGGAACGGGCGCGTGACGCGGACCCGCGCCCTCGTCCGCACGCGCACCGGCACACGAAGGAGCAGCACCCATGACCATTCACCGCGCCGTGGTGGCCCGCGTCCGGCCGCTCACCACGACCATGGCCCGCATCACGTTCCACGGCGAGGGTCTCGCCGCGTTCGCCTCCACGGGCGTCGGCGACGAGTACGTCCGCCTGTTCTTCCCGCACGGCCCCGACCGCACCGACGTCTCCCTGCCCGACGCGACGGACAACGGCGGCTGGCGGACCCCCGAGGGGCGGCCCGAGGCCCCCGTGCGCAACTACACCATCCGGTCCGTACGCCCGGAGGCCGACGAGGTCGACATCGACTTCGTGCTGCACGGCCACGGAACGGCGTCCGGATGGGCCGCCGCGGCCCGCCCCGGCGACGTGATCGGCCTCAACACCCCGACCGGCCTCTACAGCCCCCCTGCCGACCTCGCCTGGCAGGTCCTGGTCTCCGACCTGAGCGGCCTGCCCGCTGTCGGACGCCTCATCGAGAACACCCCCGACGACGTCACGACCCGGGCCGTCCTCGAGGTCGCCGGCCCGTCCTGCGTCCAGCCGCTCCCGGACCGGCCCGGTGTCCGGTCGACCTGGACGTACGGCGGCAACGGCCACGGCCCCAGCCGGCTGGCCGAACTGGTCGCCGCCGCGATCCCGCCCGGCACGGACCTGACCGGTGGTTACGTATGGGTCGCCGGCCAGACGAACGCCCTGCGCGACGTACGCCGCTACCTGCGCAAGGAGCTGAAGCTCTCCGCCGAGCGCTACAAGGTCGTCGGCTACTGGATTCCGGGCAGCGACACCTGGACCAAGCGGTACGAGGCGCTGCCCGCCGCCGTGCGGTCCGAGCTGAGCGGCATGTGGGACAACCCGTCCGAGGAGTCCGAGGACCTCACCATCCGTTACGAGGACCGCCTCAGCAGACTCGGTCTGTGACCGAGGCGCGCCGCACCGTACCCACTCACCGCGTTCGGACCGAAGTTCGAGACGGGGCGGACCAGCATGTGACCAGTGGGTAAGGTCGATGCCGTGCCGAAGCCGCTCAGTCTCCCCTTCGATCCCATCGCCCGCGCCGACGAACTCTGGCAGCAGCGCTGGGGCCCGGTGCCCTCCATGGGTGCGATCACCTCGATCATGCGGGCCCACCAGATCCTGCTGGGGGAGGTCGACGCGGTCGTCAAACCCTACGGACTGACCTTCGCGCGGTACGAGGCGCTGGTCCTGCTCACCTTCTCCAAGGCCGGTGAGCTGCCGATGTCCAAGATCGGCGAGCGGCTGATGGTCCACCCCACCTCCGTCACGAACACCGTGGACCGGCTGGTGCGCTCCGGCCTGGTGGACAAGCGCCCCAATCCCAACGACGGCCGCGGCACCCTCGCCTCGATCACGGACAAGGGCCGTGAGGTCGTCGAGGCCGCCACGGAGGACCTGGTCGCGATGGAGTTCGGGCTCGGGGCGTACGACGCCGAGGAGTGCGGCGAGATCTTCGCGCTGCTGCGGCCGCTGCGGGTGGCGGCCCAGGACTTCGAGGAGATCTGAGAGACGGGATTCCGGGGCCCGGCCCGCTGCAAGATCGCCCCGGACGTCCGGTTAGGCTCGATGTCATGAAACGCAGCGTGCTGACCCGGTACCGGGTGATGGCCTATGTCACCGCCGTCATGTTGCTGGTGCTCTGCACCTGCATGATCTTCAAGTACGGCTTCGACACCGGCGAGGGTCTGACGCTCGTCGTCTCGCAGATCCACGGCGTGCTGTACATCATCTACCTGATCTTCGCCTTCGACCTGGGGTCCAAGGCGAAGTGGCCGATGGGCAAGCTGCTGTGGGTGCTGATCGCCGGCACGATCCCGACGGCCGCGTTCTTCGTCGAGCGCAAGGTCGTCCGTGAGGTCGAGCCGCTGCTCACGGACGCCGCCCCGGTGCCCGCGAAGGCCTGAGCCGAACCTGATCCGAACCGCCCCGTGCGAAGCGCCGGGCGGTTTGCCATCGACATTTACTAGGACGTCCTAGTAAATTCGTAGGTATGGACGCTGACGCGATCGAGGAAGGCCGCCAACGCTGGCAGGCCCGTTACGACAAGGCCCGCAAGCGTGACGCGGACTTCACCACGCTCTCCGGGGACCCGGTCGAGCCCGCGTACGGCCCCCGGCCCGGGGACTCGTACGAGGGGTTCGAGCGGATCGGCTGGCCCGGCGAGTACCCCTTCACCCGGGGGCTCCACCCGACCGGCTACCGGGGCCGCACCTGGACCATCCGCCAGTTCGCCGGCTTCGGCAACGCCGAGCAGACCAACGAGCGCTACAAGATGATCCTGGCCGCGGGCGGCGGCGGCCTCAGTGTCGCCTTCGACATGCCGACGCTGATGGGCCGCGACTCGGACGACCCCCGCGCGCTCGGTGAGGTCGGCCACTGCGGGGTCGCCATCGACTCCGCCGCCGACATGGAGGTCCTCTTCGGGGACATCCCGCTCGGTGACGTCACGACGTCGATGACGATCAGCGGTCCGGCCGTGCCCGTGTTCTGCATGTACCTGGTCGCGGCCGAGCGCCAGGGCATCGACCCGGCCGTGCTCAACGGCACGCTCCAGACGGACATCTTCAAGGAGTACATCGCGCAGAAGGAGTGGCTCTTCCAGCCCGAGCCCCATCTGCGTCTCATCGGCGACCTGATGGAGCACTGCGCCCGCGACATCCCCGCCTACAAGCCGCTCTCCGTCTCCGGCTACCACATCCGCGAGGCCGGGGCCACGGCCGCGCAGGAGCTGGCGTACACGCTCGCCGACGGCTTCGGCTACGTCGAGCTCGGTCTCTCCCGCGGGCTCGACGTGGACACCTTCGCACCGGGCCTCTCCTTCTTCTTCGACGCCCACCTGGACTTCTTCGAGGAGATCGCCAAGTTCCGCGCGGCCCGCCGGATCTGGGCCCGCTGGATGAAGGAGACCTACGGCGCGAAGACCGACAAGGCGCAGTGGCTCCGCTTCCACACCCAGACCGCGGGGGTCTCGCTCACCGCCCAGCAGCCGTACAACAACGTCGTGCGGACCGCGGTCGAGGCGCTCTCCGCCGTACTCGGCGGCACCAACTCCCTGCACACCAACGCCCTCGACGAGACCCTCGCGCTCCCTTCGGAGCAGGCCGCGGAGATCGCGCTGCGCACCCAGCAGGTGCTGATGGAGGAGACCGGCGTCGCCAACGTCGCCGATCCGCTGGGCGGTTCCTGGTACGTGGAGCAGCTCACCGACCGGATCGAGGCGGACGCCGAGAAGATCTTCGAGCAGATCAGGGAGCGTGGCACCCGGGCCCACCCGGACGGGCAGCACCCGATCGGGCCGATGACCTCCGGCATCCTGCGCGGGATCGAGGACGGCTGGTTCACCGGCGAGATCGCCGAATCCGCCTTCCGCTACCAGCAGTCGCTGGAGAAGGGCGACAAGCGGGTCGTCGGCGTCAACGTCCACCACGGCTCGGTGACCGGGGATCTGGAGATCCTTCGGGTCAGCCACGAGGTCGAGCGCGACCAGGTCCGCGAGCTCGGCAGCCGCAAGGCGGGCCGCGACGACGCCCGGGTGACGGCCGCGCTGGACGCGATGCTGGCCGCCGCCCGGGACGGTTCCAACATGATCGCCCCGATGCTCGACGCGGTCCGGGCCGAGGCGACCCTCGGTGAGATCTGCGGGGTGCTCCGCGAGGAATGGGGCACCTACACGGAGCCGCCCGG
This sequence comes from Streptomyces sp. NPDC127177, assembly GCF_042672475.1. Taxonomy (NCBI): domain Bacteria; kingdom Bacillati; phylum Actinomycetota; class Actinomycetes; order Kitasatosporales; family Streptomycetaceae; genus Streptomyces; species Streptomyces sp. NPDC127177. The sequence continues at coordinate 76,757 of NZ_JBHXUW010000039.1, forward strand.
CTTCTGACAGGTAGTTGGTAGTTACAGGTGTCACCTCCGGGGCCTCGGGTAGGCGCAGCCGCGATACTCGTACCCCCTGGAGGAACACCTTGAGACTGTCCGGGAGAATGACCGCGGCCGCGGGCGCCGCACTCGCCGTACTCGGGACACTGCTGGTCAGCGGTGTGACGGCGGTCGGGGCCGCACCGGCACCGAAGCCGAAGGTGCAGGACACCTTCGACTCGCTCGGCCCGGACGTGAAGGCGGCGAAACTCTCCACCGGCCGGACCGCGCACTACATCGACGAGGGACGCCGGGGCGGTACCCCGGTCCTCTACATCGGCGGCACCGGAACCAGCGCGCGGGCCGCGCACATGACGGACTTCTTCCGCTCCACCCGGGAGTCGTTCGGCCTCCGGCTGATCTCCGTGGAGCGCAACGGCTTCGGCGACACGGAGTACGACCCGTCCCTGGGCAAGGCCGACTTCGCGAAGGACGCCCTGGAGGTCCTGGACCGGATCGGCGTCAAGAAGGTCTCGGTGATCGCGATCTCCGGCGGCGGACCGTACGCCGCGGAGCTGGCCGCCCGCGCCCCGGGCCGTGTCAAGGCCCTCCATCTGGCCGCCGCACTCCCGCCGTACGGCGAGAAGGCCGCCTACTGCGGTCTGAGCGACGACGAGCTCACCGACGCAGTCAAGGACTCGATCGCCGATCCGCGCTCCTGGTGGGCCTTCCCGGACGACAGTGCCGTCAAGTCCATCCCGGGCTTCGCCGACACCGCGTACGAGGAGGGTGCCCGTACGTACAACCAGCGCGGCCAGAAGTCCGATCCGGCCCCGCAGGTGCACGAGCAGCGGCTCTACTGCGAGCGCCCGGGGCCCGACCTGTCGAAGGTGAAGGCGCCCGTCTACCTGTACGGCGGCGAGAAGGACACCACCGTGCCACCGGCCACCCTCGCCACCTGGCGCGCGGCGCTGCCGGTCGAGCCGGTGGTCCGTACGTACGCCGACTCAGGTCACGACGTCCAGTACCGCCACTGGGACCAGATCCTGGTCGACCTGGCCGGGCAGGGGGACAGGACCGTGGTCTGCCACGACGACCACACCGAGCTGATGGCGCCGGAGCGGGCGGACCGCCTGGTCTCCGCGGGCAGGGCCACGCTGGGCAGTTGCGCCTGGCAGAAGTAGTCCGGGGGCGGGTCAGCCCGCGGCGGCGGCACCCAGGCCCGCGAGGAGCAGCAGGGTGAAGCGCCGGGCCCAGTCGGCATCGACGGGCTCGGCGCTCACCAGCGCGCGGTGCACCACCGCGCCCGCGATCACATCGAAGATCAGATCCGCCGTCAGGGCCGCGGTTGCCTCGTCCTGCTCGACGGGCAACTCGCCGCGCTCCTGGGCCCGTTGCCGGCCCTGGAGCACCAGCCGCTTCTGCCGGTCCACGATCGAGTCGCGGATCCGGGTCCGCAGCGCCTCGTCGCGGGTCGACTCCGCGACCACCGCCATCAGCGCGGTCTGGGTCTCCGGCCGCTCCAGCAGCGCGGCGAACTGGAGTACCACCGCCTGGACATCGGCGGACAGGCTGCCCAGATCCGGCAGCTCCAGCTCGTCGAAGAGGACGGCGACCGCGTCCACGACCAACTCGTTCTTGCCCGCCCAGCGCCGGTACAGCGTCGTCTTGGCGACCCCGGCCCGCGTCGCCACATCACCCATCGTCAGCTTCGACCAGCCGAGATCGACCAGCGAGGCTCTGGTCGCCTCGAGGATCGCCTCATCGGCCGCGGCATTGCGCGGACGTCCCGTTCGTGCGGGTTTGGGGTGGCTGTGGCTCAGCATGCCGTGACCATACCCGCCAGTAGCTAGAAGCGGCCGGTCCCGTTCACCGTGAGACAGATCACCGATTACTCCTGTGCATCAAGGGTGGGGGCCAGTTACGCTACGGGTCGTAGCGTAAGAACGGCGGCTCTGCCGTCGTGGCGCCACGACCGAACGACAGCCACAGGCGCCGGGTGGGGACCGGGTGCCGAACCGGGTCTTTCAGGGGCCCACGGGCCGTGTCTGTCCGTACACCTCGCACACCGGCGGGGGTCGCGGACGGGCGCGGTTCACGTATCGCTTTCCGGATCGGTGTGCCAAGGGGGGAGGATGTACGTATGCAGCCTAGGAACATGTCCATGAGCGGCGTCGTCGACCTCGCCGCGGTGAAGGCGGCCGGTGAGGCCAAGGTGAAGGCGGAGCAGGCCCGTGCCGAGTCCGCCCGGCAGGGTGGTCCCGCCGCCGTACCCCCTTCCTCCCTCGTGTTCGACGTCGACGAGGCGGGCTTCGAGAGCGACGTCCTGCAGCGCTCGGCCGAGGTCCCGGTCGTCATCGACTTCTGGGCCGAGTGGTGCGAGCCCTGTAAGCAGCTGGGCCCGCTCCTGGAGCGACTGGCCCATGAGTACAGCGGCCGCTTCGTGCTGGCCAAGGTCGATGTCGACGCCAACCAGATGCTGATGCAGCAGTTCGGCATCCAGGGCATCCCGGCGGTCTTCGCCGTCGTCGCCGGGCAGGCGCTCCCGCTCTTCCAGGGCGCGGCGCCCGAAGCCCAGATCCGCCAGACCCTGGACCAGCTGATCCAGGTGGGCGAGGAGCGTTTCGGGCTCACCGGCATCGTGGTGGACCAGGACGCGGCGGCCCCGGACGCGGCCGCGCAGGAGCCCGCGCCGGTACCCGCCGGCCCGTACGACGCCCTTCTGGAGGCGGCCGCGCAGGCGCTGGACGCCAATGACTTCGCGGGCGCCGTCCAGGCGTACAAGAACGTCCTCTCCGACGAGCCGGCCAACAGCGAGGCCAAGCTCGGCCTCGCCCAGGCGGAGCTCCTGGCCCGGGTCCAGAAGACGGACCCGCAGCAGGCCCGCAAGGACGCCGCCGAGAAGCCGGCCGATGTGCCTGCCCAGCTCGCCGCGGCCGACCTGGATCTGGTGGGCGGTCATGTCGAGGACGCGTTCGGCCGGCTCGTCGAGACGGTCCGCCGGACCTTCGGCGACGACCGGGACCGGGTGCGGGTGCGGCTGCTGGAGCTGTTCGAGGTGATCGGCCCCGACGATCCACGGGTCGGCGCCGCGCGAACCGCCCTCGCGCGCGTCTTGTTCTGATCTGACAACACGGCCGCGGCTCCCACCGGGAGTCGCGGCCGTTTTCGCGGCCGGGCGCTAAGTCATGCCCCCGCTTTACCAAATCTTGATAAAACGACCGGCTGTTACTCCGAGTAAATCGCACGCAGGGATCTGTCCGATTTCGAGCAGCAATGCCGTAGTTCGTCTGTAGGTCCGGGGCAACCCTGTGTGGCCGCTCGGTGTCGCCCGGTCGTGAGTGGGTTATCGGGCCGTTACCAGCGAGTAACGAACCCCCTTGTGTCACGGCCGCGAATGGACCACGATCGGCCACGCTCGGTCCAATAACGCCACTCCGGCAGCCAGTCGGTCGCGGCGGCTCTGTTGGGTCCCCACCGGGTGGGTCGGCGACAGTGGCGCCGACTCCGGACAGGGGGGTTCCTGCTCGACAGCAGGGCCTGTCCGAAGAGGTTGCGCGAACGCGTGGCCAGTGGTTGTCGCTCGGGGGTGATCGCCGGTGATTCGGGCGCGGTTCACGCCTCCGTATGCGGGCGCTCTCCTTTCCGAGGACGTAGCACTTCTCCCATCCCAGGTCCGGCAGGATGCCAGGCCGGAGATGTACGTCCGAGAAGGAGGATAAGAATGAGTTCCCAGGTTCGCGGTGGCACGAGATGGAAGCGTTTCGCTGTCGTCATGGTGCCGAGCGTCATAGCCACCGCCGCAGTCGGCGTCGGCCTCGCGCAGGGCGCACTCGCGGCGTCGTTCAGCGTGTCCGGCCAGGAGTTCAAGGTCAGCGCGGATTCGCTGGTCGGCAGCAACTTCGTGCAGTACGGCAGTGTGGCGACCGGCAAGGACCTCAAGGGCAAGGACCAAGCGGCCCCGGTCGCCGTGTCCGGGTTCAGCGAAGCCACCATCTCCAACATGTGCCAGTCGGTCGTCACGCCCGACCTGCCCTTCGGTCTCGGCAACGTGACGCTGGAGCTGAAGGCGGGGACCGGTAAGAGCAAGGTCTACGCCAAGGACATCTACCTGGATGTCTCGCAGCTCGACGCGGACGCCGAGTTCAGCAACATCGACATCGGTGTTGCCGCCGGTTCGCTGAAGGGCCCGGGCATCCAGCCCGGCACCCAGGCCAACCCCTACGGGTTCTCGCAGCGCGCCGAGAAGGCCACGCTGACGAAGGTTCACCAGCAGGCGTGGGCCACCACGGCCGGCACCTTCAAGCTTCCTGACCTGAAGCTGCGGCTCCACAAGGGCGTCAAGGAGTGCTACTAAGCACTCGCCCGGGTGGCCGGGGGCGTGCGCGTCGCGCTTCTGGCCACCCACCCTTCTCTTCTCACAGCAGTACCGGTTCCAGGGAGCTGTTTTCCATGAGCCCCGAATCCACAGGGCAGAACGAGCACTACCTCCGCGTCTACCGGCGACGCTTCCGCACCTGGCGGGGTAACCGGCCGTTCTGGGCGGGTCTGTTCACCATTCTCGGCGGCTTGCCCATCGCGTACTTCCCGTACGCGAACATGCACCTCGGCAATATGACGCTGGCCATGTCCACCACGGCGGGCGCCGGGTCGCTGATCATCGGCGTCCTGCTGATCACTCTCGGTCTGACCATGTGGTTCCACCACATAGTCAGGGTGTTCGCGGGCGTCGCCGCGATCCTGCTCGCACTGATATCGATCCCCGTCGCCAACATCGGCGGCTTCCTGATCGGCTTCCTGCTCGCCCTGCTCGGTGGCGCACTCTCCATCGCCTGGGCGCCGGGCGCTCCGCAGACGGACGAGGCGGCGCCGGCCGGGCAGGCACCCGCAGAGGGAGCACCGGAGGGCCTCTCGTTCGCGAAGGACGAGCAGACCGCCGAACACCCCGGGGGCGCCCTCTACGGGAGCGCTGTTCCCCAGCAGGAGCCGGCGCAGTACGACACGACAGTTGAGGTCGACGGCGGGAGGCATCGTGCGGGGTGACGACAATCAGGCGGACGCCGTGGGCGAGAGCGGGCTCCAGGAGCGAAGAGGGCCGCGCCACGCCGCCCCCAGGAAGTCGCTGCTGACGAAGCTCCACATGCCGGCGGGCAAGAAGGCGTTCGCGCTGGCCGCGATGCCGACCGCCGTGTTCGTCGGGATGGGCCTCACCCCGAAGCTGGCGATGGCCGACGACAGCTCGGACATCCCCTTCGCTCCAGGCCCGTGCGTGACCCGTTCCGACGAGCCGAGCGAGTCGCCGGAGCCGTCCGCGTCCGCGACGAAGTCGCCCTCGCCGTCCGCGAGCACCACCGACAAGGCCACGCCGGAGAAGAGCGACGGGGCCACCCCGAAGCCCTCGACCACGCCGTCGCCGAGTTCCACGGGCGACACGAAGGCCGACTCGACGAAGAAGAGCGACGACGCCGAGGCCGCGAAGCCGAGTGCGACTCCTTCACCCACCAAGTCGAAGAACCCCCTCGACCCGCTGGGACTCGGCGACGCGCTGAAGGACCTCTTCGACGGACCGGACAAGGAGACGGCCGAGCCGTCGCCGAGCGCCACCACCGCGACCCCGAAGCCGTCCGCCGACACCTCCGACAAGTCCGCCGGCAAGTCCTCCGACAAGGCGGCCGACAAGCCCGTCTCGAAGGTCACCGACGCGGCGAAGGACACGGCCGGCAAGACCGCCGACGCCATCCGCGAGGCGGCCGGCAAGGCGGGCAAGCCGGTCGAGGAGCTCGACGAGGACGTCAAGGGACTCGACCCCAAGAAGGACGAGGACATCCCGGACGGCGCCAAGCCCTCCTTCCCGTGCCCGACCGCCGACCCGAAGGCACTGGCCGCGGCCGATCTGGAGCAGGGCATCCCCCGCCTCCCGAACGACCCGTGGATCCTGGAGAGCTCGCTGCTCACCCTGAGCGGGCTCGACTACAAGGGCATCGTCGAGGTGGAGAAGGGCGACGGCAGCACGAAGAAGGTGCTGAAGTTCACCGCCTCATCCGTCGACATCAAGGACCTCCACCAGAAGACGGTCGGTCCGCAGTCGGGCGTCACCGGTCACGTGCAGGCGCGGAAGGGTTCCACCTCCACCATCCGCAACGGCACGGTGACGATGTACACGGAGGAGCTGAAGGGCAACCTCTTCGGCCTCATCCCGATCACGTTCAGCCCGGAGACCCCGCCGCCGATCAACGTGCCGTTCGCCTTCTTCACCAACGTGAAGGTGACGCAGGCAGGCCAGTTCGGCGGGACGCTCACGGTGCCGGGGCTGCAGAACTACTTCACCGGCAGCAACAGCTAGTCACAGACCCGTCCGGGAGCCGCAGGAACAGCCGCGGGCCGCACCTCTTCAGGGGGTGCGGCCCGCGGCTGTCCTCGCGACGGGACGGAGGAGGACAAACACCGTGAGCGACGTGGCGTCGCCCCGCGGGACGAGCGGCCGGCCGGTGCGGGCACAACCGCCGAGGGCGGCGCCCCGGGTAAAACCAAACCGGGC
>NZ_JBHXUW010000040.1:0-82928 GCF_042672475.1 Streptomyces sp. NPDC127177
GCCCTCGTGGTGGGGGGCGGCCGTCTGGGCGGGGGAGGGTTCACGGGGGTGCTGTGAGCGGCCACGGCCGGCCGGGGTCGGCCTCCCGCACTCCACGGGAGGCGGACCCGGCCGGGGTCATGAGCAGCCGTTCCGGCACCGCACAATGGGGGAGTGAACGAGTCGATACCCGTCATCCGCGACGTGGACCGGGGCACCGCCAGACTGCTTCCCGACGTGGACCGGGAGCGCGCCTGGCTGCTGACCGTCGACGGGGCGCCCCAGTCGTACGTCGATCTGGACGCGCCGGAACACCTCGAATTCGAGTACGCGCGCCGGCTCGGCCACGTCGTGGACTGCGCCGCCGAACCCGGCGCGCCGCTCGACGTTCTCCACCTCGGCGGCGGCGCCCTCACCCTGGCTCGTTATGCCGCCGCGACGCGCCCCGGCTCCCGGCAGGACGTCGTCGAGGCCGACCACGGGCTGCTCGACCTCGTCGCCGAGCATCTGCCGTTGCCGGACGGCAGCGGGACCACCGTGCACGGCGCGGACGCCCGCGAGTGGCTCGAGGCGACCACGCCCGGTTCCGTGGACGTCCTGATCGCGGATGTCTTCGGCGGCTCGCGGGTGCCCGCCCATCTGACCTCCGTCCCCTACGCACGGGCCGCCGCACGGGCGCTGCGTGCCGACGGGGTGTACGCCGCCAATCTCGCCGACGGGGCGCCCTTCGACTTCCTGCGCCCGCAACTGGCCACCTTCGCGACCGTCTTCGCGGAGCTCGCCGTGATCGCCGAGCCCGCGGTGCTGCGGGGCCGGCGCTTCGGCAACGTCGTCCTCGTCGCCTCCCACGCCCCCTTCGACACGGCCGCCCTGACCCGCCGCTGTGCCGCCGACGCGTTCCCGGCCCGCGTCGAGCACGGCGCCGCCGTGGCCCGGCTCGTCAGGGGAGCCGCGCCGGTCGGTGACGACGAGGCGGTCGACTCACCCGAGCCGCCCGACGGCTCCTTCGGCATCGGCTGAGACGGGCGCACCGGCGGCCACCACCTCCGTGGGGGCGGACCTGCGCCGCAGATTGCGTACGTCCGGCACGCACAGCACGGCCCCGGTGACCAGGACGACCAGCGCCGCGCAGCCCCACAACGCCTGGCTGCGTCCGACCAGCGACTCCACCGGGCCGGCCAGCGCGGTCGCCAGCGGCACCATGGCCACCGACCCGAACCAGTCGTACGCCGAGACCCGGGACAACTTCTCCTCGGGGATCTCCTGATGCAGGGCGGTCATCCAGGACACCCCGAACACCTCGATCGCGGCCCCGCTGACGAACATCACCGCGCAGAGCCCCGCCACGGAGAGCGGCACCGCGAGCCCCGCGGACGGCAGCGCCAGCGGGAACACGCAGAGCGTCCCGGCCAGCAGGAGCCGTTGCGGCTTCCACCGCATCATCAGCACCGCCCCGGCCAGGGTGCCGACACCGAAGGCGGCGAGGGCGAAGCCCCAGGGGCGGGCGCCGCCGAGCTCGTCCTCGGCGACCAGCGGACCGTAGACCGCCTCGGCGGCCCCGACGGCGGCGACCACCACCGAGAACTGCGCCACCACGGCCCACAGCCAGGTGCGGCCGACCACCTCGCGCCAGCCGTCCCGCAGATCGGCGAGCAGACCGCCGCCGGGCTCACGCGCCGGAATGTGGCTGACGTCCAGGAGAGCGCGCAGGGCACCTGACACCGCGAACGCGGCGGCGTCGACCGCCAGCACCCAGCCCGGGTCCATCGCCGCGATCATGGCCCCGCCGAGCGCGGCTCCGCCGATGGCGGCGCCCTGCATCGACATCCGGAAGAGGGCGAAGGCGCGCCCCGCCTGTTCGGCGCTGACGGTGGACATCAGCATGCCCTCGGCCGCCGGGTTGAAGAAGGCCTGCCCGGTGCCGCACAGCGCGGTGAGCACCATCATCTGCCACAGCCGGGGCTCGCCTGCCAGGACCAGCCAGGCGAAGGCGGCCTGCGAGACGCAGTTGAGGGTGTTCGCCGCGACCATCACCCGGTGGCGCGGCAGCCGGTCCGCGACCGCTCCGCCGATCAGCAGGAACAGCACCAGCGGCGCGGTCCTGGCGGCGGCGACCAGACCGACGTCACCGGCGTCGCCACCGGCGTCCAGGACCGCGAACGCCGCCGCGATCAGCGCGCCATTGGTGCCCAGGCCCGAGATGATCGCGGCGGCGGTCAGCAGCCGGTAGTTGCGGCCCGCCCGGGAGGGGCGGGCCGATGGGGGTACGAGGTCGGCGGCAGTCACCGAAGGACTATCGCCGCAGTGACCCCGCTGTGCCAAATGCGGTGCGGCGGAGCGTCAGGACTCGGTGATCTTCACCAGGCGCACGGTGCTCAGAATCTTCTGGATCGTCGTGTCCGGCAGCTCGTCGGGCACGTTGTCGGCGGCGTACAGCACCCAGGACGAGAAGGCACCGCTGGTGTTCTTGAAGGTGAAGGCGATGGTCTTGCCGTCGGTGTCGCACTTCTTCTTCTTGGTGACGTTGGGAGCCTTGGCGGTGACCAGGCTGCCCGTCAGACCCGACTTGGTGGTGTACTGCTTGGCCTTGCTGATCTTGATGGTGCTCTTCGGCATGTGCTGCGCGTACGCACCCCACGCCCAGGTGCCCGCCTCGTTCCGCGCGTTCACATCGGCGTCGGTGGCGCCCTCGGCGCCGCGTGTGCCGGTCCCGGCCAGGCTGCTGTTCTCCTTGATGCCGTCCTTGTCGGAGTCGTCGACGCACCACTTGCTCTTGAGGTCGGCCGGCGCGGAGAAGCCGATGAGCGGTGAGCCGTCACCCTTCGCGTCGTCCTCGAAGAACGAGGAAACGCCGGGGCGTGAGACCTCCCAGTCGGCGGGCACATCGAACTGCGTGCCCCACTTCGGGTTGGTCACCACCTTCCAGCCCGCGATGAGCGGCTTGGCGTCCTCCTCGTCACCGCGCGGGTTCGCCTCCGGCGACGAGGCGGACTCGGAGGGCTTGGCGGGCGCGGACGACTTCTTGCCTTCGGCGACGTTCTTGCCGTCCTTGTCGTCGTCCTTGTTCATCACGACGACGCCGGTGACCACGGCGGCGGCGACCACCGCGACCGCAGCGACGATGGCGATGACGGTCGTCTTCTTCTTGTCGTTGCCGGGCTTTGGCCCGCCGGGCGGACCCGGCACCGCGTACTGCGGCGTGGTCGGCTGCTGGTACGGGTTGTAGCCCGGCTGGCCCTGCGGCTGCCCCTGCTGCGGATAGCCGTAACCGGGCTGCTGCTCGGGCGCGCCCGGCTGCTGCTGTCCCGGCTGCTGATAGGGATTCGGCTGCTGGTACCCCGGCTGCTGGTACGGGTTCTGGTTCTGGTCCTGCGGGTTTTGCTCGCCCCCGGGCGGCTGCTGTCCTGGCCACATGGCGAGTAACGATAGAGGTGCCGCGACCGGCAGGCTACGGCCGCCCCCGTGAGCGGACGGTGAAGGACGGCGCCGGCACGCACCGGGCGGTCTCCCGGGCATGGCCAAACCTGTCTACTCGTGAGTAACATCAAGCTCATGAGCGCTGAACAGATGACCGCGGGCGAGATGGTCGCCGCGACGGTTCCGATGGTCCGGACCCTCAACCTCGAATTCCTGGAGTCCACCGCCGAACGCGCGGTGGTCCGCCTGCCGGACCAGCCGGACTACCACAACCATGTCGGCGGACCGCACGCCGGCGCGATGTTCACGCTGGCGGAATCGGCGAGCGGTGCCATCGTCATCGCCGCGTTCGGGGACCAGCTGACCCGGGCCGTGCCGCTCGCGGTGAAGGCCGAGATCGGCTACACGAAGCTGGCCATGGGCGATGTCACCGCCACCGCCACTCTCGGCCGGCCGGTGGCCGACGTCGTCGCCGAGCTCGACGAGGGCAAGCGACCCGAGTTCCCCGTGGCCATCCGGATCCAGCGCACGGACGGCGCCGTGACCGGTGAGATGACCGTGGTCTGGACGCTGCGCCCGAACAGCTGAGTACGTCCCGGCGGCACAGGGGCCGTCCCGCACCCGGCAGGGGCTGCGGGGCGGCCCTTCGCGCTGTCCCGGCGGGCGGCGCGCCGGGTAGGCTTCCCGCTGTGCGCCGATGAGTTGTCCGGCGGGCGACAGGACATCACTACGGAGGAACCGGCGTTGCACATCCAGGAGTGGCTGGAGACCGTCCCAGCGATCAGCGTCTACCTCCTGGTGGGCGTCGTCATCGGTCTGGAGAGCCTCGGCATCCCGCTGCCGGGTGAGATCGTCCTGATCAGCGCGGCGCTGCTGGCCGCGGGACACGACGGCATCAACCCCTGGATCCTGGGCGCCTGCGCCTCGGCCGGAGCGGTGATCGGCGATTCGATCGGCTACGCCATCGGCCGCAAGGGCGGACGTCCGCTGCTCGCCTGGCTCGGCGGGAAATTCCCACGCCACTTCGGCGAGGGCCAGATCGCCATGGCGGAACGCTCGTTCCAGAAGTGGGGCATGTGGGCGGTCTTCTTCGGCCGCTTCGTCGCACTGCTGCGCATCTTCGCCGGGCCGCTCGCCGGCGTCCTGCACATGCCGTACTGGAAGTTCCTGACCGCCAACCTGCTCGGCGGGATCGCCTGGGCCGGCGGCACCACCGCCGTCATCTACTCGGTGGGTGTCGTCGCGGAGGCCTGGCTCAAGCGGTTCTCGTACCTGGGACTGGCCATCGCGGTCCTGATCGGACTCGCCTCGATGCTGGTCCTCAAGAACCGGGCCAAGAAGGCGGCGGCGGCTCAGGCGGCGGACTCCACGCCCGAGCCGGGGACCGTGCCGGCGGCCGACTGACCCGTGCGGATCCCGGCCGCGCGGCCGGGGCCTCGCGTCGTCAGGGGCCCTCGCGTCCGGCTCCGCGGAACTCCTCCGCGCTCAGCCCTCGAAGGCCTCGCGGTGCGCCTTGGCCAGCTCGACATAGCCGACCGCGTTGAACCGCACGCCGTCCAGCTCCTCCTCGGTCAGCTGCCGCTTGACCTTGGCGGGCACCCCCGCGACCAGCGAGCCGGGCGGCACCCGCATCCCCTGCGGGACGAGGGCCTGGGCGGCGATCAGTGAACCGGTGCCGATGTGCGCGCCGTTCAGGACGGTGGCCCCCATGCCGACCAAGACGTCGTCCTCGATGGTGCAGCCGTGCAGCACCGCGTTGTGCCCGACCGAGACGCGCTCGCCGACCGTGACGGGGAAGCCGGGGTCGACATGGACGCTGCAGTTGTCCTGGATGTTGGACCCGGCGCCGATGACGATCGGACCGCAGTCGGCGCGCAGCACCGCGTGGTACCAGACGCTGGACCCGGCCGCCATGGTGACCTCACCGATCACGACCGAGGTCGGGGCGGTGAAGGCGGACGCGTCGATGTCCGGCTCCTTGCCGCCCATCGCGGTGATCAACGCCTGCTCTGCCATCGCGCGTTCCTCCGTGCTCCGGTGCTGTGGGTGGCGGCCGTGCGGCCGCGGCCGTCCGGTCCCGCCGGGGAAACCGTATGCGACGGTTCCGCGGGCCGGGGTCCGGGTGGGGTGAAGATCACAGGCCGGCGCGGATACCGGCCCCGGGCCTGCCGACTACCGTGTGCGAGTGCCGAAGAACAGAGACACGGTCTCCGCCCTGACCGCCTGGCGGCGGCGCGCCCTGTCCGGGGTCGTCCACCGCTGCTGGCGCTGGGTGCGGGAGACGGGCGCGGTCACCGCGACGCACCCCGGCGGGCTGAGGTTCGGCCGGATCGGCGAGGGCACCCGGCTGGCGTTCCCACAGGGCACGGTCTTCGGGGAGCGGTGGATCGAGCTCGGCAACCACTGTGTCATCGGTGAACAGGTCACCCTCACGGCCGGTCTCATGCCCGATCTGGACCTCGGACCCGGTCCGATCCTGACCCTGGGCGACGGGGTGGTGCTCGGCCGCGGCAGCCATGTCGTCGCCGACACGACCGTGACGATCGGCGCGGACACCTACTGCGGCCCGTACGTCTACATCACCTCGACCAACCACAGCTACGACGATCCGCAGCAACCGGTCGGCCGCCAGTGGCCGCGGATGGAGCCGGTCGCCATCGGCCCAGGCTGCTGGATCGGTACCGGAGCGGTGGTCCTCCCCGGCACCCGGCTCGGCCGCAACGTGGTGGTGGCGGCGGGCGCGGTGGTGCGCGGAGAGGTGCCCGACAACGCGGTGGTGGCCGGGGCGCCCGCCCGTGTCGTACGCAGCTGGGACCCCGAGAACGGCTGGCAGCCGCCCCTGCGCACACCGGCCCCGGTGCCGATCCCGGAGGGCGTGACCCCCGAGCAGTTGCTGGCCCTGGCCGAGCTCGACGAGAACTGATCGGCCGGAGTTGCCGGCACGTCAGCCGGTCGCGAGCAGCACCGTGCCCACCAGTGCGAGCCCGGCGCCGGCCGCCTGCACGCCACGCAGCCGCTCACCCAGGAAGCCGCGTGCGGCCAGGGCCGTGACCACCGGGTAGAGGGAGGCCAGGACCGCGGCGACGGTGACGGGCCCGTGCTGGGCGGCGATCGAGTACGTCCCGTTGGCCGCCACGTCCGCGAGACCCACGAACGCCAGGGCCGGCAGGGCGGCCCGCACCACGGCGGCCCCGCCCTCCTCGGGAAGCGCACGGGCGCCGCGCCGCACGGAGACGTACAGCGCCGTGCCGCCCACCGCGATGTTGGTGATCCGCTGCACGAGAAGGGCCAGGAAGAGCCCGGTGACCGTGGTGGACGCCTCGGCGATCAAGGACATCACGGCTCCGAAGCCGAACGCCGCGACCAGGGTCAGCAGTACCGCCCGGCGCTGCACCGGGGCACCCCGGAGCTGCGGACCACCGGCCAGCACGATGCCCGCCACCGCCACGGCGACACCGGCGAACTGCAGCGGACCCGGACGCTCGCCGACGATCAGTCCGACGCTCACCGGCACGGCGACCCCCAGCGAGCCGAGCGGGGACACCACCCCCATCGGGCCGAGCGCCAGCGCCTTGTAGAAACTCAGCATCGCGACCGGCCCCACCGCACCGGCCGCGACGGCGTACCAGAGCCGGCCGTCCACCTCGCTCCAGCCGCCCGTGACGATCACGATCAAGGCGAGCACGCCGGCGGCGGCGGTCTGCGAGACGACCACGACGGTGAGCGCGGGAGTACGCCGGGTCAGCAGCCCGCCACCGAAGTCGGCCAGCCCCCACAGCAAGCTGGTGGCCAGGGCGAACAGTGCTGTCATGGGCGGGCCTCGCAGTACAGTGCGGTGAACGGTTGGGTGCACCACACCGTAGTGCAATATTTTTGACCCTGTCATCCAAAATATTAGACGGTCGGCATCGCCGGAAGCGGACGGCCCGGATATTGGACGGAATGTGACTGATCTCGACCAGCTGACCCAGTCCCTCGCGCGCAACCTCAAGCGCTGGCGCGGGGAGCGGGGCTTCACCCTGGACGCCCTCGCCACCCGTGCCGGGGTCAGTCGCGGCATGATCATCCAGATCGAGCAGGCACGCACCAACCCGAGCGTCGGCACCACGGTCAAGCTCGCGGACGCGCTGGGCGTCAGCATCACCACGCTCCTCGACTACGACCAGGACACCCCTGTCCGTCTGGTCCCCGCCGATCAGGCGGTACGCATGTGGTCCACGGAGGCGGGAAGCTCCACCACCCTGCTGGTCGGTACGGAGGCCCGCGGCCCGCTCGAACTCTGGTCCTGGCACCTGATGCCCGGCGACAGCAGCGCCTCCGACCCGCACCCCGAGGGCACGGTGGAACTGCTCCACGTCACGGACGGCGACCTCACCCTGGTCGTCGACGGCACCCCGTACGCCGTGCCCGCCGGCACCTCCGCGACCTTCGAGGCGCACTACCCCCACGCCTACCGGAACGAGGGCTCCGAGCCCGTCGCGCTCACCATGGCCGTGTCCATCCCTCCTGTCAGATGAGACGTCCAACCGGCCGGCTGGGCTGGGCTGTTAGCGTGGCGCGCATGCGCGCACCCATCGGCTCCTTCGAGGACGCCCGCCCCGCCGCCGAACGCCTCGAACTGCTCACCGCCCCGGTGGCCGCCGCGGTCGGCGAAGGCTGGGGCGGTATCCCCGCGGAGCAGATCATCCACGTCGACACGGACCCGGAGATCGCCGACACCGCTGCCTTCGTCGAGCATCACGGGGCCGACCTGCTGAACCGTTCGGCCAACTGCGTCGTCGTGGCGGGCAAGCGCGGGGAGGACGTCACACTGGCGGCCTGCCTCGTGCTGTCCCACTCCCGCGTCGATGTGAACGGCACGGTCCGCCGGCACCTCGGCGTCCGCAAGGCGCGGTTCGCCCCGATGGACACGGCGGTCGGCGACACGGGCATGGAGTACGGCGGCATCACTCCCGTCGGACTCCCGCGGTCCTGGCCGCTGTTGGTCGACCCCGCCGTCGTGGACCAGGAATGGGTCCTGATCGGCAGCGGCAGCCGCCGGGGCAAGCTGATCATGCCGGGCAAGGCGCTGGCGGCGCTGCCGGGCGCGGTCGTGGTCGAGGGGCTCGGTATCAGGGGCTGAGCAGGCTGCCGGCCGTGCGGCGCCGGTGAGCGGGCAGCCACCGCGTGGCGAAGGCGACCGCTTCGGGGAAGCGGAAGAGCCGGCTCGGGGCCGAACCCACCATGCCGGCTGCGATGGCCGGGGGCCGTGCCGACCGCTCGAAGTCCGCGCCGAGGGCCGCGAAGTCGCTGTCGTCCAGCGCCACGTCCTCGTACTCCCACCACCGCCGCCCGCCGCCGTCCCGCACCACGCAGCGGTAGGTGCGCCGGGGCGGGGACGGCACCCGGTACTCGGCGAGATGGAACGCGCTGCAGGAGTCGAAGCCGGTCCCCAGCAGCAGGATCTGCGCCCGCAGGCCGTGCAGCCCGGCCAGCGGGGAGTCCTCGCCGAGATGGCAGTCGGGGCGGTGCCCGGTCACCACCTGGCGGGCGAGCGGACCCACGGCCGCGAACGACGTCTGGGGATGGCCGCTGCGCACCGAACCGGGGGACCGCCGGACGGTCTCGGACAGGAGCCCCATCGAGGGGGCCGGTGTGGTGGCCGGATCGAACGCGGGCATGTCCGCCCGCACGGCCTCCCGCTCCCGGTCGTCGAGGCCGCGCACCCGTGAGCGGTAGTGCGGGGAGGTGTCGGAGTTCTCCGGAGTGAAGGCCGGTACGACCAGAGTGCCCCTCGGCCCCAGCGCATCACGCAGGGCGCCCGCCACGGCCCGTACCCCGCCGTCGACCGCCCCCACCGTGCGCAGCGAGGCGTGCACCATCAGTACGCCTCCCCGCTCCACGCCCAGCCGGGCCAGATGCCCGGCCAGCCGGGCACGGCTGTGGGAGACGCTCACGACACCGAGGGCGGGGGCAGTACTCACAGCGGGTCATTCTGGCAGCCCGGCGCGGAGTGTGACACCACGCACATTCGGCCGGACGGTGACGGCCTCAGTGGCCGAGCGCGGGGATCTCGATGGCGGGGCACCGGTCCATGACCATGTCGAGCCCGGCGGCGCGGGTGCGTTCGTAAGCCTGCTCGTCGATCACCCCGAGCTGGAACCAGACCGCGGAGGCTCCGATCGAGACCGCCTCGTCGGCGACCGCTCCGGCCAGTTCGCTGTTGACGAAGACGTCCACCACATCGACCGGGAACGGGATGTCCGCCAGTGAGGCGTACCCGTCCTCACCGTGCACCCGCTCCGCCTTCGGATGCACCGGGACCACCCGCTTGCCGAAGCGCTGAAGGACCTGGGCCACCCCGTAGGCGGCGCGCGAGCGGTTGCCGGAGAGCCCCACCACCGCCCACGTGTCCCCGGTACCGGTCAGAATCCTGCGGATCGTCTCCGTGTCTGCGTCCATGATCCGCACAACGGACGGCCGCCCCGGACCATTCCCCCGCCTGCGCATAGGCTGG
This sequence comes from Streptomyces sp. NPDC127177, assembly GCF_042672475.1. Taxonomy (NCBI): domain Bacteria; kingdom Bacillati; phylum Actinomycetota; class Actinomycetes; order Kitasatosporales; family Streptomycetaceae; genus Streptomyces; species Streptomyces sp. NPDC127177. The sequence goes on from NZ_JBHXUW010000040.1 coordinate 9,893, forward strand.
CGGGATGCAGGAGCAGTACCGGACAGTCGCCCGAGCGGGCGTGCACGAGACCGAGATCAACCGGTCGCGCTTCATCTGCGCGCTCGCCCCCGCCGCCACCGAGCAGGAGGCGCAGGAATTCGTCGCGCGCGTCCGCAGGGAACACCCGACGGCCTCCCACAACTGCTTCGCGTACGTGATCGGCGCCGACGCCTCCGTGCAGAAGGCCAGTGACGACGGCGAGCCCGGAGGCACCGCCGGGGTACCCATGCTGCAGATGCTGACGCGACGCGAGATGCGGTACGTCACCGCCGTCGTCACCCGCTACTACGGCGGTGTGAAGCTCGGCGCGGGCGGACTGATCCGGGCCTACGGGGGAGCGGTCGGTGAGGCGCTCGACGCCGTCGGCACGATCACCCGGCAGCGTTTCCGGCTCGCCACCGTCACCGTGGACCACCAGCGGGCGGGCCGGCTGGAGAACGAACTGCGCGCCACCGGACGGACCGTGCGCGAGGTCCGGTACGCGGAGGCGGTCACCATCGGGATCGGGCTGCCGGACGCCGATGTGGATGAGTTCCGGCGGTGGCTGGCCGACGCGACGGCGGGCGAGGCGCGACTGGAGCTGGGCGGCGAGGCGTACGGCGACGCCTGAGTACTGTGGTGCGCGGGGGTGCGGGGGCGGGACCGCGCGGGTGTGACGGGTACCGGCCGCCGGGCCGGGCGGCTCCGAAGCGCAGCGGACGCGGCCCCAAGGGTGGAGGAAACGAAACATGCAGGTCGGAGCCGGGTCTTGAAGATTTTGCACACATCGGACTGGCACCTGGGACGGTCCTTCCACCGCGTCTCGCTGCTCGACGCCCAGGCCGCGTACCTCGACCACCTGGTGGCGACGGTGCGCGACCACGAGGTCGACGTCGTGCTCGTGGCGGGTGACGTGTACGACAGGGCGGTGCCGCCGCTCTCCGCGGTCGAGCTCTTCGACGACGCGCTGCACCGGCTCGCCGCGGCCGGTGTGCCCACCGTCATGATCTCCGGGAACCACGACTCGGCCCGCCGGCTCGGCGTCGGCGCAGGACTCATCGGGCTGGCCGGTATCCATCTGCGCACCGACCCCGCGCACTGCGCCACCCCGGTCGTGCTCGGCGACGCCCACGGCGATGTCGCGTTCTACGGGCTCCCGTATCTGGAACCCGCCCTCGTCAAGGACGAGTTCAAGGCCCAACGAGCGGGGCACGAGGCCGTGCTGGGCGCCGCCATGGACCGGGTCCGGGCCGATCTCGGCACCAGGGACGCCACCACCCGCTCCGTCGTCCTCGCCCATGCCTTCGTCGCGGGCGGTGAACCCAGCGACAGCGAACGCGACATCACCGTCGGCGGCGTCGCCGCGGTCCCTGCCGGAGTCTTCGACGGCGTCGACTATGTGGCGCTCGGACACCTGCACGGCTGCCAGACCGTCTCCGAACGCGTCCGGTATTCGGGTTCCCCGCTCGCGTACTCCTTTTCCGAGGCCACCCATCGCAAGACGATGTGGCTGATCGACCTGGACGCCACGGGCGCGGTCGCCGCCGAACGCGTCGACTGCCCGGTGCCCCGCCCGCTCGCCAGGCTCCGCGGCCGACTCGACGCCCTGCTCGACGACCCGGCCCTGGAGCGGCACGAGCACTCCTGGGTGGAGGCCACCCTCACCGACCCGGCCCGCCCTGCCGATCCGATGGCCCGGCTCGTCGAGCGGTTCCCGCACACGCTCAGCCTCGCCTTCGAACCGGAACGGGAGCCCGACGACCCGCAGACCTCCTACGCCCAGCGGTTGCGCGGACGTGACGACCAGAGCATCGCAGAGGACTTCGTGGCCCATGTGCGCGGCGGGAACGGCACCGACGAACTGGAGCGGACGGTGCTGCGCGGCGCCTTCGACCACGTACGCGTCGACGAGAGCGTGCACGAGGTGAACCAGTGAGGCTCCACAGTCTCGGCATCACCGCCTTCGGACCGTTCGGCGCCACGCAGGAGATCGACTTCGACGCGCTCTCCGCGGCCGGTATCTTCCTGCTGCACGGACCGACGGGTGCGGGCAAGACCTCGGTCCTGGACGCCGTCTGCTACGGGTTGTACGGAGCCGTGCCCGGCGCCCGGCAGAGCCCGGGAACCTCGCTGCGCAGCGACCACGCCCCGGCCGACCTGCCGACCGAGATCCGGCTCGAACTCACCATCGGCGGACGCCGGCTGGAGATCACCCGGCGGCCCGCCCAGCCCCGCCCCAAGAAACGCGGCGGCGGTCACACCACGGAGAAGGCACAGAGCCGGCTCCGCGAGTACGACCCCGAGCAGGGATGGCGGGCGCTCAGCCGCTCGCACCAGGAGATCGGGGAGGAGATCACCCAGCTCATCGGTATGAGCCGGGACCAGTTCTGCCAGGTGGTGCTCCTTCCCCAGGGAGACTTCGCCCGCTTCCTGCGCGCCGACGCCGAGGCGCGCGGCAAACTGCTCGGCAGGCTCTTCGACACCCGTCGCTTCGCCGCGGTCGAGGAGCGCCTCGCCGATCTGCGCCGGGCCGCCGAGACGCAGGTCAGAGCCGGGGACGAGAAGATCCTCGCCGTCGCGCAGCGGATCGCCCAGGCGGCCGGCCCCGCCGCGGACGAATGCCCGCTGCCCGAGGTGCAGCCCGGCGAACCCGGCCTCGCGGACGCCGTACTGGAATGGGCCGCGACCGCGCGCAGCGGGGCCTGGGAACGGCTCGACATCACCGCTTCGGTACTGGCCGGCGCCGAGAACCGGCAGACGGCAGCGCGCCTTGCGCTGGACGCCGAGCGCGAACTGGCCGGGCTCCAGCAGCGGTACGGGGAGACGCAACGCCGTGCCACCGCGGTCGAAGCAGGCAGGCAGGAGCACGACCGGGCACAGGACCGGCTGAGGCGCGCCCGCAAGGCGGATCTGGTCGTCCCGGCGCTGGAGCTCCGCGAGGAGGCGGCACGGGCCTACCGGCGGGCCGGCGCAGCCCGCGAACGCTCCCGGGCCGGGCTGCCCGGCGACCTGGCGGACGCGGGCGCCGAACAACTGACGGCACTGGAACGCCGGCTCCGCGAGGAGCTCGGCGCGCTGGACGCCGCACGCCGCGCCGAGCGGCGCAGCGCCGAGATCGACAGTGAACGCGACGCACTGGAACGGCAGGCCAGGGCGGACGACGAACTGATCCGGGACACCGAGAGCTGGCTCGCCGGCTGGGAAGCCACCCGGCACGCCCTGCACACCCGCATCGAGGTGGCGCAGGAGGCGGCGACCCGCGCCGAACTGCTGGCGGGACGGCTCGAACCGGCCCGCCGGAGGCTCGACGCCGCCCGGCGCAGGGACGCGCTGGCCGTACGGACGGCGGACGCCGAGGAGCGCCTCGGCACGGCCCGCGAGCAGGCCCTCGCCACCCGCGAGTCCTGGCTCGACCTCCGCGAACGCCGGCTGCGCGACATCGCGGCCGAACTCGCCCGGGAACTGGTCGAGGGCAGGGCCTGCGCGGTCTGCGGCTCGGCCGAGCACCCGCGGCCCGCCCGCGCCGGCGACGGGCACGTCGACCAGGCCACGGAGGAGACCGCCGAAGCCGCCCACCGACGCGCCGAGCAGGCGCGCACCGACGCGGAGCACGCGCTCGGAGCCGTACGTGAGCTGTACGCGGCGGCTCGTGCCGAAGCGGCGGGCACCGGGGACGGCCAGGCCGTGGACACGGCCGGCGACGCGCGGGAGTCGGACGGCGAGGGCCGGGACGCCGAGCCGACGGTCGAAGCGCTCACCGAACTCGTGTCCGCCCTGACCGGGGAACACACCGAGGCGTACCGGACCGCCACCGGCACGCACGCGGCGCGCGAGGCCCTCGCCGCCGCCGAACGCGAGCAGGAACAACGGACGAACGACCGTCAGCAGGCCGAGCGCCGGGCCGCCGCCCGCACATCGCGGCGCGAAGGCCTCGACGCCGAACAGTCGGCCCTGCAAGAGGTCCTGGCACAGGCACGTGGCGAGTCGGGCAGCGTCACCGAGCACGCGGCTCTCCTCCAGCGCCGGGTAGCCCTGCTCGTCGAGGCGGCCGGGACGCTGCGCGAGGAGGAGAACGCGGCGGCGCGGCTCAAGGAGGCCGACGGCAGGCTCGCCGACGTGGCGTTCCGGTCCGGCTTCGACACTCCACGGGCCGCCGCCGAGACGGTGCTCCCCGACCCCCGGCAGCGAGAGCTCCAGCACCTGATCGACGCCTGGCAGGCCGAGGCGGCGGCCGTGGCCGACCGGCTGGCCGAGACGGAGGCCCGCACGGCGGCGGGCCGTCCCCCGGCCGCCCCGGACACCGCGCGGGCGGCGCACGACACGGCGGAGCGGCTGCTGCGGGACGGGGCGGGTGCCCACGCCGCGGCCCGCGAGCGCTGCGCCGAACTCGCCCGGCTCTCCCGGCATGCGGCACAAGAGGTGCGGGCCCTTGGGCCGGTCCGTGAGGAGTACGAGCGGATCGCCCGGCTCGCCGGTCTCACCGCCGGCACCTCGGCGGACAACGAACGCAAGATGCGGCTGGAGTCCTACGTGCTCGCGGCCCGCCTCGAACAGGTGGCTGCGGCGGCAACCGCCAGGCTGCGGCGGATGTCGTCCGGCCGGTACACGCTGGTGCACTCCGACGCCCGAACCGGAGGTCGCAGGGCGGGACTCGGGCTGCATGTCATCGACGCCTGGACCGGCCGTGAACGCGACACGGCCACGCTCTCCGGCGGCGAGACGTTCTTCGCCTCGCTCGCCCTGGCGCTCGGGCTCGCCGATGTCGTCACCGACGAGGCGGGCGGCATGCGGCTGGACACCCTCTTCATCGACGAGGGGTTCGGCAGCCTGGACGACCAGACCCTCGACGAGGTCCTCGACGTGCTGGACTCCCTGCGGGAGCGGGACCGCAGCGTCGGCATCGTCAGCCACGTCGCCGATCTGCGCCGCCGTATCCCCGCCCAGCTCGAAGTGGTGAAGGAACGGCACGGATCCGCGGTACGGCACCGGGCAGGCGACGGAGTCAGCGGCTGACCGCCCGCCGCGGCAGCGGTGAGGAGTAGACGACGCTCGTGGTGACGGACCCGAGGGCACCGATCCTTCCGGACACCGCCTCCAGGTGACTCATGGAGCGGGCCGTCACCTTGAGGACGAAGCAGTCGTCGCCCGTGACGTGGTGGGCCTCCAGGATCTCCGGCGTGCTGTCGAGGAGGTCGTGGAACGGCTTGTAGTTGCCGTTCGGGTAACGCAGCCGGACGAAGGCGAGGATCGGCAGCCCCAGCCGCTCCGGGTCGACCACCGCCGCGTAGCCGCTGATGACTCCGGCCTCCTCCAGCCTGCGGACCCGTTCCGTCACGGCGCTCGAGGACATGGCCACCTCCCGGGCGAGCTCGGCGAACGTGGCGCGGCCCTCGCGCTGGAGGACATCGAGGATGCGCCAGTCGGTGGCGTCCGGGGAATAGTCGGTCATCTGTAGAGGGAACAGGGAAATCCCCGGCGGATCAACCCCTCTGCCGGGGATCACGTCTTCCGGCGGGACCCCACCGGTCATAGATTTTCAGCCATGACCTCACAGCCCACCGCCACCACCGACCATCCCGTGCTGCGGATTCCGCCCGCCACCCCGGCAGCCGCCGCCGCCCACTTCGGGGCCTCGCTCGCCTTCCACACCGATGTCTCCGACGTGGCCGCGGCGCTGGCGGCCGGTGGTGAGCCGGGCTTCGTACTCCTCGACTCCCGCTCCACCGCCTCCTGGGACCAGGGACACATCCCCGGGGCCGTACACCTGCCGACGGCGCTCGTCGCCGAGCGGGCACCCGAACTGCTCGACCCGGCCGTGCCGGTGGTCACCTACTGCTGGGGGCCCGGCTGCAACGGCGCCGCCCGTGCCGCACTCGCCCTCGCCGGAATCGGCTACCGGGTCAAGGAAATGCTCGGCGGCTTCGAGTACTGGGTGCGTGAGGGCTTCGCGTTCGAGACGCGGCAGGGGCACGTGCGGCGCGGCCCCGACCCGCTCACCGCACCGGCGGGTTCCGGGGAGTGCGGCTGCTGACGGCGGGGGCCGGGCCCGGAGAGGGGCCCGGCCCGCCGGCCGCTCAGAGCTTCGACAGCTCGTCGACCAGATCGTCCAGACCCAGGGGGCCCTGCGAAAGGGCGGCCATGTGCCAGGACTTGAGGTCGAAGGAGTCGCCGTGTGCCGCGCGGGCGTTCTCCCGGCCGAGCAGCCAGGCGCGCTCGCCCAGCTTGTAACCGATGGCCTGCCCCGGCATCGAGAGGTAGCGGGTCAGCTCGCTCTCCACGAAATCGGCCGGCCGGCCGCTGTGGTTGCCGAAGAACTCCTGGGCCAGCTCGGGCGTCCAGCGCTCACCGGGGTGGAACGGTGAATCGGCCGGGATGTCCAGCTCCACGTGCATACCGATGTCCACGATCACCCGGCAGGCGCGCATCATCTGCGCGTCCAGATAACCGAGCCGGCGCTCGGCGTCGGGCAGGAAGCCCAGCTCGTCCATCAGCCGCTCCGCATACAGCGCCCAGCCCTCGGCGTTGGCACTGACGATGCCGATGGACGCCTGGTAGCGCGAGAGGCTCTCGGCGACATGGGCCCACTGGGCGAGCTGGAGGTGATGGCCGGGGACCCCCTCGTGGTACCAGGTGGAGACCAGGTCGTACACCGGGAACCGGGTCTCGCCCATGGTCGGGAGCCAGGTGCGGCCCGGGCGGGAGAAGTCCTCGGACGGACCCGTGTAGTACGGAGCTGCGGCGCCGCCGGGCGGTGCGATGCGGGACTCCACCTTGCGGACCCGCTCGGCGAGTTCGAAGTGTGTACCGTCCAGTGCCTCGATCGCCTCGTCCATCAGCCCCTGCAGCCACGCCTGGACCTCGTCGACCCCCTCGATGTGCGTGCCGTGCACATCGAGATGGGCCAGGGCCTCCCAGGGGCCGGCGCCGGGCAGCACCTTCCCGGCCTCGCTCCGCATCTCGGCGAGCAGCCGGTGGTACTCGGACCAGCCGTACGCGTACGCCTCGTCGAGGTCGAGGTCGGTGCCGTTGAAGTAGCGCGACCAGCGGGCGTACCGCTCACGCCCCACCACGTCCGGGGAACCCTCGATGGCCGGGGCGTACACCTCGCTCATCCACTGCCGCAGTTCCTCCAGCGCCTGCGAGGCCTGCCGCGCACCCTCGTCCAGAGCGGCGCGCTGTGCGGCAGGACCGGGGGCTGCGAAGTCCTGGAAGAACCCCGTCGTGCCGTCCCCGATCCACTCGTCGAGCTGACCGATGAAGGTGGCCGTGGCACGCGGGCTGCCGTGGAGCTTGCGCTCCAGACCGAGCGCGAGGGACTCACGGTAGCCGGCGAGTGCGGCCGGAACGGCACGGAGCCGGTCGACGACCGCCGCCCAGTCCTCGTCCGTCTCGGTGGGCGTCACCGTGAACACCTCACGGATGGAGTGCGCCGGGGAGTGCAGGTTGGAAACGGCGCGCAGCGACTCGTCGGCCTCGTGGACGGCGAGTTCGGCGGTCAGCCGCTCGCGCAGGAGACGGCCGCAACGGCGTTCGGCGTCATCGGCGGCACCGGGCAGCTGTTCCGCCCGGTCCAGCCCCGCGAGAGTGGTGCGGGCCAGCGTGGCCAGTGCCTCCTGGCCGGCGGGGGAGAAGTCGGGAAGGCGGCGCGAGCTTTCCGCGACGCCCAGGAAGGTGCCGGAAATCGGGTCGAGCCGGATGAATGCGTCTACGTATTCGTCGGCGATCTGGCGTGGCAGCGCGCTGCTCGGAGTGTCTGACATGTGGACATCCTCATACGGAGAGGGGCTCGCCGTCACTACCGATCAGGCCCGGGCGCCTGACATGTGGCCGGCATTGCCGCTGCGGCGGAGGGCGGCAGCAGCGGTCCGCACTCCCACTGCTGGAAGATCAACCGGGTCTCCACCCGGGCCACTTCGCGGCGCGAGGTGAACTCGTCAAGCACCAGCCGCTGCAGGTCGGCCGTGTCGGCAACGGCCACATGGACCAGATAGTCGTCGGGACCGGCCAGGTGGAAGAGCGCCCGGGACTCGGGCAGCGTCCTGATCCGCTCCACGAACGGGCCGATGAGTTCCCTGCGGTGCGGCCTGACCTGGACGGAGAGCAGGGCCTCCAGCCCACGGCCGAGTCTGGCCGGGTCCAGCCGCAGCTGATGGCCGAGAATGACGCCCGTGCGGCGCAGCCGGGTCACCCGGTCCAGACATGTCGACGGGGCGACGCCGACCTCGGCTGCGAGCTCGCGGTAGGTGGTCCGGGCATCGTTCTGCAACAGGCGCAGAATGTGCAGATCCACCGTGTCCAGGGCGATGGAATCGGTCATTCACCGAACGTAGCACGGGCTTTGACACCGGCATCCCGTCGGCTGTTCAGAGTGATGGCATGGACTCCGAAGCCTCGATGACGCCCTCGACGACACCCCGGTCCCGGGCGCTGGCCACCGAAGCCGTGCACGCCGGACGCGACGACCTCGCGGCTCTCGGCCTGCACGCCCCGCCGATCGACCTGTCCACCACCTACCCCTCGTACGACTCCCGGGCCGAGGCGGAGCGGATCGACTCCTTCGCCGCCACCGGCAGCCGGCTCGACGGGCCTCCGGTCTACGCGCGGCTCGACAACCCGACCACCGCCCGGTTCGAGACGGCCCTGGCCCGGCTCGAAGGGGCCGCGAGCGCCGTGGCGTTCGCCAGCGGCATGGCGGCGCTCACCGCCGTCCTGCTGGCCCGCGCGAGCATGGGGCTGCGCCATGTGGTCGCGGTCCGCCCGCTTTACGGCTGCAGCGACCATCTGCTCGGCGCCGGACTGCTGGGCACCGAGGTCACCTGGACCGACCCCGCGGGCATCGCCGACGCGATCCGCCCCGACACGGGCCTCGTCATGGTGGAGACACCCGCCAACCCGACGCTCGCCGAGATCGACATCCGGTCGGTGGCGCATTCCTGCGGCTCCGTGCCACTGCTCGTCGACAACACGTTCGCGACGCCGGTGCTCCAGCGGCCCATCGAGCACGGCGCGCGGATCGTGCTGCACAGCGCGACGAAGTACCTGGGCGGCCACGGGGACGTGATGGGCGGAGTCGTCGCCTGCGACGAGGAGTTCGCGGCCCGGCTGCGTCAGGTGCGCTTCGCCACCGGCGGAGTCCTGCACCCGATGGCCGGGTATCTGCTCCTGCGCGGCCTCTCCACGCTGCCGGTGCGGGTGCGGGCCGCGTCCACGAGCGCCGCCGAACTCTCCCGCCGACTGGCCGCCGACCCGCGGATCGCCCGCGTCCACTACCCCGAGCTGGGCGGCGCGATGGTCTCGTTCGAGGTCTTCGGGGACCCGCACCGGGTGATTTCCGCGGTACGCCTGATCACACCCGCCGTCAGTCTCGGCAGTGTGGACAGCCTGATCCAGCACCCGGCCTCCATCAGCCACCGCATTGTGGACGAAGGAGACCGGCAGGCGTCGGGGGTCGGCGACCGGCTGCTGCGCATGTCGGTCGGTCTGGAGGACGTCGAGGACCTGTGGGCCGATCTCTGCCAGGCGCTGAGCTCCGTGGAGCCCGCGCGCCAGGGCATCAGTGGCGCGTCTGCCCGTGAGCCTCGTGAGTCTCGTGCGACGGCAGGGAACGCACCGGGGCCGCTCCCAGCCGGGCGGTGATCACGAGCGTGCCCTCCTCGATCTGGTAGTCGAGCGGCAGCGAGAGCGCGCGCATGGCGGCGACCATGCCGGTGTTGGACGCCTGGGTGACGGCGTAGACGCTCTCGCAGCCGGCCTCGACGGCGAGCGCGACCAGACGGCCGAGGAGCTCGGAGCCGATGCCGCGGCGCTGCCAGTCGTCCTCGACGAGCAGAGCGACCTCTGTCTCGTCGCCGTCCCAGAGCAGATGACCGAGGGCGACCAGCCGGCCCGAGGCCGTCTGTACGGCGAGGGTACGGCCGAAGCGTGGGCTCAGGAGATGGTCGAGATAGCGGTCCGCGTCGCGCACCGGGCCGTGGTAGCGCAGCCGCAGGGTCTGCTCCGAGCAGCGGTCGTGCATGGCGCGGGCCGCTTCCAGGTCGGCCTGGTCCGCCCGGCGCACGGTGATCTCGTTGCCCTCGGGCAGGGTCAGTACGTGCTCGCTGCGCGGGACGCGGGGCCCGAGCCGGGCATCGAGCTCGACCAGGGCGCGCGCCCTCGCGAACTCCGTGGGCGTGAACGGCAGATAGGGCCGCTCGACGGTGATGACGCCGCCCGACGGGTCACGCAGCCGCATCACCGTCTCCTCCAGCACCCCTTCGACGGGCGCGGTCTCACCGGTGGCGCGCCCGCTGATCGAGACGGCCGGCAGCGAGTGAATGGTGCAGCGCCCGAGCAGCTGCCGCAGGGCCAGGGGGAGTTCGGCGGCGTCGAGCGCGGTGCGGGTGGCCAGACCGAGCACCCGGGTCGGGGCGTCCACCAGATCGTGGGCGTCGGCGCGCTCGATCCAGGTGGAGCTGCCGCCCGCGGCGGAGATGGCGCGGGTCAGCTGCGGTGCCGGCAGCGTGGCGGGCGCGCGCAGCAGGAACTCGTCGACTGTGCCCTGCGCCAGCGGGTGTGTCTGCAGGGTGAGGATGTCGATGCCGTGCCGGGCCAGCACGATGCAGAGCGCGGCCAGGCTGCCGGGGGCGTCCCGGACAGTGGTACGCATCCGCCACAGCGCCGTCTCCGCTGCCTCGGACCCGCCGTCGGCCTGGGCTGCGGCCTCCGTGCCCTGCCCTGTGGAGGTCGCTGTCGCGACCGGGTGAACGCCGAGGCCGTCCCCGTCCGACGAGCCGTCGGTATCCGGCGGTGGTGCGTGGCTGTGGCGCCGCGCCCACCATGTGTGGAACGCGGCGGTCGCGGTCAGGGCCAGGGCCGAGGCGAAGAGCAGATACGGTCCGTCCGGCTGGTGTCCGATCAGGTTGGCGATCGCGTCGGCGACGGCGACCGCGGTGAACAGGGCGGCGAGTTCGATCAGATCCCGTCGCCAGTGGTGCGGGCGGCGGGCACTCTTGGCGGATGTCACATCAGTCATGTCCATACTGTGACTGAGCGGTGTTGCCTGATCACGAACGCCTTGTGACCGATGGGTTAAGTGTGGATCTAGTCGCCTATCGTCTGTTTTTGGCCGGTTGACCGGAGCCTTTCAGCAGGCAGCAGGCAGCAGGCAGCAGGCAGCAGGCAGCAGGCAGCAGGAAGCAGGCAGCAAGCAGCGGGCAGCGGGCAACAGGCAGCGGGTTGGACGGCGTCTTCCGTCGGCAGGCCGGGGCGTCGGAGTCACACCCCGGCCAGGGGCCGGGCTCAGGCCGCCACCTCCTGGCGCCAGGCGGCCCCCAGGCGTGCCGCCTGACGCGCCAGCTGCGTCGACCCGCCGCGTGCGGCCGTGGCGGCGAGGCCGGCTATCGGCCCCGTCCCCGGCGGACCACCATGTTCCGCGCACTCCGCCGCTACGGCGAGCAGATCGTTCAGCCCCCGGGGAGCCCGTTCGTGGGCCAGCAACCCGGGCAGTACCGGGACCAGCACGGAGAGCACGGTCCGGTACGCGCCGGTGGCGGCGGCCGTACCGGCCGAGTCGGCCAGCCTGCCCGGTTTCACCAGCCCGCGTTCGATGAGCACGGCCAGCTCACTGCCGAGCAGCGCCGCGTCCAGCCGGTCCCCGGCCGCGAGGATCAGCAGGGCGTCCACCGCCGACAGTCTGTCCTCCGGATAGCGGGCCCCGAGCGCGTACGCCAGCGCGAGATGCATGGCGCGGCCCGCAGGCCCCCCTGCCTCGACCAGTGCAGGCAGAGCCCATGCCCCGCCCCGCTGGTCATCGGCGCACGTGGTGACGGAGGGCAGCAGCCAAGCAGCCAGCGTCTCGGCGTCCTCGGGTAGCACGGCCAACTGCGGTGCACTGGCGCTCCAGTGGTAACAGCGCTGCTGCTCGGGGCTGTGCGGGCGGCCGAGCCAGTGGAAGGCGCGGGGGAACTCCTGCTGGATGACCAGGCGTTCCCTCGTGGCCAGCAGGACCCGGCGCGCACCGGCCGCCGACTGCTGCAACCAGCCCCGGGGCGCGGGAGTTCCGGTCTCCACATGTGGGCGGAGCACCGGTGCCACCGCTTCGTCGGCCCGGATCCAAGCGGCCAGCCGGTCACCCTCCGCGGTGCCGAGCCCCGCCGCCCGACCGGCGGCATCCCGGCCGCCACTGCGCCGGACACGCAGCAGTGCCTGGCCGAAGTCTGCGGGTCCCGGATCGACGCCGAGCTCCTGGTAGCGGCGCAGACGGTCGACCAGCTCCACCGGGTCGAGGGAGCCGGTGTGCCAGGTGGGTGTCGCGAGCAGGAAGGGCAGCTCCCCGGTCCGTATCGCGGCAGCGGCTTCCCACAGCCGGTCGCGCGTCACCCCGTCCAACGCGGCATGGAAGCAGGTGCCTGTCGCCGTCCACCTGGAACGGCTGTCGGCGATGGCCTGCTCCGAGGTTCGTCCGAGCAGCGACGCCGCCACGATGTGCAGGCCGTCGAGATTCCTGGTGGACCTGAGGACAGTCCCGTCCTGGTGGCCGGAGTGTGCCCACCACTGGTCAGCGAGCGCGGGGCGCAGTGCGTCGGCCAGGGCGCCCCTGTCGGTGTGGGCGCACCGGACCAGACCGTCCAGGGCCCGCTCGAAGTCGGTGACGTCCCGTGTCCCGGACCGCACCAGGGAGACCACGTCCTCGACGACCTCCGCCGTGGACTGGGGAGGCGGGGCGAGGCGGCGCGGGGCCGGAGCCGTGGGCAGGACCTCCTCGTAGCCGTCCCCGGCAGGTCCGTCGTCCAGGAGGTCACCGAACAGCGCGAGCGCTGCCGGGCGATGAACGGGACCCAAAAGCGCTGCCGCAACGGCCAGTTCCTCGCGCAGCTGCGGTGAGGACTTCGGGAGGTGGCGGGCGACGAGCTTGAGCGCCCGTTCCTGGATACCGATGTCCGGGTGCCCGAACGCCTCCGCGACCACGGGCAGCAGCTGCCCGGCCGCCGCCGGATCCCGGCGCAACACCTTTCCCAGTAGCACCAGTTGGGCACGGACCAGCTTCTTCTCCGCGCGGAAGAGCACCGGACCGGAGGCATCGGCCAGCCGGGCCACGGACAGTCTGCCGAGCCCGTCGAGCCGGGTGAGCACCTCCTGGGCGTATCCGGCCACCGGCGAGGGGCTGTCCCCGGCCATGGCGATCCAGTCCGCGACGCGTTCGGTCTCCTCCTGGGCGTCCGGTTCGAGACCCCGCAGGAGCAGCAGACAGAAGCGCAGATCGGCCGTCTTCCCGCCACGCAGCAGCCGGGTGGTGCAGCGGTCCAGCAGTACGGACCGGTCCAGCGCACCCTCCGCGGCAAGGGTGGTCAGCGCCGGGGGCCATTCGGCATCCGGACCACCGCCCCAGGTCACTGTCCCGGGCAGTTCCGGCATCTCCAGGAGGTGCGGTGCCAGGGCGCCGAGGTGCGGATCGGCGCGCAGGACGTCGGTCAGCGGCCGGTGGGGTTTCTGCTGCCACCGCGTCCTGCTGACCCGCTCGACCCACCCCCGGACCATGCCGTCGGAGACGGGCAGCGAACAGCCGGCCATCCGGGACACTTCGCTGACCAGCCGGTACTCCGCATCGGAATCCACGGAGCGGGCGGCCAGGCGGTGTGCGAGATCGGCGAGCCAGGCCGGATCGCGGCCGGCCAGGACCGCGAGCACCCACGGGTACGGCGAGTGCACCCACTCACGCAGTTCCCGGGCGCCGATCCAGGTCGCGCAGCCGGCGGCGCCGCTGTGGCAGCCCGCGCCGGCCACCAGCACGGCCTTCAGGGTCTTGGTGCGTTCACGCCAGTCCTGGCCACGTGCCTCCTTGCGCACCAGCTTCAACTCCGCCAGCGCCAGCCTGCGTTCGGCCCGGTCCAGCGGGGTCAGCAGGGCGGGTACATCCTGATGGCGGCCTTCGCGCACCGCGGTGAGCAGACTCTCCACGTTCATCGCGCACCTGCGCCGACCGTCGCGCTCCGCCGGGTCATCCGGACGGCCAGCGCGTGTTTGCACGGGCCGCGGCGACCCCGGTAGTCGGCCCACCACTGGCAGGTGCAGCTCAGTGCGCCGGCCTTCTCGCGGACCTGGTAGCGCCGGTCGCCCGAGGCGACCGCCGCCAGATCGCCGTCGAGGTCGACCGCGCCCGACTCGGCCAGCCGTCGCGCCGCCACCAGGCGTGGATTGTGCCGTTCGGCCCGGTCCGCGTCGTAGGGCAGCTCGCGGTGGAAGTAGGCCGCGTCCGCCAGGTCGTAGCCCACACGGCCCGCCGTTCCCAGCCGGACGAGCGCCGCACGCACGCGTTCGACCGGCAGGCCCGACTGTTCCGCCAGGTCCGCCGGCTCGATCCGGGGCTCCCAGGCCAGCAGCACGGAGATCAGCTCGGCGTCGGCCGCGGCGTCGTCGGTGGCGAGCGCATCAAGTACTCCGCCTTCGCCGGAGAAGCCCCGTGAGGCCTCGGGCGACAATGTCAGAGTGAGTCGCATGCCTGGCAGCACCACCTCCCACGCGCTCGCGGCCGCGACGCCGTCGGCCACCGGGCCGTACACCCGCAGCGCCGTCGCGTACCGAAGGACGCGCTGAAGCGTGGCCAGCCGCTGCGGTCCCGGCAGACAGACGGCTCCCGGAGTTGGACGCGTCGTCGGCCGGAGGGCTTTGCCGGCCGGGAGCACCCACTGCGCGCCGCGCGAGGCGCTGCCCGACGAGCGAGGCAGCGACCGCAGGAACCGGACGGCCTCGGCTGCCGGGAGCTCGGCCCGCAGATCGAAGGCTGCGGACGCCACCTGTGCCTCGGCGAAGCCCCGCAGCCACCGGTCCGGCAGCGGAACCTTCTTCTCCACGACGGGCCCGTCCAGGGTGGTGACCGCCATCTCCTGGGGACCCACCCGCAGATGCAGCGGATCGTCGCCGCCTATGCGCGAAAGCGCCTCGCGCAGGGGATTGTTCACATCCACGTTGGTGGTGCCATGACCCGTCCGCGTCCCGTCGAGGCCGTCGCGCAGCACGTCCAGGCGGGCGTAGACCCCGCAGCAGCCCGAGAAGGACTCGAAGCGCAGCCGGTCGCCGTTTCCCGTCACCACCGGGTCGAGCGAGGACGACAGCGTCCGCTGGTAGTAGCGGGCGGCCGCCACGTCCGCCACCGCGAGCAGTCCGCGGGCCGCGATCGCGGGCGAGGTGAGGAATCCCTCGAAGAACCGGGGGTGGGCTTCGGCTCCACGCGGTGTGAGACCGCCTGCCGTCTCCAGGCCGAGCAACTGCCCTGCCTGCGAGGACTTCAGAACGGACGGACGTGAATAGGCCAGCGCCTGTACGGATCGGGTCATGAAGAAAACGGTAGGACCCACCACTGACAATCGGTCCGGGACCGTTTGCGGCCGACCGGGGCGCGGGCGCCGCACCGAACTCCGGCCGGCCCGGCCCCGGAAGCCGTTCAGCGCACGCGGCTCACTGGCCCACCCGCCCCGGCTGCAGCACCTTGCTGAACAGGACGGATCCACCCGACGCGCGCAGCCGGACGGTCAGTTCACCGCTTTCCCCGTCGATCTCGACCTCGCCGAAGAGGGGAGGAGTCTCCATTGGCGACACGTTCGCTCGATCGGGTGCCTGTACGAACACTTGATCTGGTCCGAATGTGCCGTCGAGCGGATTGGAGGGAAACTGTCCGGCGGCCAGTGGCCCGGTCACGAACTCCCAGAACGGCTCGAAGTCCTTGAACGCCGCCCGCTCGGGGGCGTAGTGCTGGGCCGACGTGTAGTGCACGTCGGCTGTCAGCCAGAGCGTGCCCGTGATCCGGCGGTGCTTGATGTACCGGAGAAGTTCGGCGATCTGCAGTTCGCGGCCCAGCGGTGCTCCGGGATCGCCCTGCGCCACCGCTTCGAAGTCCGTTTCGCCGTCGGCCACTACCAGGCCGAGTGGCATGTCCGCGGCGATGACCTTCCACACCGCCCGTGACCGGGTCAGCTCCCGCTTGAGCCAGGCCAGTTGCTCCGGGCCGAGGATCCCGGTGGTGTCGTCCGGCTGTCGGCCGGGGGAGTTGGCATCGCGGAACGAGCGCATGTCCAGGACGAACACATCGAGCAGCGGACCGTGCCGCACGACCCGGTGCACCCTGCCGCCGCCAGAGGGCTGATGCAGCGTCGACACCGGGAAGTACTCGCTGAAGGCCCGCATCGAGCGGGCCGCGAGAACGTCGATGTCCTTCTCGGTGTACCGGTCGTCGTCGAGGATCTGCCCCGGATACCAGTTGTTGCGCACCTCGTGGTCGTCCCACTGGATGATCGAGGGCACCTGCGCGTTGAACTCCCGGAGGTTGTCGTCCAGGAGGTTGTAGCGGAAGTTGCCCCGGTAGTCGGCGAGCGTCTCGGCGACCTTCGCCTTCTCCTCGGTGGTGACGTTGTGCCAGACACGGCCGTCGGGCAGCGGCACGCTGGGCTCGATCACACCGTCCGCGTAGATGTTGTCGCCGCTGCAGAGGAAGAAGTCCGGGTCCAGACGGCGCATCTCGTCGTACACCCGGTATCCGCCGATGTCCGGGTTGATGCCCCAGCCCTGCCCCGCGATATCCCCCGACCACAGGAAACGTACTCCGTCCCGGCGCCTGGCAGGCGCCGTACGGAAGGTGCCGTACACCGGTTCACCGGTGCGGCGTGGGTCGTCCGGTGCGACGAGCGTCACCCGGTAGTGCACCTGCTCGCCCGGCGGCAGACCGTGGAGCGGCGTCGTCCCGGTGAAGTCGGTGCCCGGACCGAGCAGCGGACCGTGCCAGCTGCGCGGGCGCCGGAACGACTCGGTGGCCGATGTCTCCACCACCATCCGGGCCGGGCGGTCGGACCGCACCCACACGAGCGCGGAGGAAGCCGTGACATCGCCGACCTGCACACCCCAGGCAGCGCCCGGACGGCCCGACCGGGCGAAGGCGGGGGCCGCCGCGCCCGCCACCGGAAGGGTGAGAGCGGCCGACGCGGCCAGCGAACCGCGCAGCACGGCACGGCGGTCGGGGGACGGAATTCGCGGACGGTGCGGCATCGAAGCGCCTCCGGGGCAGCGGGTGGGACGGACGTACTGCCGGCTCACCCTCGCGCCCGACGGAGGCGGGCACACCAACGCGAGGTGAATACCCGGCCGCCCCATCCGCTCAGGCGTCACCCCGCTGCGCCTCGGCCAGCAGCCTTACTCCCCGTGCGATGTCCACCGGCGCCAGCTGCGCGTACCCCAGGACCAGGCTCACCGAACGGCCCGTGGGCCGGCCCGTTCCGCAGTCGCTCAGCAGCCGCAGCGCGATCCCGGCACGGGTGGCACGGGCGACGAACCCGGCCTCGGGGCCGTACTGTCCGGGCAGCCGGGCGATGATGTGGAGTCCCGCGGCGATACCGCTGACCTCGGTGCCGGGGAAGTGCTCGGCCAGAGCTGCCGTCAGTGTGTCGCGGCGTTCCCGATAGGCACGCTGACAGCGTCGCAACTGCCGGTCATAACCTCCCCGGGCAATGAAATCGGCGAGAACCGCCTGGTCG
This sequence comes from Streptomyces sp. NPDC127177, assembly GCF_042672475.1. Lineage (NCBI taxonomy): Bacteria > Bacillati > Actinomycetota > Actinomycetes > Kitasatosporales > Streptomycetaceae > Streptomyces > Streptomyces sp. NPDC127177. The sequence goes on from NZ_JBHXUW010000040.1 coordinate 27,391, forward strand.
ACGGCCGGATTGCCGAGATCCATCGTGCGCTTGCGACTGACGATCTCGTCCGTCATCGACGCCGGTGCCAGCAGCCATCCCAGGCGCAGTCCGGGTGCGAGGGACTTGCTCACAGAGCCGGTGTACGCGACGTGCTCGGGATCCAGTCCCTGCAAGGCGCCCACAGGTGCCCGGTCGTAGCGGAAGTCGCCGTCGTAGTCGTCCTCCACGATCAGCCCGTCGGCGTCCCGCGCCCAGTCCAGGAGCAGACTGCGGCGAGCGGCGGAGTACGCGATTCCGGTGGGGAACTGGTGGGCCGGGGTGGTCATCACGGCTCGCACCCCGGAGCGCACGAGCGGCTCGGTCGCCAGCCCTTCGTCGTCGAGCGGCAGCCGGCGCGTGGCGAGCCCGGTCGAGGCGAACAGCGAGGCGTGTTCGGGGCTCCCGGGGTCCTCGACACCCACCGTGCGCAGCCCGCGTCCGCGCAGCACGAACCCGAGCAGTGTCGTCGCCTGCGCCACGCCCGAACAGACCAGCAGACGCTCCGGATCGGCCACCACCCCACGACGCCGCGTCAGCAGTGCCGCGAGGGCGACCCGCAGTTCGGGCAGTCCCCGCGGATCGGGATAGCCCAGGGCGCTGTGCGGCAGCCGCCCGAGCACCGAACGGTGGGCGGCGGCCCAGGCGCTGCGCGGGAAGAGCGAGAGGTCCGGGGTCCCGGGGCGGAAGTCGACGCGCGTGCCGGGGGTGCGCGGGGCGAGATCGCGGGCCCGCTGTGCCCCGGACCGTGCCGACCCGCTCACCCATGTACCCGCACCGACACCGCTGCGCAGGTAGCTCTCGGCGCTCAGCTGTTCGTAGGCCTCGGTGACCAGACCGCGTGAGACGCCGAGATCGGCCGCGAGTTCACGGCTGGAGGGAAGCCTCGTCCCCGCTGCGAGACGTCCGGAGCGGACCGCCTCACGCAGCGCCGACTGAAGGGCGCGACCGCGCCCGCGGGCCGGAGCTGACGCCGCCGGAAGCAGCAGCTCCCAGGCGGCGGAGAACGGACCCCGGTTGCCGCCATCGCCGTCCGGTGCCGGATTGGTCCCCGAAGAGGTCATGGAAGTGGACCTTAAACCGGACCGCGGCGCTGCCTAGCGTCGGTGCCATGAACGTGACCTATCTGCGCGGGGCCCTCCTCGCCGCCTTCGCGTGCATCCTCGTGGGTGCCTCCTTCACCGCCAACAGCGTCCTCGGCGACTACCCCTACGCGGGTGGTCAGGCACTGCGCTACGGGCTGGCCGGCCTGCTGCTCCTGCCAATTCTGCGGCAGGGCGGAGCACCCCCGCCCGCAGCCGTGCTGAGGGGGCTCAGCAGACGGCAGTGGGGGCGGCTCTCCCTCCTCGCGGCTGTCGGGATGGTCGGTTTCAACCTGGCCGTCCTGGCCGCCGAGCGATCCGCGGAGCCCGCCGTTCCGGGCGTCTTCGTGGGGTGCGCCCCGATCGTGGTCGCGGTGCTCGTGCCTCTGCTGGACGGACGCCGGCCGGCCCGCGCCGTGCTCTACGCGGCCGGGCTGGTCGCCGCGGGCGCCTTCACGGTCCAGGGGTGGGGCCGCACGGACGCGGCGGGCATCCTCTGTTCGGTCGCCGCGCTGGCGGGCGAGGTGGGCTTCGCCGTCATCGCGGTACCGGTTCTGCGCCCGCTCGGCCCGAAGCTGCTGTCCGCCGCGGTCTGTGTGATCGCCGCCGTCGAGTCGGCCGTGCTGGGGCTGCTGCTGGACGGTGGCGGTTTCCTGCGGATGCCGTCACCCGGTGAGACAGCGGCGCTGCTGTGGCAGGCCGCCGTGGTCACGGTCGTCGGATTCGTCTGCTGGTACATGGGCATGCAGCGCATCGGTGCCGAGCGCGCCACGCTCTTCTCCGGTCTGATCCCGGTCTCCGCCGCGCTCACCGCCCCGCTGGTCGGCGCCGGTTCGTACGGCCTGGCGCAGGCAGCGGGGAGCTGTCTCGTCGGGTTGGGCGTGGCGCTCGGATCGGGTGTCCTGCGCCGGCGTACGTCCCTGCCCGGGACGGGCTCAGCGACTGGTGTCGAGAATCACCCGCGCCACCAGAGCCGGATCGTCGCTCATCGGGACATGACCACAGCCGGGCAGCCGCACCAGCCGCGCGCCGGGGACGGTGTGCTTGGCCCGGACCCCCTGGCGGCGCAGGAGGAGCCGGTCGCCGCTGCCCCAGGCGATGGTCACCGGAAGCCCCGGAACATCGTCGGTGAACCGCACGTCGCGCCCGGCGGCCAGCGTCTGATGGAACCCGGTCGCCTCCCGCAGGGCGACGGTCTCCGAGACCGCCGCCTCCGGTGAACGGCGCCCGGGCCGGGCATAGATCGTGCTGGTCAGGACATTACGACCGGCTGCCGTACGAGAAAGCCGCTCGACCAGCGGCAGGGGCATCGACCCGGCGGCAAGTCGCATGGCGCGCAGGGTGCCGAATGCGAACTGCCGTTCCCGCTCGGTCCAGAACCCGGCGGGCGAGAGCGCCGTCACCGAGCGTACGAGCTTCTCGCGCCCCAGCTCCAGTGCCAGCAGCCCGCCGAGTGAGTTGCCCGCCACATGGGGGCGGTCCACGCCCACCGCCGCGCAGAACGCCCCGAGCAGGGGCGCCACGGTCGTGAGGTCGTACGTGAGGTCATGGGGGAGCGCGGGGGAGGCGCCGAAGCCGGGCAGGTCGACGGCGATGACGTCCCGTTCCACGGCGAGGACGGGGATCACCGGGTCCCAGGCCTGGCGGTGGTGGCCGATGCCGTGGAGCAGCAGCAGCGGTTCCCCGGTGCCCGTCCGCTCGTACGCGACGGACACGGTCCGCGGTCCACGGGGTGACTCGACGGTGAACGAGACCCTGGCTGCCATGGAGATGCTCCCGGTTGTTCCGGCACGGGACAGCCGTGCCTGCAGGCGACTTAGACAATTCGTCAACAACAATTACCGCCAGGTAGCTTGGAGTTCAAGAGGCCCGGGCGATTCGAACTGGACACCGTGCGGCACGTCGGCTGGGATGGGCCGGTGACAGCCGACACCGTGACCGAAGCCTTCGAGGAGCACCGGCCCGTGCTCACCGGGGTGGCCTACCGCATGCTCGGCCGGATCGCGGACGCGGAGGACGTGGTCCAGGAGGCCTGGTTGCGCTGGTCGGCCGTGGCGCGGGAGGACGTGCGCGAGCCGCGCGCGTTTCTCGTCAGGATCGTCACCCGTCTCGCCGTCGACCGGCTGCGTCAGCTCCGGAGCAGGCGTGAGGCGTACGTCGGGCCGTGGCTGCCGGAGCCCCTCGTCACCGACTTCGGTCCCGCCGCGCCCGACACGGCGGAACAGGCCGTGCTCGCCGACTCGGTCTCCGTCGCTGTGCTCGTCGTCCTCGAATCGCTGTCCCCACTGGAGCGGGCCGTCTTCGTGCTGCGCGAGGCCTTCGGCTTTCCGTACGCAGAGATCGCCACGACGCTCGACCGGACCGAAGCGGCCGTCCGTCAGCTGGCCGGGCGAGCCCGGCGACACGTGGAGGAGCGCAAGCCGCGCTACGACGTCGATCCCGTCCACCGCCGTGACCTCACCGAACGCTTTCTCGCAGCGGCCTCGGGCGGTGACCTCGATGGGCTGCTCGCCCTCCTCGCTCCGGACGTGCGTCTCGTCGGCGACAGCGGCGGGAAGGCGAAGGCGCCGCTCCGGATCCTGGAGAGCGCGGACAAGGTCGCCCGATTCCTCAGTGCCGTCGCGCACGAACCTGCTCCGGACCTGGAGATCCGGGCCGTCGAGGTGAACGGAGGGCCGGCGCTCCTGGTCCGCCTCGGCGGAAAGCCGGACTGTGTCATTCAGGTCGATGTCCGGGGCGGGGTTATCCAGTGCGTGTATATCGTTCGTAACCCCGACAAACTCACCGCTTTCGTCGAGGTATAGCTCCCCTGTGTCCTCCGTATGACTTCGGCGCGGCTTCCCGGAGCGCACCGGCCGCTTCAACCGGTATATCCCCTTCCGGTTGTTTCCGATCGATGGTCGCCGCCACCGTCTCGCCAGCCCCTGTAGCCCCACGGACCCGTCCGGACGTGGGGTTTTGTCCTACACGCGGCATTCCGGTCCACGAACGTCCTGTGAACGCTCTGCGGCAGAACCCCGTTTCACAGCGTCACCGGCTAAGGATTGGTCTTGACCAAGGTGGTGTGCCGTCCTATGGTCACAACGTTAAGACAGGAACCTTTAATAAATAACGTCGTGGAAAAGACGCTGGGCGATTGCGGAGGACAAGGGTGGGGACCACGCAGCTGGAATCGGTACAGGAGCCGAAGTACTGGCACCTCAAGACCGTGCTCAGTGAGGCACTCGACTCGGACTTTGCGGTGGGGGAGATCCTCCCCAACGAGCGTGAGCTCGCCGCCCGGTTCGGCGTCGCCCGGGCCACACTCCGGCAGGCCCTGGAGCAGCTCGAACTCGAGGGCAGACTGCAGCGCCGCCGGGGCGTCGGCACCACGGTCGCACCGCCGCGCGTGGGCGTGGCCGTCTCGACCGCCCAGCACGACTGGAGCGGAGGCGGAGCGGGCGAGGCATGGCAGCCGGTCGACTGCCAGACCGCGGCCGCACCCGCGGCGGTGGCCGGTCTGCTCGACGTGGCGAACGACGAGCCCGTCCACATCGTGCGCCGGATCCGGGTCACCCACGGGCAGGCCGTCGCGGCGGAGCTGTTGTACGTGCCGTCGTCCTCGGTCCCCGAACTCTCCGCCATAGACACCCCGTCCGGCGCCGCCCGGGCCCGCAGCGTCGTGCGCGAACTGCACCGGCTCGGCCTCGACGGCCAGGACCGCTCGGTGGAGCTCGGTTCCGCCCGTGCGGACGACGCCAAGGAACTCGACCGGCTTCCCGGCGCCCCCGTCCTCGTCGTGACCACCCGGTACCTCGCAGCGGGCGGCACCGCTGCCGTTTCCATCGCCACCTACCGGGCCGACACCTGCCGCCTCACCTTCGGTGACTCGGGCGATGTGGAGATCAGCCACCACGAACAGGAGCGCCGCGCCTCCTGACCAGGCGCGTTCCAGCCGCCCACCAGGACCCGCGCAGTCACGGCCCGTCGCACTCAGCGGCGGGCCGTCACCGTTCCCTCCACCGCGAAAAGCTGTTCCTCGACGTGGTCGAGCGCCAGCCGCAGCGCGCCCGTGGCCACAGCGGCCTCACCGAGCAGTGACAACGCCACCCGCGGGGGCCGAAGACAGTAGCGGGCCAGCTCTCCGCGGAGCGGGTCGAGCACCCCGTCCAGTCCGGCCGCCCAGCCCCCGATCACCACCAGCTCGGGGTCGAGCGCCAGCACCAGTGCCGCCACATCGTGGACCAGCCGCTGGATGAACCGCTCGACCGCCGCCTGCGCCTGCTCGTCGCCGTGCCGCGCCTTCGCGAAGACCGCGGCCACCGCATGCTCGTCCAGCGGATCCAGAGGCGTGTCCGTCGTGGACAGCAGCCGCTCCGGCGTCACGTCACGGCCCAGGAGGTGCAGTGCGCCGATCTCGCCCGCCGCGCCGCCGAAACCACGGTGCAGCCGTCCGCCGATCAGGGATCCGGCCCCCGGGCTCAGCCCCGCCAGCACGAACACGATGTCGTCGGACTCAGTGGCCGCGCCCTTCCAGTGCTCAGCGACCGCAGCGGCGTTCGCGTCGTTCTCCACGAGAACGGGGCAGCGGAAGGAGCGCCGCAGCCGCTCGCCGAGCGCCAGACCTGTCCAGTCCGGCAGCGCGGTGCCCAGCCGGACGGTGCCGTCGGCCTCCACGATGCCCGGGCTGCCGACCCCGACCGCCCGAAGGCTGCTGCGGGCGACGCCCGTCCGCCGCAGGACGTCGGCGACCACGGCACGCACCTTGTCGAGGCGGTCGTCGGCGCAGGCGGTCTCCGACACATCACGCGAGCCGGCGCCGATGATCCGGCCGTCCAGCCCCGAAAGCAGTGCCGAGACCCGGTGCGGCCCGATCTCGATGCCCAGCAGATACCCGGCCTCGGCCCGGAACCGGAAACGGCGCGCCGGACGGCCCTGTCGCCGTGCCTCGGCACCGTCGGGCGCCGACTCGACGACCAGCCCGGCTTCGAAGAGCCCTTCCACGACACCCTCGACCGTGGGCCGGGAAAGACCGGTGATCCGGGTGAGATCCGTGAGGGTCGGGGAACCGGCGCCCCTGAGGGCGTGCAGTACCACCGCGGAATTGATCCGACGCAGCAGCGACGGGTCCCCACCGGTCAGCCGGCCCACGGTGTGTCCTCCCAGCTCGTGCGCATGTCAGGCGGATGGTACTCGTTGCTCAGAGGCAGGGCGACCGCGGGACGCAAGGCCGTCCGGGAACGGGCGGGGATCAGCTCGGGGCGACGAATCCGGACTCATAGGCGGCGATGACCGCCTGGGTCCGGTCCCGGGCACCCAACTTCGCCAGAACCGCGCTGACATGGGTCTTCACGGTCTCGACCCCCACCACGAGCTTGGCGGCGATCTCCGCGTTGGACAGACCCCGGGCCATCAACCGCAGTACCGCGGCCTCCCGCTCGGTGAGCGAAGCCCGCTCCATGGCCTTCCGGGCCCTGCTCGTCCCGTATTCCGCGGCGAGCTGCCGGACCGCCGCCGGGAAGAGCAACGACTCCCCTTCCGCCACCAGCCGCACCGCATGCACGATCTCGGCGGGCCGCGCCCGCTTGAGGAGAAAGCCGTCCGCTCCCGCGCGCAGTGCCTCGTAGACGTACTCGTCGTTCTCGAATGTCGTCACCACCAGGATCTTCGGCGGATCCGGCACCGTGCGCAGCACCACCCGGGTCGCCTCGATGCCGTCCATGAGAGGCATTCGGACGTCCATCGCCACCACGTCGGGACGCAGTTGACGCACCAGCGGGATCACCGCGGCTCCGTCCCCCGCCTCACCGACGACCTCGATATCGGGCTGAGCCTCCAGAACGGCACGCAGACCCGCGCGGACCAAGGGTTCGTCGTCGACCAGAAGAACGGTAACCGGCATCCCATCAGCGTATGCCGTCCAGCGGAAGGCTCACGTGCACCATCCATTCCCCTCCGTACAGGCCGGTCTTGGCATTACCGCCCAGCAGGGCGGCCCGCTCCCGAATGCCCCGCAGTCCGCTTCCACCCCCGGGTGTACCCGTCGAAGCCGTGAACGGGTTGGTCACTTCCAATTCCAGCCGTCCACCGGCGACGGTGATACGGACCCGGACAGGGACGGTCCCCGAGTGTCTCAGCGCGTTGGTGAGGGACTCCTGAAGGATGCGGTACCCCTCACGGGACACCGACGCCGGCACCTGTTCCAGCGGACCGGACACCTCGGCATCGACCTTGGCCCCGGCGCCCCGCGCGGAGTCCAGCAACCGGTCTGCCTCAACCAGCGAGGGCCGTTGCCCGGAAGGCTTGCCCGACTCGCGCAGCACCCTCAGCACCCGCTCCAGGTCCTCGAGCGCGTCCCGGCCGGTCTCCTCGATCGCCACCAGGGCCCGCTCGGTGAACTCGGGATCGCGCGCCGCGCGGGCCGCACCCGCCTGCACGACGGCCACCGTCAGGGCGTGGCCGATCGAGTCGTGCAGTTCGCGCGCGATCCGATTGCGTTCGAGGAGCTGCGCGGTGCGCTCCTCCAGCGCCGTGAGCCGCTGAAAAGGTGTCGGACCCAGCAGCCACCGGGCGGCCGCGGTGATCAGCTCCCCACAGCCCACCACCACGGCCAGCAATATCAGCAGGGGAACAGGAGCGAGGAACGCGGCCCACCAGTGAGCCCCCATCCCGGAGGCCAACCACTCATCGCTCGGCGTCCTGCCGAACGCCGAGCGGACGAGGTCGACCGTCGTGGCCGGTAGCCACACCGTGGCCAGGCCGGTCAGGCCCGCGCACAGCAGCCGCACCTCCAGCCAGAGCGCGGTCCGCCAGCGCTCGGACCAGGAGGTGGACGGGGCGGCGGAGATGGTCGCGTCGGAGTCGCCCCGCTCCGCGGGCGTCAGCAACAACTGCGCCTGGATCCCTTCTGCCAGCCGCATCCCGGGTATCAGGCCGGCCAGAGCCGCGAGGGCGACCGGCACCCATGGTGTGTGCATCGAGATGAACAGCCACACGCTCACCACGGCGGACGGCAGGAGCAGATGCAGCCAGCGGGTGTAGGTGACCTGCGTGGTCAGCGGCCGGAGGATGCGGAACATGCCGTCCATCGTGCCAGCGTGCTCGGGTGCGACGGCTCCCCCGAGCGGGGGAGATGATCCCCTCCGGCGGGGGAGGACCGTCACCGGCGAGGCCGCCAGGCTGAGGACATGACCGGAATCGATGTCCACGAGCTCACCAAGGACTACGGCGCGACCCGTGCCGTGGACGACCTCACATTCAGCGTGCGACCCGGCCGGGTCACCGGATTCCTCGGGCCCAACGGGGCAGGCAAGTCCACCACCATGCGGCTGGTTCTCGGTCTTGACCGGCCAACCGGGGGCACCGCCACCATCGGCGGACAGGCGTACGCGGCACTGGACGATCCGCTGCGCCGTGTCGGGGTGCTCCTCGACCCGCAGGCCGCCCACGGTTCGCGGACGGCCCGCAACCACCTGCTGGTGCTCGCCACGAGCAACGGCATCGGTACCAGCAGGGTCGATGAGGTGCTGGAGGAAGCGGGCCTCGGCCAAGTCGGCGGACGACGGATCAAGACCTTCTCACTCGGCATGCGCCAACGGCTCGGAATAGCGGCGGCCCTGCTCGGTGACCCGGAGGTGGTAATGCTGGACGAGCCGTCGAACGGGCTGGATCCGGAGGGCATCGTCTGGATCCGGGAACTGATGAAGCGGCTGGCCCGCGAGGGCCGCACCGTGCTGGTCTCCAGCCATCTCATGAACGAGACGTCGTCGTTCGCCGACCATCTGATCGTGCTCGGGCGGGGACGGCTTCTTGTCGACCTCCCGATGCAGCAATTCCTCGACTCCCGCAGCAGGCCCAGGGTACGGATTCGGACGAACGAATCGTCCCGGTTCGGAGCGGCCCTAACACGCAAGGGGTACCGGGCCGCACAGGGTGCCGACGGCCGTTGGACAGTCGAGGACGTGAAGGCGGAGGAGGTCGGAGCGCTGGCAGCCGGCGAGGGCATCGCCGTGCTCGAGCTCATCGACGAACAGGCCACGTTGGAACAGGCCTATCTGGACCTCACCGCCGACGCGGCGGAGTTCTCGTCCGCCGCAGCTTCGCCCATCACCCGTCAGGAGGCCTGACCATGTCGACAACCGCAGTCCTGCGATCCGAATGGATCAAGATCAGATCGGTGCGTTCCATTGCGGGGTCCCTGATAGCGGTCTTCCTCGTAAGCCTGGTCGTCACGGTGCTCACCTTCGCCACCGTTGGTCAGGCAGAGGCGGACAACGCGGACGCCGAACTCGTCTTCGGAGCCTTCTACGCGCTGAACTTCGGTCAGATCGCTGCCATAAGCTTCGGGGCCACGGCTGTCTCGTCCGAATATCTCAACGGCGCATTGCGCATGTCGCTCGCAGCAGTTCCGCGCCGCACACTCTTCTACACGGTCAAGATGTCACTTATCGGGGGAGCGGCCCTGGCGGTCGGACTCGCCACCAGCTTCAGCGCGTTTCTGGTGGGGCAGCTGTTCATGGGGAAGTACGCCATCGGGCTGGGTGAACCGGGCGCCTTGCGCGCAGCGTTCGGAGGCGGGATATATCTCGCTCTGATGGCGCTCTTCGCGGCGGGGCTGACGATCCTGTTGCGCAGCGCGGTGGCCGTGCTCAGTCTGCTCATTCCGTTCATCCTGATCGTCTCCTTCGTCGTAGGGGACATCGCGGGTGGAGCAGCCGCCTATCTGCCGGACCGGGCGGGGCAGTTGGTGCTGCACCAGAACCCGGAAGGCAGCCTCGGCCCGTGGACGGGACTCCTGGTCACCGGGGCATGGGCCGCGGCGGCGCTGCTCGCCGGGTGGTGGGCGCTGCGGCGTCGCGACGCCTAGGACGTGTCCGGGCGCGCGGCGCCGGGCCGGCCCGAGGGGGCGAATTGCTCAGGGGGCCCCACCGGGGGCACACACGGTGTGGGAGAGCCGTGGGGACGAGTCGTAGGGACGAGATAGTCGAAATGCCGTCAAACCATGGGGCGGGGCTTCGGTTGTCAGCGCCGGACGGTTTACTGACGGCATGACCACCGCACATCACCTCCGCCTCATCGACGGGATGCGCACCCAGGAGTTTCCTGTGGAGCGCATCCGATCGGGCACGGGAGTCAGCGGTCCCGGCTATCACACGGCTTTCCTGCACGCGGACGACGACGGCTGGGACGAGGACGGGGCGGCGCGCCTGGAGCACCGGGCGCAGTGTCTTGCGGAGCACGACGCGCTGATCACGTTGCTCGGTTCGCGATGGGGGGATCCGCAGATGATCGGTCTGTGGAGTGCGCAGGAGCGCATGATGGCCGGCGAGGTGATACCCGATCCATGGGCCGAGACCGTTGCGGGCTGCGATTTTTTCCGCCTCTGGCACATCGACGAAAAGTGGATTGCTCTCGGGCTCAGCCTGGAGGAGGACGGTCCCGGGTGTGAGCTGACTGTCGTGGTGACGGAGATAGACCCGCCGTAAGGCGCGTGGATCACGGAAGACGCGTGGATCACGTGGTGCGCGCGGACCACGTAAGGCGCGTGGATCGTGTAAGGCGTGCGGACCATATAGTGCGCGTGGATCACGTCAGGCACGTGGGGGTACACGAGTCCATCGCTCCGCCTCGGTGGTCAGGGGCCGACGGGGTCGGTGAGAGTGTCCGTTGCGACGGCTGCGCGGAGGCGGCCGTACTCCTCGGCCATCGTCTGGGCGGTCCAGTGGGCGTTGAGGCCGCTGGGGTTGGGCAGGGCCCAGACGCGTGCTCCGCCGATCGTCCGTTCCTGCCGTCCGATTCGGGCCCGCCGTTCGCCGAAGGCCGTTCGGTAGGCCGTGATACCGACCACCGCCAGCCATTGCGGCCGCAGGCGTTCCACCTTTGCTCTGAGGATCTCGCCCCCTGCGCGGAACTCCTCGGCGGACAGTTCGTCGGCCCTGGCCGTGGCTCTGGCGACCACATTGGTGATACCCAGCCCGTACCGGAGCAACTCGCCCTGCTCGCAGGGCCTCAACTGCCGTGATGTGAAACCCGACAGATGGAGTACCGGCCAGAAACGATTGCCGGGGAAAGCGAAATGGTGGCCCGTGGCACCAGTCATCAGGCTCGGATTGATTCCGCAGAACAACACGCGCAGGCCGCCCGCGACCACATCGGGCACAGTGCGGTCACGGGCGGCCCTGAGCTCATCGGGTGTCATCGTCGTCCGGTGGAGACGGCCGTCAGAGGATGGAGCCCGGGGTGTACCCGGCGGCTGCCGGGTGCTGCTTGGTGATCTCCTCGATGCGGGAGACGAGAGCAGTGACCTGGTCACCCGCCGCACCCGTGAACGACAGCTTGTCGGCCATCAGTTCGTCCAGCTGGGCGCGGTCCAGGGGAATGCGCTCGTCGGCGGCCAGCTTGTCCAGCAGCTCGTTGCGTTCCGTGCCCTGCTCACGCATGGCCAGGGCGGAAGCGACCGCGTTCTCCTTGATGGCCTCGTGGGCGACCTCACGACCGACACCCGCGCGCACCGCACCCATCAGCACCTTGGTCGTGGCGAGGAACGGCAGGTAGCGGTCCAGCTCACGGGCGACGACCGCAGGGAAGGCGCCGAATTCGTCGAGCACCGTCAGGAAGGTCTCCACCAGACCGTCGAACGCGAAGAACGCGTCGGGCAGCGCCACTCGGCGGACGACGGAGCAGGACACATCTCCCTCGTTCCACTGGTCGCCGGCCAGCTCGCCGGCCATCGACGCGTAACCGCGCAGGATCACCATCAGGCCGTTGACGCGCTCGCAGGAGCGGGTGTTCATCTTGTGCGGCATTGCGGACGAGCCGACCTGGCCGGGCTTGAAGCCCTCGGTCACCAGTTCGTGGCCGGCCATCAGCCGGATGGTCTTCGCGACCGAGGAGGGTGCGGCGGCGAGCTGCACCAGCGCTGTCACCACGTCGTAGTCGAGCGAGCGCGGGTATACCTGGCCGACCGAGGTGAAGGCCTGGGCGAAGCCGAGGTGTCCGGCGATGCGCTGTTCCAGCTCGGCCAGCTTCCCGGCGTCGCCGCCCAGCAGGTCGAGCATGTCCTGGGCCGTGCCGACGGGGCCCTTGATGCCGCGCAGCGGGTAGCGGCCGAGCAGGTCCTCGAGCCGGCCGTAGGCGACCAGCAGCTCGTCAGCCGCCGTCGCGAAACGCTTGCCGAGCGTCGTCGCCTGAGCGGCGACGTTGTGGGAGCGGCCGGCGATGACCAGCTCGCGGTACTCTCCCGCGAGCCTGCCGAGCCGGGCCAGCACGGCCACGGTGCGGTCGCGCATGAGTTCCAGGGAGAGCCGGATCTGGAGTTGCTCGACGTTCTCGGTGAGGTCCCGGGACGTCATGCCCTTGTGGACCTGCTCATGGCCGGCGAGGGCGTTGAACTCCTCGATGCGGGCCTTGACGTCGTGCCGGGTGACCTTCTCGCGCTCGGCGATCGAGGCCAGATCGACCTGGTCGAGGACGCGCTCGTAGTCAGCGAGGGCGGCGTCGGGCACCTCGATCCCGAGATCCTTCTGGGCGCGCAGCACCGCCAGCCACAGCTGACGTTCCAGCTTCACCTTCTGCTCGGGGGACCAGAGGACGGCCAGCTCCGTGGAGGCGTAGCGGCCGGCCAGGACATTGGGGATGCGAGGCTTCGCAGACACAGCAGTCACGTGTCGAGATTCTACTGGCGGTTTGTGCAGGTCGGCGCCGCGGTCCGGGTTGTGGATTGCTACAAGGCGGGGAGGGTGGGCCGACCGCTACTCGTCCGCGTCCACCCGGCGCCACGTGGCGATCGGGCCCGGAGCGGCGGCGTCGTCCGGAGTGACCCAGAAGGCCCGACCGAGCTCGGCGCTGAACTGGGCTCCCCAGCGTCCGTCCCCCGACGAGCGTCCGGTCAGACGCCGCCCTATCCAGGGGAACAGGTGCTCACGGGCGAAGCGCAGATCATCGATGCGCCGGGTGGCCCAGTGCGGGAGGACGGCGTCGGGCAGGAGCGACTGCCAGTCGTCCTCCGGTGGCAGGCCCAGGGTCTGCCAGATCGCCTCGGCGACCCTGCGATGCCCTTCGGCCGTCAGGTGCAGACGGTCGACGTCCCACATCCGGGGGTCGCCCAGCACCTGGGCGCCGTAGAGGTCGACGACCTCCGCGCCGTGCCGGGAGGCCAGATCGTCGACCAGCGAGAACAGCTCCTCCATCCGAGGCCGGAACCGTTCCATCACGGGGCCGTTGCGCCCCGGGCTGCGCATCAGCACCAGTTTCTTGCACGACGGCGCCAGGCGCTCCACGGCTTCTTCCAGCCGCCCGCGGACCATGCCCATGTCGCACTTGGGGCGGAGGGTGTCGTTGAGGCCGCCGACCAGCGTCACGACGTCGGCACGCAGGCCGACGGCGACGTCCACCTGCTCATCGACGATCTGGCCGATGAGCTTCCCGCGCACGGCGAGGTTGGCGTAGCGGAATCCGGGGGTCCGGGCTGCGAGCCGGGCGGCGAGGATATCGGCCCAGCCCCGGTACGAACCGTCGGGCAGGCGGTCCGACATGCCCTCGGTGAACGAGTCGCCGATCGCGACGAGACTGGTGTAGGTGGCATTCATTTCCATGGCGATGCGATCGTATCGCGGAGCTCCCGGCCCCTTCCGAACGGCCGGGAGAGGGCGGCCCCGAGCCTGGGCCCGGGGCCGCCCCGACCGGGGTCAACGTGCCTGCGGCCGGCCCACGAGTTCCCGGAGCACGTCCTCCATCGTCACCATTCCGGCAAGCCGGTCGTCCTCGTCGAGGACCGCCGCCAGGTGCGTGCGGCTGCGCCGCAGCGCGGTCAGTACGTCGTCGAGAGGCGTGGAAGCCCGGACCCTGGCGATCGGACGCATCGCCGTCACGGGGAAGGGCACATCGCGGGGTGTGGCGTCGAGGGCGTCCTTCACGTGGAGGTAGCCCAGGATCCGCCGCTCGCTGTCCATCACCGGGAAACGGGAGAATCCGGTTTCGGACGACAACCGCTCCAGTTCCTCCGGAGTGGTACCGACCCGCGTGTACATCACCCTGTCCACCGGCAGCACCACATCGCGCACAGGCCGGCGGCCGAGCTCCAGCGCGTGATGCAGCCGCTCGGCCGCCCGGTCGTCGACCAGTCCGGCATCGCCGGCGTCCTTCACCAGACCGGCCAGCTCGTCGTCCGAGAAAGTGGCCGAGACCTCGTCCTTCGTCTCCACCCGGAGCAGCTTCAGCAGTGTGTTGGCGAAGGCGTTGATCGCGAAGATGACCGGGCGCAGCGCCCGCGCCAGCGCCACCAGCGGCGGGCCCAGCAGGAGGGCTGTCCTCACCGGCTCGGCGAGCGCGATGTTCTTCGGCACCATCTCGCCCAGCAGCATGTGCAGGTAGGTCGCCACCGACAGTGCGATCACGAAGGAGATCGGATGCACCAGGCCGTGCGGCATGCCCACGGTGTCGAAGACGGGCTCCAGCAGATGAGCGATCGCGGGTTCGGCGACGATACCCAGGACCAGGGTGCACAGCGTGATGCCCAGCTGTGCTGCGGCGAGCAGCGCCGAAATGTGTTCCAGCCCCCAGATGACGCTGCGGGCGCGCCGGTCCCCGTCCTCGGCCTGCGGCTCGATCTGGCTGCGACGTACGGAGATGAGCGCGAATTCCGCGCCGACGAAGAAGGCGTTCACGAACAGGGTCAGCAGGCCGATGAAGAGCTGTACGGCGGTCATCGCTCATCCTTTGGCAGCTCGTGGGAACCCGGCGGTGGCGCGTGCAGCAGAGCCCGTGCGGCGCGGCGCCCGGAGGCGTCCACCACGTCCAGTCGCCAGCCGGCCAGTTCGATCGAGTCGCCCACAGCAGGGATGCGGCCCACCTCCGTGGCGATCAGCCCGGCGAGAGTCTCGTACGGTCCGTCCGGCACTCTCAGTCCGATCCTCTCCAGCTGGTCGGTCCGGGCGGCGCCGTCGGCCGACCACAGCGTGCGCCCGTCGGCGTCCTCACCGGCAGGTGCGAGGTCCGGTGTCTCGTGGGGATCGTGCTCGTCCCGCACCTCGCCGACCACCTCCTCGACGATGTCCTCCAGGGTGACGACGCCCGCGGTGCCGCCGTACTCATCGATGACGACCGCCATGGCGAGCTTGCCGGAGAGCCGGTCCAGCAACCGGTCCACGGTCAGCGTCTCCGGTACGAGCAGCGGTTCGCGCAGCATGTCGCCTACCCGCTTACGGGGGCGCTGTTCGGCGGGGATGGCCAGCACATCCTTGATGTGGGCGACGCCGACGACGGTGTCGAGGCTGCCCCGGTACACGGGGAACCGCGACAGTCCGGTTGCCCGGGTGGCATTGGCGACGTCCTCAGCGGTGGCCCGCACCTCCAGCGCGGTGACCTGGACCCGCGGGGTCATCACGTTCTCCGCGGTGAGCTCCGACAGGTTGAGTGTGCGGACGAAGAGTTCCGCGGTGTCCGCCTCCAGGGCGCCTGCCTTGGCGGAGTGCCGGGCCAGTGCCACCAGCTCCTGGGGGCTGCGGGCCGATGCCAGTTCCTCGGCGGGTTCGAGCCCGAACCGGCGCACGATCCTGTTCGCGGTGTTGTTCAGGTGGCTGATGAAGGGCCGGAAGACGGCGGTGAAGGCACGCTGCGGGGTGGCCACGGTCTTCGCCACCGCGAGCGGCGAGGAGATCGCCCAGTTCTTCGGGACCAGTTCGCCGACGACCATCAGGAACACGGTGGACAGGGCCGTGCCGATGACGAGAGCCACCGACGAGGCGACGCCGGGCGACAGCCCGACCGACTCGACCGGGCCCCGGATCAGTTTGGCGATGGAGGGTTCGGAGAGCATGCCGACCACCAGATTGGTGACGGTGATGCCCAGCTGGGCCCCGGACAGCTGGAAGGTGAGGCTGCGTACCGCCTTCATGGCGCTCGAAGCGCCACGCTCGCCCTGCTCCACGGCACGTTCGAGTTGGCCGCGCTCGACCGTGGTCAGGGAGAACTCCGCCGCGACGAAGGCGCCGCAGGCCAGGGAGAGCAGTACTGCCACGAGCAGCAGAAGCACTTCGATCATCGGTTCACCTCCGTCCCATGATCGGGCAGGGACAAGGGGAACGCGCGGTGTCGGCTACTGGGAGGCTCGCCCATGGGCGGACGCTCACACCTTTCGTCATGGTCGGCAAGGGGGAGTACTCATAGTAAAGGATCGGCAAAGTGCTGCCGCGCCCGCCTGGCCGGTCGGGCGTACCCGAGCGGGCGCCCAGCAGCACGGTATGCGCTCCCGCCGTGCAGCGGAACGGCCGGCTAGAGGGTCTTCACCCAGCGGCGCCAGTGCTGCTCGCGGTGGTAGCCGGCAGCGTCCCACGCGAGGTGCGCGGGCTCGTTCGCCTCCAGGACCATGGCGTCGACGCGTCGGCCGCCCAGTGCGGCGAACCGCTGCTCCGCCGCCTCCAGCAGAGCCGTGGCGATGCCCTGTCGGCGGTGGTCCGGGTGTACCGCCAGCCGGTAGGCGGAGCAGCGCCAGCCGTCGAAGCCGGCGATGACGGTTCCTACCAGCGCGCCGTCGTGCTCCGCGATCAGAAGCGCCTCCGGGTCCCGCGAGAGGAGCCGGGCCACCCCGTCGTTGTCGTCGCTGATGCTCGTTCCTTCCGCGGACGTGCGCCAGAACCGCAGGACGGTGTCTATTTCGGAGACGGCGGCACAACGGATGTGGATATCACTCATGGGATGAGCCAAACAGAGGGCCGCTCCCTCTCGCGAACCATTTCACCGTTCGGTCAGGCGTGCCCCGGACGGGTGCCTGCCGCCCTTTCGGGAGCCCCGGTTTCAGCGCAGACGCACCGGCAGCGACTCGATGCCGTAGACGATCGAAAGCTTACGGAAAGCGAGGTCCTGCGGCGGTACCGCGAGCCGCATACCGGGAAAGCGCCGGGCGAGGGCCGGGTAGGCCGAGCGCAGTTCCATCCGGGCGAGTTCGGCGCCTATGCAGCGGTGGATGCCGTGGCCGAAGGCGAGATGTACCGCGGGGGTGGTGCGGTCCACATCGAATCGCCCGTCGTCCGTGACGTACAGCGGGTCCCGGTTGGCACCGCTCAGCGAGCAGAGCACCATGTCGCCGCGCGGAATGACGACCCCGGCTATCTCGATGTCCTGGCGGGCGAACCGTGGAAAGGCCATCTGTACGGCGGACAGGTAGCGCAGCACCTCCTCGACGAACGGCACGGTCAAGGTGTCGTCCGTGCGCAGCCTCGCGAGGACGTCCTCGTTCTGCAGCAGTACGAGGGAGCCCAGTGCGATCGTGCTGGCCGTCGTCTCGAACCCACCGGTGAGCACGCCGTCGGCGAGGCCTGCGAGTTCCTCGTCGTCGACACTGTCGCCGTGGTCGCGCACGATCATGCCGAGGAGGCCGTCGCCCGGCTTCTTCCGCTGTGCCCTGACGACGTCCCTGAAGTAGTCCAGCGAAGCCGACATCGCGCCGAACGGGGCGGTCGTTCCGCCGAAGAGGTCGAAACGGTCCATGGCCAGTTGCTGGAAGTCGGCACGGTCCTTGTACGGCACACCGAGCAGCTCGCAGATGGTGAGGGAGGGAATAGGCAGCGCGAACTCGTGGACCAGGTCGACCGGGCCCCGAACGGCCTCCATCGCGTCGAGGCGTTCCTCGACGATGGCATCGATCCTGGGCGCCAGGCGACGGAGTCGACGCATCGTGAACTCCGGGGTGAGGATGCGCCGCAGCCGCGTGTGCACCGGCGGATCGCTGAACCCCAGCCCGCCGGGGCTCTGTTCGGCGGCTACGCCGGCGTTCGTGGCGAGGTGCGCGAAGTCCGTGCTGAAGCCGCCGGTGGAGCCGAGTACGGCTTTCGACTCCTCGTAGCCGGTGACCACCCAGGCATCCATGCCGAAGGGCAGCGAGACCTTGGACACCGGCGCGTCCGCCCTGGCCCTGGCCACCTGGCGCACCGGGTCCAGGCCGTCCCTGCGCAGCAGCATCAGCAGATCCTCGGGCAGCAGCCTGATCGTGGAGGACCCGATCCCGTGCTTCTGAATCCTGGCCCGATAACTGCGACCGAACCTGGCGGTGATGCGGGAACGGAACGTCGTACTCAATCTGCACTCCGTGAGTCGTCGCGGATCTGGAGGGTGGACGCGTTCGAGGCCGGGACACGGCCGACCGGCCGACTGTGCTGATGCCGCCTGCCTGACCAGGCTTTCCTGACCAGGAATTATGACTACTTGTTCGTACGAGGGTGCGATCGGGTGCGGTATCAGCCGGTCGTTTGTCGGTCATGCTCGGTCATGTTCCGACCGTGGGTGCGCCAGCTGTCGACACCGGTGCCCGGCGGGCCTGTGCGGAACAGCTCCCGGCGTGCTCGTCCGCGTGCGACTCCCCTTGCCGATGCTAGTGGTCCCGCGCTAGCGTGATGGGGTGCCCAAGACTCAGCTGAACGTACGAGTGGACGAGGCCACCGCCGAGGCCGCGCGGCAGCGCGCGCTCCAGAGGGGGATGAGCGTGAACCGTTACATAGAGGAGCTCGTCAAGCAGGATGCGGGCGAGGTCGGACACACCTTCGTCGAAGCAGCCGCCGACTTCATGAAGCAGTACGAATCGGTGTTCGCCGAGGAGTTCGGCACGGAGCGCAAAGGCACCCGTTGAATCTCCGGATCCACCTTTCCTGGCTGCTCATGGTCGCGGAGCACAAGACGCCCGGCGACCCACAGGTCACCGACTGGGGCGCTCTGGTCGCCGCGGTCGCCCGCCACGAGGCGGAGATCTTCGGCAGCCCCGTCTACAGTGATCCGCACTCAAGGGCCGCGGCCCTCCTGCAGTTGCTGTTGCACGTGCCCGCGCTGGAGCGTTCCAACGCGATGTTCGCCTCGGCTGTCGCCTACGGCTATCTCGTCGCTTCCGGGCTGAAGGTCATCACCTCGCCCGAGCAGGTGCGCGATCTCGCCCTGCTCGTCAAGGAGGGCAAGGCGGATGTCCGCGCCATCGCCGACGAGCTACGCCAGTGGAGCCTATGAACAGCCTTGGACCCGGCTTGGACCTGCCTGACCCGTCTTGCACCAGTCTGGACCCGTCTTGCACCAGCCTGGGCCCGGCTTGGACTCGGCTTGGACCTGGCTCCGAGTGGCCCTTCGATCAGCCGTTGACCGGGCTTCGGCCGACCCTCGACCAGCGCCGGACCGGGCGTCGAACCAGGCTTCGGCCGGGTCCGGACCGGATACCGGCCCGCCTGACCGCTGACCGCTGACCCGGCGGTCAGCTGGGCCCGGACCGGCCCGGCACCGTGAGCGGTCGTCGTGCGACGCCCAGGACACAGTCGGAGGTGGGGAGCCGGACACCGGACGCGGGAATGCGAAGGCCCCGATGTGTCTCCACCACAAATCCTGCCGCCTCGATCGCCGCCAGCGCGTCGCGCGATGTGTGACAGCCACCGGCCAGGAGCGGCCAGAACGTCCGGTCAAGCACCCGCTGGGTAGCGACCATGGCCCGGCCTCCGGCCCGCACGTGCTCGAAGAAACGCAGTTCTCCGCCCGGACGCAACACCCGTCGGACCTCTGCGAGCGACCGCCGCACATCCCGGACGGTGCACAGCACGAGCGAGACGACGGCCGCGTCGAACGCCCCGTCCCCCACCGGCAGCGCCTCCGCCGTGCCCGGCAGGACATCCACCGGGATCGCGGAGTCGAGCGCGGATCGTACCGCCAGCTGCCGCAGCGTGCGCTCCGGCTCGATCGCCGTCACCTCGGAGACCGTAGGCGGGTAGTGGGCGAAGTTGAGACCGTTGCCCGCCCCGATCTCGATCACGTGCCCCGAGAGTCCTGACAGCAGCTCCGCCCGCACGGCCGCGACACCCGCGGTGGCGTCCGCGGCCACGCTCATCCGGGCGTAGTAGCGGGCGAAGACGGGATGGTGCACCGAGTTCTCGGGGCTCCTCGCGCTACGCAAGCGCATGACGGCTCTCCTCCCATGACGCCCATGACGCCCATGACGCCCATGACGAACTTCTTCGAGACCCACAGTGGACTACGGACCGGAGAGCGAGAGCGCGGGGGCGACGGATGCGCGCCCCAGCCCGGTCCACCCGACCGGCCAACTTCGCATACCCCGATTCTGCCCCGCTCCAGCCCTGCTGCACTCTGCCCTGCTCCGGTCTGCCCTGTCCCGCCCCGCTGGTCCCGGTCTGCTCACCTGCTCAGCCCGTGCTGCTCCGCGCATCCCGCTCAGCCCGTGCTGCTCTGCCCCGCCTGCCCCTGCCCCCTGCCCCGCACGTCCGCCCCTCCACGCGCGACCTGCGTGGCACGCGCGGCACGCGCGGCACGACATGCCACCAGTCAGCAGCCTCGCCGGTGGTTCAACCGGCGGCCCCTCCGGTGGCCCAAGCAGACAGGCCCGCCGGAGGCCACCACGCCCCCGTCAGCCCGGGGGCCGCGTGCCGCCCAGCTGTGGGGCCAGCCAACCCGCGGCCCCCGCCCGGAACTCCGCGGGGCTCAGGGCGCCCGCTCCGTCCGGGATGACGCCCAGCAGTGGCGCGCCCGCGGCCACCGGCAGATCCGTGACGTTGCAGCGCTCCGCCAGATCGGGTTCGGTGGGCATGCTGCCGATCACCACCCCGAGGCAGTCCAGCCCCCGGGCACGCAGGGCCTCCGAGGTCAGCGCCGTGGAGTTGAGCGTGCCGAGCCCGGCAGGCGTCACCACCAGGACGGGCGCCGCCAGCAGCCGGGCGGCGTCCGCGAGCGTCGCGCCCTCGTCGTCGAACCGCACGAGCAGCCCACCGGCGCCCTCGACCAGGACCAGATCGTGCTCGGCCGCCAGTTTCTCGGCCGCCTCGGCGATCTCGTACGGGCGCACCGGTTCCATCCCGGCCCGTCTGGCAGCGGTGGCAGGCGCCAACGGCTCGGGAAAGCGGGCCAGTTCGACCGCCGTCACATGGCTGCCCGCCAGCCGTACCACCTCGGCTGCGTCCCCCGGCTCGCCGGGCGCCAGCCCCGTCTGGGCCGGTTTGAGAACGGCCACCCTGCGGCCTGCCGAGGCCGCCGCCACGGCCGCGGTCACGATCGTCTTGCCGATCTCGGTGCCCGTACCGGTCACCACCAGAACGCCCATCTCAACCCTCCCGCGCCGCCGCGCACACGGCGCGGCAGATCCGTGCCACATCGTCGTCACCCGTCACATAGGGCGGCATGGTGTAGACGAGATCGCGGAACGGCCGCAGCCACACGCCCTCGCGTACCGCCGCCCGTGTCGCGGCCTCCATGTCCACCTCGTGATCGAGCTGGACGACTCCGATGGCGCCGAGCACCCGCACGTCCCGTACCCCTGGCAGTTCCGCCGCCGCGGCCAGGCCGTCGTCCAGACCGGCCCCGATCCGCTTGACCTCCTGCTCCCAGTCCTGACCGAGCAGCAGGTCGATGGAGGCGCAGGCCACCGCCGAGGCGAGGGGATTGCCCATGAACGTCGGGCCGTGGGCGAGGACCGGCACCTCGCCGCGTGAGATGCCCTCGGCCACCGCCGTCGTGCACAGCGTCGCGGCCAGCGTCAGATAGCCGCCGGTCAGGGCCTTGCCCACGCACATCACATCGGGTGAGACCCCGGCGTGTTCCGCTGCGAAGAGCTTCCCCGTACGCCCGAATCCCGTGGCGATCTCGTCGAACACCAGCAGCACATCGTGTGCGTCGCATGCCTCGCGCAGCACACGCAGGTAGGCGGGCGAGTGGAACCGCATCCCGCCGGCCCCCTGGACCACAGGCTCCACGATCACCGCGGCCAGCTCATGGGCGTGGTGAGCGATCAGTTCCCGCAGGTGCGTGGCGTACGCGGCGTCCGGTTCCGCGTCGAAGCCGGCCGGGGGCTCGTCCGCGAAGACCTGCTGCGGCAGGGCGCCCGACCACAGCTCGTGCATGCCGCCCTCGGGGTCGCACACCGACATGGGCTGCCAGGTGTCCCCGTGGTAGCCGCCGCGCCAGGTCAGCAGCCGCCGCTTGGCGGGCCTACCGGCCGAACGCCAGTACTGCAGGCACATCTTCACGGCGACCTCGACCGAGACCGAGCCGGAGTCGGCCAGGAAGACGTGCCGCAACGGCTCCGGAGTGATCTCGACCAGTCGGGCCGCCAGCCGCACGGCGGGCTCGTGGGTGAGCCCGCCGAACATCACATGGCTCATCCGGTCCAGCTGCCCGCGGGCCGCGTCGTTGAGCACCGGATGGTTGTAGCCGTGCACGGCCGACCACCACGACGACATGCCGTCGACCAACTCGTGCTGTCCGTGTACGGGTTCCGCGAGCCGGAGCCGTACCCCGGACGCGGACTCCACGACCAGCGGCTCCTGCCGGCCCGGCATCGGGCCGTACGGGTGCCAGACGTGAGCCCGGTCCAGGGCGCGCAGGGCGGCGAGGGAGAGCGGCTCAGGCATTGGGTGCGAGATCCGTACCCGCGCCGCGACGGCGGACCGCCACCAGATCGGTGCGGGCTGCGGAGGGTTCCGCCGCGGGGACGGTCTCCGCGAGAACGGT
This sequence comes from Streptomyces sp. NPDC127177, assembly GCF_042672475.1. NCBI lineage: Bacteria > Bacillati > Actinomycetota > Actinomycetes > Kitasatosporales > Streptomycetaceae > Streptomyces > Streptomyces sp. NPDC127177. The sequence continues at coordinate 49,950 of NZ_JBHXUW010000040.1, forward strand.
CTCCGCCGCCGGAGCGTCACCGCAGGGTGCGCAACCGCCGGAGTGCGACTCACCGGCACCGGCGTGCGAACCGCACCCGCCGGAGTCCGTGCCGCAACCACCGGCGTGCGAACCACAGGCGCCGTCGGCTCCGGCCTCCGAGCGGTGCCGGGGGAGCGTCGTCGTACCCGAGCCCTCCACCTCGAAACCGGCGTCCGCGATCATGTCGAGGTCCGCCTGCCCGGCCTGGCCCTCACTCGTCAGGTAGTCACCCAGGAAGATCGAGTTGACCAGGTGCAGGGCGAGCGGCTGCATCGAACGCAGATGGACCTCGCGCCCACCCGCCAGCCGTACCTCCACATCCGGGCAGACGAACCGCACCATCGCCAGGATCCGCAGGCAGCGTTGCGGAGTCAGGTTCCACTCCTTGGCGAGCGGCGTCCCCTCGAACGGGATCAGGAAGTTGACGGGCACCGAGTCGGGGTCCAGTTCACGCAGCGCGAAGACCACATCGACGAGATCAACGTCGCTCTCACCCATTCCGGCGATCAGCCCGGAGCAGGCGGAGAGCCCCGCGGCCTGCGCCTGGTGCACCGTCTCCACCCGGTCCGCATAGGTGTGGGTGGTCGTGATCTCCCCGTACGTCCCCTCGGACGTGTTGAGGTTGTGGTTGTAGGCGTCGGCACCCGCCGACCGCAGCCGGCCGGCCTGCCCGTCCGAGAGCAGACCGAGGCAGGCACAGACCTCGACGCCCTCGTTCTGTTCCTTGATCGCCTCGATGGTCTGCGAAACCCGGTCGACATCGCGGTCGGTCGGGCCGCGGCCGCTGGCCACCAGACAGACGCGCTTGGCGCCGCCCGCCACCCCGGCGGCGGCGGCCTTCGACGCCTCGTCGGGCTTCAGCCAGGTGTACTTGAGGATCTCGGCCTTGGAGCCCAGCCGCTGCGAACAGTACGAGCAGTCCTCCGGGCAGAGCCCCGACTTCAGATTGACCAGGTAGTTCAGCTTCACGCGCCGCCCGAACCACTGGCGGCGTACCTTTCCGGCCGCGGCCACCACATCGAGCAGATCCTCGTCAGGGGTCGCCAGTACGGCGAGCGCTTCTTCTCGGGTCGGCAGCTCTCGCCGCAGCCCCTTGTCCGCCAGCGTGTTCAGGAGATCCATGGCGTCGATCCTGACGCACGGCACGCCTCCGAGCCAAGGAAGAACCGGACAACAGAGAGGCGTGAGGGTGTGTGCATGGCCACACCCTGTCCGGCTTCGCTCCCGGTTAAGGTCTGTGAGTTGCCTACAAAAGGGACCGCCCATGCCCTTCGCCCCGTTCGACTGGATCGACGACGAGGCGCGCCGTCGCGCGGACGCTGGACTCGTCCGGACGCTCCGGCCCCGGCCCGCCGAGACGGAACTGCTGGATCTCGCGAGCAACGACTACCTCGGCCTGACCAGGCACCCGGAGGTAACCGCGGCAGCGGCCGACGCGGCGCTCCGCTGGGGTGCGGGTGCCACCGGGTCCCGGCTGGTCACCGGCTCGACCGCGCTGCATGCGGAGCTGGAACGGGAACTGGCCGATTTCTGCGGTTTCGAGGCGGCCCTCGTGCTTTCCTCCGGGTACGCGGCCAACCTCGCCGCTCTCACCGCCCTCAGCGGTCGGGGCTCCCTGATCGTGTCGGACGCGGGCAACCACGCCTCGATCGTGGACGGCTGCAGACTCTCCCGGGCCGAGACGGCCGTCGTGCCGCACGCCGACCCCGAGGCCGTACGCAAGACCCTGCAAGCGCACGGAGGCAGGGCGCTGGCGGTCACCGACTCGGTCTTCTCCGTCGACGGCGACGCCGCGCCGCTGGTCACCCTCGCCGAGGTCTGCCGCGCGGAGGGCGCCGCGCTGCTCGTGGACGACGCGCACGGTCTGGGGGTGCTCGGGCACGGCGGTCGCGGGGCGCTGGCGGCGGCCGGACTCGCGGGTGACGAAGGCGTCGTCGGCACGCTCACCCTCTCCAAGTCCCTGGGCAGCCAGGGTGGTGCGGTCCTCGGTCCCGCCCGTGTCATCGACCACCTGGTCAACACCGCCCGCACGTTCATCTTCGACACCGGGCTCGCCCCGGCCGCCGCCGGGGCCGCACTCGGCGGTCTGCGGCTGTTGCGCCGCGAACCGGAACGCGCGGCCAGGGCCCGTGCGGTCGCCACCGCACTGTACGAACAGCTGGCCGAGGCCGGCCTGGCCGCCGTACGCCCCGATGCGGCCGTGGTGGCGGTGCGTGCGCCCTCGGCCGACGCCGCGGTCCGATGGGCGGCCGACTGCCGTACGGCCGGTATGGCGGTCGGCTGTTTCCGGCCGCCCTCGGTACCGGACGGCGTCTCCCGGCTGCGGCTGACCGCGCGCGCCGACCTGACGGACGAGCAGATCGCGACAGCGGTGGCGATCGTGCGGCGGACCGCCCCCGAGGCCTGAAGCGGATCGTGCGGCGGACCGCCCCCGAGGCCTGAAGCGGATCGTGCGGCGGACCGCGCCTCCGGACTCAAGCGCTGATCATGCGGCGGACCGCCCCGGAATCCCGGAGCGGCTCGTACGGCGTGCCGGTCCGGGAGTCGTCAGCCGGCCGGGCCGAGGTCCAGGCCGCAGACGAACGAGGTCCAGGCCGCGTGCGAGAAGCGCAGTGGTGGCCTGGAAACATCCTTGGAGTCGCGAACGGCCAGCCGTCCGGTGCCGTACGAAGCGGCCTCCACGCAGTTGTTCATTCCCGTGCTGCGGCTGCTGCGCCGCCACCGTAACGCGTGCTGTACGAGGCAATCCGACATGACGCCCCCCTCGGGCAGTCCGTAGTTACTGACCGGCGCGGTTGATCGCGGCGATCAGGTCCAACGAGTGCTCCGGCGACAGCGCGTGCGCCTGCAGTGTGCGGAAGGCCGAGCTGTACGCCTCGAGGTCTTCTTTCCGCTCCAGGTAGAGGCTACTCGTCAAATGGTCGAGAACGACCACATCCAGATCAGAAGTGTTCGGAAAAGAGAAGATAACGAAAGGTCCGGTGAGCCCGACGTAGCCGCCGACCGAGAACGGCAGCAACTGGAGTTCGACATGCGGAAGTTGGGTCAGCCGGATCAGGTGGCGCAACTGCTCCCGCATCACCCGGCGGCCGCCCACCGCGCGCCGCAGCACCGCCTCGTCCAGCACCGCGGTCAGCCGCAGCGGTGGATCGCTCCGCAGGACTCCCTGGCGGGCGAGCCGCACCTCCACCAGTGAGTCCAACTGGCCGGCCGGCAGCCCGTCGAGGGAGGCCCGGGTCACCGCCCGCGCGTAGTCCGCGGTCTGCAACAGGCCCGGCACAACCGACGTCTCCAGCGTGCGGGCGGTACGCGCCTGCGACTCCAGGCTGATGAAGTCGCGGTACTGGGGCGGGATGAGGCCCCGGTAGGCGTGCCACCAGCCCGCGCCGCCACCGCCCGCCGAACCCGCGAGTGCCTCCAGGACCCCCCGCAGCTGCGGGTCGTCGACGCCGTACACGTCCAGCAGCCGGGTGACGTCTCCGGGCCGCACCCCGCTGACCCCGGTCTCGATCCGGCTCACCTTCGACTGGTGCCAGCCGAGCAGGTGTGCGGCATTCCGGCTGGTGAGTCCCGTTGTGTGGCGCAGACTTCGCAGCTCCTCCCCGAGCTTGCGGCGTCGCACCGCAGGGCCGTGCTGCATGTGGTGCCTCCCTCCCACTCCCTGCCGAGCGGACAGTGTGTCGCTCCCGCACGGCATCCAGGGAAGAGTTCACCGCTTTGAGCGACAGATATATGCATATCTTGGTGGATCGTCGTCACAGAGGGCAGCATCAATGGCAATCTGGCGCGAAGCGCAGCGGTAACCGATCGCGGGTCGGTACCGGGTGGGAAAGGGGCGGCCGGCCATGGCGGACCATCAAGAGGCGAGCGTCACGCTGCCGAGCGAGCCGGTCTCGGTCTCCGCGGCACGGAGATACGTGGCCCGGGTACTGGCTGAATGGGGGCTTCCCGACGGGGCCGAGGCCGCCGATACGATCCGTCTCATCATTTCGGAACTCGCCACCAACGCCGTCCAGCACACCTTCGGACAGTCGCCCACCTTCACCGTGGACCTCCGGCTGGAGCGCGACGAAGAGCTCCACCTCGGGGTGACGGACAGTCACCCGCGCTGGCCCCAGCGGCTGCCCGCCGCCGTCCAGCAGGACAACGGGCGCGGCATGGTGATCATCCGCTCGCTGGCCAAGGAGTACGGCGGCCGACTGGCCGTCACACCCACCCCCGACGGCGGCAAGACCGTCTGGATCACCCTCCCCTGGAACGTCCCCGTACAGATGTGAGCGGGCCCCGGATCCTGCGCCCCGGACCCGCCCCGGATCCTGCGCCCGGACCCGCCCCCGACCCTGCGCCCCGGACCCGCCCCGGTGCCGTCCGTCCGGCTCACTGCGTCGCGGCGGCCCGCCCGAAGCCGCTGCGCAGCAGGGCGCGCAACGTCGCCGCCGCGGCACTCGACCGGTCACCTCGGTGCACCACCGAGATCGTCCGGCGGAACGCGGCAGGCTCCAGCCTGCGCACGGACAGCGGGGTCGGAGACATCGCGGCGACCATCTCGGGCACCACCGCGATCCCGATGCCCGCGCTGACCAGTGCGCACACCAGCGCATAGCCGGGCGACTCGCAGACCACCGCGGGCAGCGCCCCCGCCTCCGCCAGCGCGCTCTCCACCCCGCGCCGCGGCGGATGGGTGGGTGCGCTGCTGATCAGCGGCCGGCCCGCGAGGTCCGTCACGGGAAGCCGTCCGCTGCCGTCGGCCAGGACCTGTCCGACGGCGGTGATCAGCACCAGCTCCTCGACCAGCAGGGGTTCGGCGCTGAGCCCCGAGGGCAGCGGCGTCGCGGTGGCCGGCTCGTAGGCGTGGGTCAGGGCGAGATCGACCTCGCCCGCCAGAACCGCCGCCACCCCGCCCGGCGGCTCGTACTCGGTGACCACCAGTTCCACATCCGGATGGGCCCGGCGGAAGGCACTCAGCACGGGAGGCAGCAGATGGATGCCCGCCGTGGTGAAGGTGCCGACCCGCAGCCGTCCGCCGGAGAGGCCGGCCAGACGCGCCAGCTCGTGCCGGGCCTGGTCCATCTCGTCGAGGACCCGACGGGCCCGGCCTGCGAGCAACTCGCCCGCAGCGGTGAGCCGGGCGCCCCGGTGGTGCCGGACCAGCAGTGCGGCACCGGCCTCCCGCTCCAGCTTGGCGAGCTGCTGGGAGAGGGCGGGCGCGGTGTAGCCCAGGCGGGCGGCGGCCCGGGTGATCGAACCGGCCTCGGCGACCGCCACCAGCGCGGCGAGCCGCGTCGGGTCGTACATTAAGCATCCCTTTTGGCAGACCCATAAGATTGCAAGTACATGCTAAAGGCTGTTGGGGTCCAGGGTGGAGTCATGGATGCCCAGCTCACCGCCTTCCTCGGGGTCGCCGCCGCCATGGTCGCGCTGCCCGGAGCAGATTTCACCGTCGTCGTACGCAACGCTCTCGCCTCGCGGTCGGCGGGGGTGGCGACGGCCTTCGGCGTCGCCGGGGGACTGCTCGTCCACACCGCGCTCGCCGTCGCCGGACTGGCCGCCGTGCTGGTGGCGGTGCCGGTGCTGTTCCGTACGGTCCAGCTCCTCGGTGGCGCGTACGTGCTCTACCTCGGCATCAGCGCACTGCGCGCCGCCCGGCGCCGCCCCGGCGAGGGGCGCGCCGAAGCCGCGCCGGACCAGGACGACGGCAAACGGGCCGCGAACGGGAACCTGCGGGCGCTGCGCCAGGGCTTCCTGACCAACGCACTGAACCCCAAGGCGCCGGTGCTCTTCCTCAGCCTGCTTCCACAGTTCGTCCCCGCCGGAGCCGCCCCGCTGCCCAGGACGCTCCTGCTCGCCGCGATCGTCGTCCTGCTGGCGCTGATCTGGTTCCCGGCCGTGGCGCTCCTGGTGGACCGCCTGGGCCGGTGGCTGCGCCGGCCGCGCACCGCCCGGGCCATCGAGGGCGGCAGCGGCGCGGCACTCACCGCGCTGGGGCTGGTACTGGTGACCGGCACCCTGCTGCACTGACCAGGGGCCGCTGCCCCGCGGCGGGACGGAGCCGTCAGCTGACCCGCCCGTAGTAGACGCTCTTCGTCCAGATCTTCTCCAGCCGGACCACCGCGCCGGTCTTCGGTGAGTGCCAGATCTTCCCGCTGCCCGCGTAGATGCCCACGTGGTAGACGCCGCTGCCGGAGTGGAAGAAGACGAGATCGCCCTGCCGGCGCTTGGAGGCCGCGATGTGGCGGGTCTTGTTGTACTGCTGCTGGGCCGTCCGGGGCAGGCTCTTGCCCGCCTTCTTGAACGAGTAGAGCGTCAGACCCGAACAGTCGAAGCGGCTGGGGCCGCTGGCGCCCCAGCGGTACGGCGACCCCTTCTTCGAAGCGGCGACGTTGAGCGCCTTCATCGAATGAGTCGCGGCCTGGGCGTCGGTCATGGCGCCGGGGACGAACAACGTGCCGCCGACGGCGGCGAGAGTCAGAGCCGAGGCCGTAGTGGCTCGGGCGAGCAGAGACGGGACATGAACCTGCGCAGTCATGCGCAACCCTTCGTCAGCCGCCTGTGAAGGATGACCTGTCGGGTTCGGGCTGGCGAAGTTGCCCGGCCGCACACGGCGGCTTCACCCCGAGGGACTACCGGAGATCCGGTCGGCCCGTTGTGCTCGGGTCCTCCACTCCTGCCGATCCACTTCTGTCGACCAGGCATCCGGACAGCGGCAGGACTCGGCGTCCGCCCGGACCGCCCCGCCGCGGTGGCGGGGGCTTGTCGTCCCAGGGATCTTGACTCACCGAACGTCGGATTTCCGAGGTGAAACGACGATATGTGAGGCTCGTCACGATTGATCTGTTCGGGTGGGAAGGGGGCTTTCGGGGAGGGGGCCGCCCTCCCCGGACGGTGCTGTACCAGCGACGGAACGGGAGATCTCATCCATCGCCCATCGCGAAAGCGCAAGTTGAGCTGTCCCTCGCGCGAGGGAACACCTACGCCGAACGAGCGAGGGATTTCGGTCCACGCGTCGGGCGTGTCGGCTCAAGGGAGTTGATCAACTCGTCGGGGCCGGTGGCACGGTGACCCGTCCGGCTCGCCGTTCCCCGTCCAGCACCCGCAGAGCCCGCGTCAACGTGGCGGAGTGGATCCGTCCTTCACCCCGCTCGTGCATGAGCGCGAGTGCGTCCCGCAGGGCCGCCGCGTGCGAGGCGAGCGCCTGTGCGGCGCGCAGGGCTCCGTAGGTGTCGTCGGCGCGGGCCGGGTTGATCCGGCCCAGCTGGTCGATGACTTCCAGATAGCGGTCGATGAACTCGCCCTCGGCGCGCGTCAGGGCGGGCAGCGGCGGGAACTCCGGTGGCTGCATCGTGGGTTCACCGCACGGTGGGCGGCGGCGTGGCGGGCCCGCGGTTCTGCACGATGTGGTCGACCAGCCCGTAGGCCTTGGCCCCTTCGGCGTCGAGGATCAGGTCGCGTTCGGTGTCGGCGGTGATCTGCTCGGTGGAGCGGCCGGTGTGACGGGCCAGCAGAGCGGTCAGCGTCTCGCGCATCCGGGCCAGTTCCCCGGCCTCGATCTCCAGGTCGGACGGCTGCCCCTGGACCGGTTCGGGAAGCTCGGGCTGCTGCATCACCACCCGCGCGCCGGGCAGTGCGTGGCGCCGGCCGGGAGAGCCCGCGGCCAGCAGTACGGCCGCCCCGGCCCCGGCCTGGCCGAGGCAGAAGGTCTCCACCTCGCAGGTGAGGTAGGCCATCGTGTCGTACACCGCCGTCATGGCTCCGAACGAGCCGCCGGGGGAGTTGATGTAGAGCTGGATGGGCCGGTCGGGTGCGTTGTGCTCCAGGTACATGAACTGCGCGACCAGGTCGTTGGCCGCGGTGTCGTCGACCGGGGTGCCGAGGAAGACGACCCGTTCGGACAGCAGCTTGGAGTACGGATCGAGCGTCCGCGTCCCCTGGGACGTGCGCTCGGTGAACTCGGGCAGTACGTAGCGTGCGGCGGGGCGGTGCATGGCGGGAGACCTCTCCTCCGGGGTGCGAGGGCCGGGGAGGGCGCCTGCGCACGCGTCTGTAGAAAATGTACAGGACGTACAGAAGGTTATGATGGGGAGCATGGCCTATGAGATTCCGGTGACGCAAGCCCGAGCTGAGCTCGCCGAACTGATCAACCGCGTCGTCTACGGCGGTGAGCGGGTGGTCGTGACGCGGCACGGCAAGCCGCTCGTGGCCCTGGTGTCGGCCGCTGACCTGGAGCGACTCGAGAAGGACGAAGCGGTGGAGCAGGAGCAGGTGATCAGTTCGGTCTCCTCGATCGGCTCCTCCTCGTCCGCTCCCGGCGAACGGCGCCGCTTCGGGATCGCGGCGGAGCACCGGGGGCACCAGCACCCGGGCGACTGACGCACGAGAGCCGTGCACCCCGGCCCTCGACGGGCGGGACGCACGGCTCCTGCGGGATGTGGGACGCGGGTCAGCCGGTCAGTACGGGCCGGCGTTCGGGCTCCGTGATGGCGGGCTCCCCGGTCGTGGTCGTGCGGCGGCCGCCGACGAGTACCGCGGCCAGTCCCAGTGCGGCCCACAGGGCGAGGGCCAGGAGTGCCCGGCCCGCCGCGTTGCCGTCGAAGAAGGCCACGGAGCGCAGTAGTGACCCGCCCGCGCCCGGCGGCAGCCACTGGCCGATCACCCCGACCGGTCGCGGCAGCAGTTCGGGTGCGCTGGTGACGCCCGAGAAGGGGTTGCCCACCAGCACCATCAGCAGCGATCCCAGCCCGACGCCGGCGGTTCCGACCAGTGCGGCGAGCCCGGCCACCGTCGCCCCGATCGCGAGTACCGTGATCCCGAACGCGCCCGCCTCGCTCCACCAGTCACCGGTCATCACCCCGAGCCAGCTGTCCGTGAGTGCCGTGGCCACGATTCCCACGAGAGCGGCGACGCCGAGCAGGGCCGCGGACGCCCGGGCGCCGCGCAGTCCCAGCAGCGTCACCGCGGCGCCGGCGGCCACACCCGCGATGGCCAGGGGCAGGGTGCTCGCGCCGAGGACGCTGCCGCGCGGATCGGCTGCCGGGGCCGCCACCACGTCCGTGGCTGGTACGTCGGTGCCGTCCGGGGTCTGGGCGGCGACCGCGTCGTGCAGCAACTGGGCGACCACCGGGCTCGCCGCGGAGGCCGTCAGCAGCGCGGGGCCCTTCGGCGTGACGGCCACCGCGCCGTATACGGTCCGGTGTTCGATCGCGGTGCGGGCGGCGGCCTCGGAGCCGTAGCGGTGGATCTCGAAGGCGCCGTCGCGCTGTTCGAGGCGGTTCTGGAGCTGATCGGCGGCCGGGCCGGAGCCGATGACGCCTACGGGGAGATCGCGCGGGGCCATCCGTGCCGCGGGCCAGGCGAAGGCCCAGAGGGCGAGAGCCACCACGGCGGGTACCAGGAGGACGACCGCCACCAGGCGGCGGTTGGGGGTAGCGGCCATGACGGCGGCCTCGATTCAAAGAGAATGATTGTTCGTTTTATATGGAGGTCCCACTGTCCCGCCGGTCCCGGACCTTGTCAAGAAGGAACGTTCGTTTTAGATTGAGGGCATGGCTCGTGTATCCCAGGAACACCTCGATGCCCGTAGGCGACAGATCCTCGACGGCGCCGCGCGCTGCTTCGCCCGCGACGGTTTCCACGGCACCTCCATGCAGGACGTCCTGAAGGAGGTCGGACTGTCGGCAGGTGCCGTCTACCGCTACTTCAGCGGCAAGGAGGATCTGATCGCGGCCATCGCCGGGGAAGCCGTCGGCGGCGTCCGGCAGGCATTCGAGCAGGCCACCCAGGTCAGCCCGCCGCCCACTCCCGATGTCCTCATCGGCCGCGTGGTGCGCACCCTGTTCGGTCAGGCGGACGGCGGCCGCGGGCTGGACCGCCGGGCGTACGCGGGGCTGATCGTCCAGGTGTGGTCCGAGGCCCTGCGCAGCGAACTGCTGGCGGCCACCCTCGGTGAGGCCTACGAGGGGCTGCGGGTGGCGTGGTCCGAGCTGGTCGCGGTCTACCGGGCGAGTGGTCTGCTCGGCGCCGATGTGCCCGACGAGCGGGTCGCCCGCACGCTGATCGCCACCGCCCAGGGATTCATCGTCCAATTGGCCGTGTTCGGTGACCCCGGGGCCGAGATGCTCGAGGACGGGTTGCGCGGGCTCATGTCCATGGATCTGCAAAAGGCCAGTTAACGCGCCGGAAAAACTTCGGCTCTAACGTGCAATACCTCGCCGTGCGACACCGGTTCGACGTTCAACGTTCTGTTGAAGGCGGCTAGTGTCGCGCTGCGCCCAGGGCCGGTACTGGGCGGACGACTGTGAGGTGGACACGTGCAGCTGACCCCGCACGAGCAGGAACGCCTGCTCATTCACGTAGCCGCGGATGTGGCGCACAAGCGCCGCGCCCGCGGACTGCGGCTCAACCACCCCGAGGCCGTCGCCCTCATCACCTCGCATCTGCTGGAGGGCGCACGCGACGGTCGTACGGTCGCGGAGCTGATGGCATCCGGCCGCAAGGTGCTCAGCCGCGACGACGTCATGGACGGCATAGCCGAGATGGTCCATGACGTGCAGGTCGAGGCGACCTTCCCGGACGGCACCAAGCTCGTCACCGTCCACGACCCGATCGTCTGACGGGCCGCCGATGATCCCGGGAGAGATCCTCTACGCGGACGGGCCGGTGCCGATCAACGCGGGACGGGCCGTCACCCGCCTCACCGTCCTCAACGCGGCCGACCGGCCGGTCCAGGTCGGCTCGCACTACCACTTCGCCGAGGCCAACCCGGGCCTGGAGTTCGACCGGGCGGCGGCTCACGGTCTGCGGCTGGACATCGCCGCCGGAACCGCCGTCCGCTTCGAGCCCGGCGTACCCGTCGACATCGAACTCGTCCCTCTGGCCGGACGGCGGATCGTCCCCGGCCTGCGCGGCGAGACCGGAGGTGCTCTCGATGGCTGAACTCCATCGCGCCGTGTACGCGGACCTGTTCGGCCCCACCACCGGTGACCGGATCCGTCTCGCCGACACCGATCTGCTCGTCGAGATCGAGGAGGACCGCTGCGGCGGCCCCGGACTCGCGGGCGACGAGGCCGTGTTCGGCGGCGGCAAGGTGATCCGTGAGTCCATGGGCCAGGCGCGCACCACCCGCGCCGAAGGCGCCCCCGACACCGTCGTCACCGGCGCCGTCGTCATCGACCACTGGGGCATCGTCAAGGCGGACATCGGGATCCGCGACGGCCGGATCACCGGAATCGGCAAGGCCGGCAACCCGGACACCATGGACGGCGTCCACCCGGACCTGATCATCGGGCCGGAGACCGAAATCATCGCGGGAAACGGCAAGTTCATCACCGCGGGCGCCATCGACGCGCATGTGCACTTCATCTCGCCGACCCTGATCGACCAGGCGCTCTCCTCCGGCATCACCACGCTCGTCGGCGGCGGTACCGGCCCGGCCGAGGGCACCAAGGCCACCACCATCACCCCGGGCCCCTGGCATCTGGCCCGGATGTTCGCGGCACTGGAGGCCTACCCCGTCAACATCGGCCTGCTCGGCAAGGGCAACACCATGTCGCGCGACGCCATGCACTCCCAACTGCGGGCAGGCGCACTCGGCTTCAAGATCCATGAGGACTGGGGCGCGACCCCCGCCGTCATCGACGCCTGCCTGTCGGTCTGCGAGGAGACCGGGGCCCAGCTCGCGATCCACACCGACACGCTCAACGAGGCCGGCTTCGTCGCCGACACCCTGGCCGCCATCGCCGGACGCTCCATCCACGCCTACCACACCGAAGGCGCGGGCGGCGGGCACGCCCCGGACATCATCGGAGTCGTATCGGAGCCGTACGTCCTGCCCAGCTCGACCAACCCGACCCGGCCGCACACCGTCAACACCATCGAGGAGCACCTCGACATGCTGATGGTCTGTCACCACCTCAACCCGGCGGTACCGGAGGACCTGGCGTTCGCCGAATCACGGATCCGGCCCTCCACCATCGCGGCCGAGGACATCCTCCACGACCTCGGCGCCATCTCGATCATCTCGTCCGACTCCCAGGCCATGGGCCGCATCGGCGAGGTCGTCCTGCGCACCTGGCAGACCGCGCACGTGATGAAGAAGAGGCGCGGCGCGCTCCCCGGCGACGGGCGGGCGGACAACCACCGGGTCCGTCGCTATGTCGCCAAATACACCATCAACCCCGCGGTGGCGCAGGGGCTGGACCGGGAGATCGGCTCCGTCGAGACCGGCAAGCTCGCCGACCTGGTGCTGTGGGATCCGGCGTTCTTCGGGGTGAAACCGCAGACGGTCATCAAGGGCGGCCAGATCGCGTACGCACAGATGGGTGACGCCAACGCCTCCATCCCCACTCCGCAGCCCGTCCTGCCCCGGCCCATGTTCGGAGCGGTCGGCCGGGCCCCGGCCGCCAACTCGTTCAACTTCGTGGCGGCCGCGGCGATCGAGGACGGGCTGCCGGAGCGGCTCGCACTCGGGAAGCGCTTCGTACCGATCACCAGCACCCGGGGAGTGACCAAGGCCGACATGCGGGAGAACGACGCGACTCCGCGCGTGGACGTCAACCCGGACAGCTTCGCCGTGACGATCGACGGCGAACCGGTCGAACCGGCGCCCGCCGCCGAACTGCCCATGGCCCAGCGCTACTTCCTCTTCTGAGAGCGGGCCCCGAATGAGCCGTGCAGCTCTGCTCGTCCTGGCCGACGGCCGGTTCCCGGCCGGCGGCCACGCCCACTCCGGCGGTGCCGAACCGGCCGTCGAGGCAGGACGCGTCCGCGATGCCGAGGACCTCGCAGACTTCTGCCTGGGACGCCTCCGGACCACCGGGCTCACCGCCGCGGCACTCGCCGCGGCGGCCGCCCACGGCCACGACCCACTCGCCCTCGACGAGGCCGCCGACGCCCGAACCCCCTCACCCGCGCTGCGCGCCGTCGCGCGCAAGCTGGGCCGCCAGCTGATGCGGGCCGCCCGCGCCACCTGGCCGAGCGATGAACTCGACGCGCTCGCCCTGGCCCGCCCGCGCGGCGCCCACCAGCCCGTCGTGTTCGGCCTCACGGCCCGGGCGGCAGGACTCGGGCCCGAGGACGCCGCCCACTGCGTCGCGTACGAAGCGGTCAGCGGCCCCGCCACCGCGGTGGTCCGGCTGCTCTCCCTCAACCCCTTCGAGGCCACCGCCGTCCTCGCCCGGCTCGCCCCCGAACTCGACCGGGTAGCCGCGATGGCAGCGGCCGCCGCCGGCGGGAGCATCGACGAGCTGCCCGCCGCGTCGGCCCCGCTGCTCGACATCGGCGCCGAGGCCCACGCCGGGTGGCCCGTCCGGCTGTTCGCCTCGTGACCCCACCCCCGCAGACCCGCTCGTCGCCCCGAAACCGCACAGGAGCCGCACCATGCACCTCGACCACTCCCACCCCGGCCCGGCCGCGGTCGGCGCCGACGCCGCACGCCCCGACGGCACCCGGCGGGCCCTGCGCATCGGGCTCGGCGGACCGGTCGGCTCGGGCAAGACCGCCACCGTGGCCGCGCTCTGCCGCACCCTGCGCGACCAGTTGTCCCTCGCCGTCGTCACCAATGACATCTACACCCGCGAGGATGCCGCTTTCCTGCTGCGCAACGCGGTCCTGCCGCCCGAGCGGATCCAGGCGGTGGAGACCGGTGCCTGCCCGCACACCGCCATCCGCGACGACATATCCGCCAACCTCGAAGCCGTCGAGGACCTGGAGGACGCCGTGGGGCCACTCGACCTCATCCTGGTCGAATCCGGCGGCGACAACCTCACCGCCACCTTCTCCAAGGGGCTCGTCGATGCCCAGATCTTCATCATCGACGTGGCCGGCGGCGACGACATCCCACGCAAGGGCGGCCCCGGCGTCACCACCGCGGACCTGCTCGTGATCAACAAGACCGATCTGGCGCCGTACGTCGGCTCCGACCTGGGCCGGATGGCGCGGGACGCCGCCGAGAAGCGCGGTGAACTGCCGGTCGCCTTCACCTCGCTCACCTCCGGCGAGGGCGTCGGGCCCGTAGCCGACTGGGTGCGGGGGCAGCTCGCCTCCTGGAACGCATGAGCGTCCGGGCGACCGCCCGCGTCACCGCCGTGCGCGACAGCGGAGGCGCCACCTCGCTCCCCGTACTGGAGAGCGGGGGGCCGCTCGCCCTGCGGCGGACCAGGGCCGCGACACCCGGATCGGCCCGCGTCACCGTCGTCGGCGCCATGAGCGCGCCGCTCGGTGGTGACCGGCTCGCCATCGAGGTGCGGGCCGGGGCCTCAACCGTGCTCACGGTCGACTCGGCGGCGGCCACGGTCGCCCTCCCCGGCCCCGGTCCGGCGACCGGACCCGCCCGCTACGACATACGGCTGACCGCGGGGGACAGGGCGGTTCTCAACTGGCTCCCGGAACAGCTCATCTCCGCGCACGGCAGCGAGCTGACCATGCGGACCACCGCCGAACTCGCGCCCACCGCACGGCTGGTGCTGCGCGAGGAGCAGATCCTCGGCAGACACGGGGAGACCACCGGAACCCTCTTCAGCAGGCTCACCGTCTGCCGGGCCGGCCGCCCGCTCCTGGACCAGCAGATGGCGTACGGACCCGGTGCCCCGGCCGGCTGGGACGGCCCGGCCGTACTCGGCGGCCATCGTGCCGTGGGCCAACTCCTCGTGGTGGAACCGTCATTCGACGAGAAGCCCCCGGAAAGCAGGCTGCTGGGACCGACCGCGGCGCTCACCCGCCTCGCGGGGCCCGCCGTGCTGGTGACCGCGGTCGCCGCCGACGCGAGAGAGCTGCGCGGCGTCCTGGACCGGGCGCACGACGAGCTGACGGCCGTGGCGCCCCGCTGAACACCGGCCCGGCGACCCCGGGGCCCCGGGGAGGGGACGGGCGGCCGGGTCTGTTCCACCGGCCACCCGCCCCCGTATCGGGCCCCCGCTCACACCGTACGGTCGTACCGCTCCAGCCAGGCGTCCTCCGCCGCATAATCGAAGAGTTTCGTGCCGTACGCCCGCTCCATGACGGGGAAGGCATCCGTCCAGTCGCGTTCCGCCAGCTGAGCGGTGAGCCACTCGACCGTCTCCGGGAGCGATTCGGCATAGCCGGTCACCGGCCGGTATCCGAGTGACCGTTCGGCGGCCGTCATGTCGTACACGATGGGGTGCGGGGCGCCCCAGGGGGTCAGGCCCACACCCTCCGGCGTGGCGGCGCCCGGCATCAGTACCGTCTCCGTCTCCCGCCCGAGCACCGCGTCGACCGCCTCGCCGATCTCCGCGACCGTCGGCGCCTGCGGGTCGGCGGCGTTGAGCACCCGGGAGCCGGGCCGCAGCGCGGCCAGCCGAATCAGCTCGGCGACGTTGGAGGAGTGGACGGGATGGAAACAGGACCGCCCCTCGTGCGCCAGCACACGCCGGGTGCGGCCGTCCAGGGCACGCTTGACGAAGTAGAGCTCGCGCGGCAGGCGGGAGTACGGACCGTGGACGGCGCCCGCCCGCAGCAGTGTGACGGGCAGCGTGTCACCCGCCGCGAGGAGATCCCGTTCCAGACGGATCTTCCGGGTCCCGTACGTGGCCTCGCCCGGCGGGAGGGTGGGCTGCGACTCCGGGATCGGCACCGGGTAGCACGGCGAGCCGTCCGGTTCACCCTGGGTGTCGAAACTGCGGCCACGGTCGTCCTCGTACACCGCGCCGCTGGAGACGACGACGGCCGACCCGATCCGGCCGGCCAGATCCGTCAGCTGCCGGGCGTGCTGTTCCCCGTACGCCACCATGTCGACCAGTACGTCGCAGCCGTCGCCGAGCGCCGCCGCGAGCGCGCCGTCCTCGTCGCGGTCCAGTGCCGCCGTCCGTACCCCTTCGTCCCACCGCTCGTCACGGCCGCCGCCGCGCGAGGCCGCGGTCACCGCCCAGCCGTCCTCGACGAGCGAGCGCACCGCGGCCCGTCCGATCTGGCCCGTCGCTCCCAGCACCCATGCGTGTCCTTTGCTCATGAACCGCACGCTATGGCGGCCCCGGGGCGGGGACCAGCGGAGTTCACCGAGCGCGAATCCGCCCTCAGCGTCGCAGTTTCGGGAACTTTCCCTGGCGTTCCGCCTGCTCGGCGGCCTTCACCTTGGCCGCGTACTCATCGACGTACTCCTGGCCGGAGAGACCGAGGATCGCGTACATGATCTCGTCGGTGACCGCCCGGATCGCCGCCTTCTGGTCCTCCAGACCGGCGTACCGGGAGAAGTCCAGCGGCTCGCCGAAGCGGATGGTGACCTGCTTGATGCGCGGTACGACCTTGCCGGGAGGCTGGATCTCGAACGTGCCGACCATGGCGCACGGCACCACGGGGACCTGCGCCCTGATGGCCATGACCGCGACGCCGACCTTGCCCTTGTAGAGCCGTCCGTCGTGCGAACGGGTGCCCTCCGGATAGATGCCCAGCAGCTCGCCCTTGTCGAGCACTCCGAGCCCTTCACGGATCGCGGCCTGTCCCGCCTCCTTGCCGGAGCGGTCCACCGGGATCTGGCCGGCGCTCCGGAAGAACGTGGCGGTCAGCCGCCCCTTCAGACCCGGACCGGTGAAGTACTCCGCCTTCGCCAGGAAGGTGATGCGCCGTTTGATGATGGCGGGCATCAGGAAGTGGTCCGAGAACGACAGGTGATTGCCGGCGACGATGGCCGCCCCGTCCTGCGGGATGTGCTCCGCGCCCTCGATGACGGGCCGGAAGAACAACCGCAGCAGCGGCCCCAGGACGACGTACTTGAGCAGGTAATAGAACATGGGGGGCTCCTTGCTGGGCCTGGTCGGCTCACTGCTGCGTTCTGCCGGGCGGGCGGCGGCCTCCAGCGGAAGACACCCTATGTGCAGCCGTTGTTCCGTGTACCCGTCCGTGGACGGGTCGATGCCGCCGGTGCGGACCGGGTGCGACGACGCGCCGAGGGTCAGGCGGAGCGGCGCTGTTCGTGGACGGCCTTCATGAGGTCCTCGATGGCGGCACGGGTGTCGACGTCACGTGCCTCGTCGATCGCCTCGAGCGCGGCCGCCGCCGCCTCACGGATGTGGTGAGGGAGGTTGTCGGCAGCGGTGAGCTGGTAGGCCGCCTTGCGGCGTGCCGTGCGTTCCGCCTGGTCCACCGCGTCGGGCCCGGAGAGCGGGAAGACCGAGACCCCGTAGGCGGATATCCCGAGGACCACCATGTCCCCGACGCCGTCGGCGTATCCGGTCGCGGCGGCCTTCTCCCGGTCCTCCTCCAGGGTCGTGGACATGCGGCGGCGGGACAGGACCGTGCCCAGGGCGGCGCCGCCTCCCAGCGAGAGGCCACAGGTGACAGCGAGGAACAGTCCGTCCCAGACGAAGCCGGTGAGCGCTCCGAGTCCCGTGAGCGCGACCGTCCACGCGGTCGCCGTCCGGCCTGTCGTCTCGGGTGTGGTGTCCATGAGGGGAGTGTCCCAGCCGGTGGCCGCGGAACCGGCGCCGGGTACCCCGCCGCCGGGCGGGCGAGGACGAACGGCAGCGTCGCCGTGGCCGTGCGGTGCACCGTCCCAGGCGCGCTCCGGATCACCGGGGCGTCCACGACACCGCCCCCTGCCGGAATGTGCGGCAGGGGGCGGGTGCGCGGGGGAACCCCCGGATCAGGGGGCGGTGCCCCAGGCGAGTGCGCCGGTCACGTACACGCCGATCTTCGACGCGTCGGCGTAGCTCGTCGTGGTCGAACGGCTGTAGTCGTCCGCCTCGTCGAAGTTGGACCAGTCGCTCTTGTTCAGTCGCAGCTGAATCTCACCGGTGGAGGCGCCCGCGGCCAGCGAGCCGCTCCCGAAGCCGACCTCCAGGTAGTGGCTGGCACCGGCCGTCGAACCGTTCGTCCGCACTCCGTGCGTCAGCGTCCCGCAGCCGATCACCGCGTAGTCGCAGGCGGTGTCGAAGGTGGAGGCACCCGACTCAGGGGTGAACCAGTACCGCAGCTTCACCGTGGACAGGTCGACCGATGTGCTGCCGGTGTTGACCAGTTGCAGACCCATCCTGATCTGGTTGTCGGTGGCCGAGGAGTCGGTGTTCTTGTACTGGACCTTGAGGCTGCCGGTCCCGGTGCCGCCGCCCTCGGACGTGGTGGCCGAGACCGCCGCGGAGGCCGCCGACACATTGCCGGCCGCGTCCTTGGCCTTGACCGTGTAGCTGTACGCGGTCGTGGCTGTCAGACCCGTGTCCGTGTACGAGGTCGTGGTGGTGGAGCCCACCTTCACCCCGGCGCGGAACACGTCGTAGCCGCTCACCGCGGTGTCGTCACTCGACGCGGTCCAGGACAGCGAGACGCTGCCGCTGGTCCGTGCCGTGACGGTCACTCCGGTCGGCGCGGTCGGCGCCTGCGTGTCGTCATCGCCGCCGCCCGGGTTGCCGTCGAGCGGCGGGTAGGCGTTGCGCACGAGCTCCTGGAACTGCGCGGAGAACCAGTGACCCGCCAGCGGGGAGTTGGGCAGGGCGCCGGTCAGGCTGTTGCCGTTGCGGCCGTTACCGGTGTACGTGGGATCGCACATCCGGTCGAAGCCCTTGCCCTCGTCGTTGTCGATGGGCGCGCTGTTGCCGTCCGACTCACCCGGCGGCTTGGCCCAGACGTAGGCGTCGATTCCGGGTTCGGGGGCGGTGGTGGGACGCTCGCCGACGCCGGCGCCGCTCTGGTTGCACCAGTTGCCCGCGTGGATGCGCCGGTCGACCCGGCCGCCGTCGACGTAGGCGTCCACACCGGTCGTCGGACCGGGGCCGGCCGGCCGGCCGCTGCCGCCCCAGCCGTTGCGGGCGGTGTCGATCAGCATGCCGATGTTCGAGGCGAAGCCCTGGCCCACCAGCTCGGTGCGCAGCGCCTGGGCGAACGACAGCTCATCGACGTAGTAGTTCCAGTCGACCCACTTGGACTGGCGGACCGTTGTTCCGTTCACCGAGTCGTTGATGTCGAAGTTCGGCTCCTTCAGGGCCGAGTAGTTGGCCGTGTTCACGATGAAGCCCGTGACGTCGGCGACCGTGGCGCCCTCCGAGGTGGCGGCCTTCTTGAACTCCTGGGCCGCCGGCGTGAAGTTGGTGTCCCAGCCCAGCCAGCCGTGGTGTGCGGCGTCGACGTAGTTGTAGACGTTGGGGATGGCGCCGAGGGTGTGCAGGGCGTAGCCGACGCCCTTCTCGTAGTTGCCGTTCGCCTTCATCGTCGCGCAGGCCTCGGTGGACCCTTCCGAACCGCCCGCGTTGGTGACCAGGTTGGGCAGCGAGTCCGGCTCGATGATGGTGACGATGCGCAGGTTCGCGTACGCCGGGTCGGCGAGGATCTCGGAG
Organism: Streptomyces sp. NPDC127177; assembly: GCF_042672475.1. Lineage (NCBI taxonomy): Bacteria > Bacillati > Actinomycetota > Actinomycetes > Kitasatosporales > Streptomycetaceae > Streptomyces > Streptomyces sp. NPDC127177. The sequence continues at coordinate 69,242 of NZ_JBHXUW010000040.1, forward strand.
ATCGGGTCGATGTACTCGTCCTTGTACCGGTCCAGCTCGGTGGGGCCGAGCTCACCGTTGGACGCCAGCGCGGCGCAGTCCCGTCCCGGCAGGTCGTAGATGACCACCTGGAACAGGTTCGCGCCCTGGTCCAGTGCCGTGTCGAGGTGCTCGCGCAGACTCTTCGCCTCGGACGAGCCCTCGATGGCCGCTATGCGGTCCATCCAGACGAATCCCGGTTCGTCGGCGATGGCGCTGCCGCCCGGTTCGGCCGCCGCCTTGGCGGACCAGTCGGGGTTCACGTATGCCGTGGCGCCCACATAGGGGTTGTCGACCCGTGCCGCCGCCGAGGCGGGTGTGGGGATGGCGACGGCCAGTGCTGCGCCCATGGCGAGGGCGGAGAGTGCGGCCACTCGTCGGCGCAGCCCGTGCGTGATGGTGCCTCTGGTTCTCATTGCGGCTCCGTGCTCCTCTCGTACGTCCGCGGAAGCGCCCCGCGGACGGGTTCGTGGGGTGTTGCCGGTGAGGCGGGTGGTACCCCGATGGCGGGTACTGCGGGGCGGATGGGCGACCCGCCATCGGGAGTGCGGTGAGATGCAGGCCGGGTCAGCGGCCGGTCAGGGCTCGACTCCCCAGGCGAGGGCGCCGGCGACGTAGGCCCCGAGCTTCGACGAGTCCGCGTACGCGGTGTTCGCCGCGCGGCTGTAGTCGTCGCTCTCGTCGAAGTCGGACCAGTCGCTCTTGTTGAGGCGCAGTTGGAGCTCGCCCGTCGAGGCGCCGCCGGCCAGGGTGCCCGCGCCACCGGTGAAGCCGACCTCCAGGTACCGGTCGGCACCGGTCTTCGGGCCGGCGGCCGCGACCACCCTGTGCGTGATGTTGGCCGAGCCCAGCGCGGCGTAGTCGCAGGCGGTGCCGAAGGTGCTCGGGCCCCCGTCGGAGCCGAACCAGTACCGGACGGTCACCGTCGAGAGGTCGACCGGGGCGCTGCCCGTGTTCAGGATCTGGAGACCCAGCCGGATCTGGTTGTCGGTGGCGGAGGAGTCCGTGTTCTTGTACTGGACCTTCAACGCACCGTTGCCCGTCGAGCCGCCTGACTTCGTGGTGGCGGTGACGGCGGCCGACAGCGCCGAGGTGTTGCCGCCCGCGTCCCGGGCGGCGACGGTGTAGCTGTACTCGGTGACAGCGGCGAGACCGGTGTCGGTGAACGTCCGCGCTGTCGCGTTGCCCGCGAGGACCCCGTTGCGATACACGTCGTAGCCGGTCACCGCGACGTTGTCGGTGGCGGCCGACCAGGACAGCGAAACGCTGCTGCTGGTCGTCGCGGTCACGGTGAGCCCGGCCGGCGCCGTCGGTGCCTCGGTGTCACCGCCGGTCCCGCCGCCCTCCACGAGCAGCTCCGCGTAGATCGCGAAGGCCAGCGCGAGCGCCGCCTGCGCCCAGAAGCGGTGGTACGTGAAGGTGGGTGCGGCGCCGCCGTCCAGGTAGGCCTGCACCTTCGGCCAGTCCGGGTCGTCCCTGTACCAGCTGCGGATGTCGATGAAGGTGGCGCCCGGCTCGACGGTGTCGCCGTTCGGCATGGTGCCCGACCACCCGGCCGGGATGTACACCTCGTCGTTGAACCGGTCGTAGTCCTTCCTGGTCTCCGGCACCGAGATGCCCTTGTCGGTGGTGTTCAGCGCCATCGCGTCCAGCAGCGCCTTGGCCAGCGCTGCGGCGTCCTCGTCACCCGACTTGGCGGCGTAGTAGGTGAGCGTCTTGACGTACGCGGCGCCCACACCGACGTCGTTGGCGTAGTCCACCACCGAGACGTGCAGCCCGGCGTTGTCGCCGGGGGACGCCGCGTCCCAGGTGTCGGGCTCGCCGGTCCAGCTCAGGGTGGACGGGAAGCGGAAGGTGCCGTCCGAGCCCACCGTCGTCTCACCGGACGCCCAGGCGACCCACTTCGCGAGCACGGCCTCGGCGGACGCGTTGCCGGTGACGTAGTAGTACGCGGCGACACGCTCCATGCCCCACGCCTGGAAGCCGAACCAGTTGTTGCTCGGCGGATCGTGGTAGACCGGCTGCCAGTCGTAGGCCATGCCGTAGAACGTCGGCGTACCGGCCGGCGGTTGGCTGTAACTCCCCTCCCAGCTGTTGGTGCAGCCGCCCGCGAGGGCGCCCTCGCTGGACTGCAGCCACGTCAGGAACTCCAGCTGCCGGGTCAGGCTTTTGGACCAGTCGCCCCTGGCCGTCGCCGACTTGGGCGTCAGCGCCGGTACGTTGGACAGCGCCCAGGCTGAGAGCGGGTTCTGGTAGCCCTGGTGCGAGGCACCGTCGCCGATGCGCCACGCCCAGCCGCCGCCGCTGCCCGCCGCCGCGCCGCCCCAGGCGTAGTACCAGGACAGCAGGTAGTGCTGGGAGTCCCGGCCCGAGGCCGCGGGGCAGGAGCCGGGGTCGGTGCAGTCGCCGATGCGCTTGAAGTACTTGTCGAACATGGCGTAGCGCAGGTAGTCGCCCATCTTGGCGGCCTTGGCCACCGAGGCGGCGACCTCGCTCTCCTTGCCCTGGTCCGAGGCCCAGCGGAACGCCCAGTAGGCGGCCTGCACCGCGCGGGCGTCGGCGTCCGGTGCGTTGGTGTACTTCCACTGCTCGGCGTAGCTCGAGTCGCCCACGAACAGATCGAGGTATCCGTTCGGGCCGCCGTAGGCGAACAGGTCGGTGGTCGGCTGCGGGACGGTCTCCCACACCGACTCCTGCGCCCCGCGCTGGTAGGTGTTGATGTAGGAGGCGCCGGCGCCCGGCCCGGACTCGCCGCCGGTGCCCGGTTTGTTGCCGTAGCCGTAGACGTTGTCCAGGTCCATCAGCCAGTGCATGCCGTAGATGTCCATCGTCCCGTAGGAAGAGGCGAGTTCGGTGGCGAGCGGATCCGTGCCGACCGGGACGCCGCCGTCGAGCGCGGAGGGGTATCCGTCGGGCAGTGGGTGCTCGGGAGCGTAGGTCGCGGGAGAGCCGGGGTTGTACGAGTCGCTGGTCGACTGGTCGGCGTGCTGAGGGATGATCGTCTTCTCCGCCACCGCCCAGGCCGCGTTGAACGGGTCCCAGTCACCCGTCACCCGGCCGTACGCCGCCTCCAGCCACATCCAGAAGCTGACGGCCTCCGAGGTGGTCTCGTGGCCGTGGTCCGGCGCCTCCACCATCAGGGTCTCGACCGAGTGGTACGGGAGGCCCTCCGGGCTGAAGTAGCCGTTGGCCGCCGCCTTGATCTTCCCGTACTGGGTGAGGAAGGCCTGCGTGTACGGGTCGTCGCCCGCCGCGGCCCGGGTGCCGCCGGCCGTCGCCGGGGTGGCGGGCGCGCCGACGGCGGTGCCCTGCGCCAGACCCATGGCCAGCAGGCTGCCGCCCAGGGCGCTGCTGAATGTTCTACGTGATATCGACACAAATCCTCCACTGGCGGGTGTCGTCGGGGAGCGTGGGGACGGAGAAGGAAGGGGGACGGGGGTGGTGACCGGGGGACAGCGGTGGGGGCGTGCGGTGGGGACCGGTGGGGCCGGCGGTCAGGGCTCGATGCCCCGGACGAGCTCACCGCCGTTGTAGACGGTGATCTTCGTGGTGTCCGCGTACGAGGTGCCGGTGCCGTGGCTGTAGTCGTCCGACTCGTCGAAGTCGGACCAGTCCGCCTTGTTCAGGCGCAGCTGTATCTCGCCCGTGGAGGCGCCCGGGGCCAGAGTGCCGCGGGTGAAGCCCACTTCGAGGTAGTGGTCGGCGCCCGCGGCGGGGGTGCTGGCGGCGACGACCCGGTGTGTGACGGTGGAGCAGTCGATCGGCGACCAGTCGCACCAACTGCTGTAGGGGACGGCCCGGTCGGGATCGGAGAACCAGTACCGGACGGTCACCGACGAGAGGCCGACCGCGGTGCCACCGGTGTTCACGAGTTGGAGGCCGGGCTTGATCTGGTTGTCACCCGCGGAGTTGTCGCTGTTGCGGTACCGCACCTCCAGTGCGCCCGGCTCGCCGCCCTCGCCGTCGTCCCCGCCGCCCAGCACCGCCCGTACCGTGTCGTAGGCCGGCTTGGGCGCCAGGTTCTCGTCGTAGAGGTTGGCCGCGCCCTCACCGGGGAACGCGCCCGGGACCCAGGAGTACTTGTCCGTGTAGTCCCACACGGTGATGCCGGTGCAGCGCTCGACCGCCAGGCAGGCCTCGACGGCCTGCTGGTAGTAGGAGGACTGGGTGGCCGTTCTGGCCGCGTCGGCGGGCAGTTGCATACGCACGTCGAGCTCGGTGACGGCGACGTCGAGGCCGAGATCGGCGAACCGCTGCATGTTCTCCCGCATCCGGTACGGGAAGCCGTACTGCACGGCCAGGTGCGCCTGCATCCCGACGCCGTCCAGCGGCACCCCCTCGGCGATCAGCTCGCTCGCCAGGGCGTACATGGCATCGCTCTTCGCGCCGAGCCCCTCGATGTTGTAGTCGTTCAGATAGAGCTCGGCGTCCGGGTCCGCCGCATGGGCGGCGCGCAGTGCGGTGGCGACGTAGTCGCTGCCCATGGCGGTGTAGAAGGGGCTCGTGCGGAAGGTCCCGTCCTCGTTGAACGGTTCGTTCACCACGTCCCACGCGGCGACCGCACCGCGGTAGTGCGTGGCCTCCTCGGTGATGTGGTCCGTCATCGCGTCCCCGACCTGCGCCGACGGCAGCGCGGCGACCCAGCCGGGCAGTTGGCTGTGCCAGACGAGGGTGTGGCCGCGCACGGTCTGGCCGTGCTCCCGGGCGAAATCCGTGATCACGTCGCCCTTGGCGAATTCGAACCGGCCCCGGTCCGGTTCGGTGGTGTCCCACTTCATGGAGTTTCCGGGAGTGATCTGCCCGAACTCGCTGCCCAGAGTGGCCGCGTAGGCGGCGTCGGGCAGCTCGGGGTTGTCGGTGGCCGAGCCGAAGTACTTGCCCTGGGCGGCGGCGAGTTCCCGCAACGTGCCCTGTTGGGCCGCGGTCGCGGGCCCGCCCGCCAGGGCGGTGGCGACGACGACGGTGCCGGCCAGGAGGACGGGGATCACCCTGGTACGGCCGTGCCCGCAGCGCTTCACCAAGCTCATGACAAACGCCTTCCTCGACAGGGCGGCGTGGGGCGGAACGAGGTGCGCGGCTGCGCCCCGCAACGCCCGTCTCGCCGCCCGGCACCGGGGGAGAAGGGGGGAGTGGAGTGTGCAAGTCTTGATTGTGGGAGCGCTCCCAAAGTGGCGTGGTGATGGGCACCTGTCAAGACTTAAATCACAACTGCCTTACGAGCGCGTTAACTCGGCCACACGTCGAACGGGCCCTGTACGACGACCAGTTGAGGCGCCGTGAGAAACGCGTCCGGGTGCGTCGGTGCACGCTTTCCAGCCGGACCGCGGAGGTGCTCGCCACGCGTTCGCATTCGCGTGCTGACGGCCCTCGAGGCGCTCGCGCGGGACCGCGACCGATTCGATACATCCGGTGACAGAGCGTGTGGGCGTGTGCGGGCCGCTCTGCGCGGAGACGGCAGCAAGCGCTCCTGGCCCACTCGACGATCCTGCCGCACCGCGAATGGGGGCCGGGTGAGAAGCGCCTGACGGGACACGCGTGGGAGCCGCCCGGAGAAACGGTCGATACGTGGACGAGGCCGGGTTCGTGCCCGGCCGGCCGGTCGCACCTTCGCGTCGCCGCCGGTGAACCGGTGGCGACGCAGAGCGACATCCTGCTGGTCCGTGGCGGGGGCGGTGCGCGGGCTCGCGGGTACGCCTTTCGCGTACGCGATGGTGTACGCGCGTGCTGCCGCCCCACCCGGTCGAGGCATCGAAACGAGCCTGTCCTGGCGCGCGGTGAGCGCCGCCTCCGCGACCGGTCCGGGTCGTCGATACGGGGGTGCGAGCCCGGTCTGCCGGCGGCCGTCACGGCAGCCTTGCGCCAGGGACGCATCCGCACCTGACCCGCCCGGCCCCCCCGTGGGGGAGTGCACGGCGTGGCTGCTTGTCACCGCGGCTGTGCCGGGATGACCTGACCGGGCCCACCGACCCCAGCCGCTGATCCGGGAGCCCTTCATGCGCCTGCGCGCCGCCACTGCTCTGGCTGTCCTGCTCACCGCCGCCGGGGCCGTGCCCGTCGCGGCGTTCCCGTCTCCGGCACCGGACCGGGGGCTCCTCCTGACGGTCTCCGGCAGCCAGAACACCTGGATCCGCGGGGTCGAACTGCACTGCCCGCCCGGACCCGACGACCGGCACCCCGACGCGGCAGGCGCCTGTGCGGCCCTGCGTGCGGCGGAGGGGGACTTCGACGCGCTGGCCGGCGACCCGCATCCGTGCACAGACGAACACGACCCGGTGACGGTCTCCGCCGAAGGCGCACCGCGTGGCGACTCCGTCGCCTGGCGGCGGACCTACCCCAACGCCTGCCTGATGGACGCGGCCACCGGCCCGCTGTTCCGCTTCTGAGCCCGCCCGGCCGGGCGGCGCTCGGGCCGGAACCCCGCCGCCCGGCTCAGGTCTCCCGGGTGGCGACCATTCCGATCGTGATCAGTCCCAGCACCACCCAGCCGAACCACAGCCAGCCGTTGCTCCCCAGCGCCACCGTGTAGGCGGTGACCGCCACCAGGGCCCCCACGGTGAGTACTCCCATGGTCTTCGTGGATCCGGACATGCGCGCACGCTCCTCGCCGGCCGCGCGGCCGTTACCGCCATGGTCACCCGGAAGGTACGTCCACCGCTACTGTCCGCGCGCCTGCAACGAGGCGAGATACGCGTTGTACGCGTGCAGCTCCTGGTCCCCGTCGCGCTCCGCCGCCCGGTCGGAGCGCTTCGCGGTCCGCTGGTCGGAGCGGTACCACTGGAAGACCAGAGCGAGCAGGACCAGCACCGACGGGATCTCGCTGAACGCCCAGGCGATCCCGCCCGCCGCGTTCTGATCGGACAGGGCGTCGATGCCGAGGGAGGCCGACGGGTTCTTGTAGACCTCCACCATCGGCTGGGAGGCCATCATGAGCGCGATGCCGAAGAAGGCGTGGAACGGCATCCCGGCGAACAGCTCCAGCATCCGCAGCAGATAACCCGGGCGGTGCGGCCCGGGGTCGATGCCCATGATCGGCCAGAAGAAGACCAGGCCGACCCCGAGGAAGTGCAGCATCATCACCAGGTGCCCGGCCGCCGAGCCCATCAGATAGTCGAAGAGCGGCGTGAAGTACAGGCCGTACAGGCTGGCGATGAAGAGCGGGATGGTGAACACCGGATGCGTGATGATCTTCATGTACCGGCTGTGCAGGAGCATCAGCAGCAGTTCGCGCGGCCCCTTGTGGCCACGCGCGGCGACCGGCAGGGCACGCAGCGCCAGCGTCACGGGTGCACCCAGCAGCAGCAGGATCGGTGACAGCATGCTGATCACCATGTGCTGCACCATGTGCACACTGAACATGACCATGCCGTAGTCGTTGAGCTTGGTGCACATCACCAGGGCGATGGTCAGCACGCCGATGACGAAGAAGACGATCCGGTTGACCGGCCAGTCGTCCCCGCGTCTGCGCAGCCGCGCGACCGCGTATCCGTAGAGGACCACGGCGAGCACACAGCCGATCAGGAAGATCGGGTCCGCGGAGAACTGGAGCCCGCGTCCCAGCGTGAACGGCGGCAGATCCATGTTCATGCCGTGCCCGCTGTGATCCATCTGTTCACTCCTGATGGGGGCGCCGGGACGACCCCGTTTCGTGCCGGTTGTCCCGACCAGAGTAGAACCGCCCCCGGCCGCTGTTGCGGCCGGGGGCGGTCCTCAGGTGATGGTGTCGCTCAGAGCACGCACTCGGCCTCGGCGTACCGCTCGGCAGGGACCGTCTTGAGGGTCTCCACTGCTTCCGCGAGCGGGACCATGGTGATGTCCGTGCCGCGCAGCGCCGTCATCATGCCGAACTCGCCGCGGTGCGCCGCCTCCACCGCGTGCCAGCCGAAACGCGTCGCCAGGACCCGGTCGTACGCGGTCGGTGTCCCGCCGCGCTGCACATGGCCGAGGATCACCGGCCGGGCCTCCTTGCCGAGGCGCTGTTCCAGCTCGATGGAGAGCTGGGTGGCCACGCCCGCGAAGCGCTCGTGGCCGTAGACGTCCTTGACGCCCGACTCGAACTCCATGGAGCCCTCGCGGGGCTTGGCGCCCTCGGCGACCACGACGATCGCGAACTTCTTGCCTGCCGAGAAGCGGCGGCCGACCAGCTCGGTCAACTCGTCGATGTCGAAGGGGCGCTCCGGGACGACGACGGCGTGCGCGCCGGCCGCCATGCCCGAGTGCAGGGCGATCCAGCCGGTGTGCCGGCCCATGACCTCGACGATCATCACGCGCTGGTGGGACTCGGCGGTGGTCTTCAGCCGGTCGAGGGCCTCGGTGGCCACGCCAACGGCGGTGTCGAAGCCGAAGGTCACGTCCGTGGAGGCGATGTCGTTGTCGATCGTCTTCGGTACGCCGACGATCGGGAGGCCCGCCTCGGACAGCAGGTTCGCCGCCTTGAGCGTGCCCTCGCCGCCGATCGGGATGATCGCGTCGAGGCCGAGGTCGTTGACGTGGCCCCTGGCCTGTTCCACGCCGCCGCGCAGATGTGCGGGCTGGACCCGGGAAGAGCCGAGGATCGTGCCGCCGCGGGCGAGGATGCCGCCGACCGCGTCGAGGTCGAGCTTGCGGTAGTCGCACTCCAGGAGGCCCCGCCACCCGTCGTGGAACCCGATGACCTCGTCGCCGTGATCGACCACGGCACGGTGGACGACGGAACGGATGACGGCGTTGAGGCCGGGGCAGTCGCCGCCAGATGTGAGCACACCAATTCGCATTGCCCGGGAAACCTTTGCAACGTGGGCCGACGACCGGACCACGTCGTCCGGTTGGATCCCCGCCACCCTACCGGCGCAGGGTGGCGGGACCGAACCCGGCGTCCGCCTGCTGGACGCCGCTCAGACGAGCCGATAAGGCCTCATCAGGCGGGCTGTGTCGCCGCCGCGATCCGCTCGGCGCGCAGCGCCTCGTACCAGCGGTCGTCGGTCGGCGGCAGCGCGTTCACATCGAGCGCCAGCTTCAGCAGCAGGTCCGCGATCAGCGGGTTGCGCGCCATCACGGGCCCGTGCATGTACGTACCGAAGACGGTGTCGTTGTACGCGCCCTCGGTGCCGTCCCCGGTGCCGTTGCCCCGGCCGAACTGCACCCGGGCGAACGGACGTGCCGTGGGCCCGAGATGGGTGATGCCCTGGTGGTTCTCGAAGCCGGTCAGCGGCGGCAGCCCGAGGTGCGGGTCGATGTCCCCGAGCACGTCGCCGACGCACCGGTCGCCCTCACCGCGGGTGGAGATCACGTCGAGCAGCCCGAGGCCCTGCTCGCGCTCGCCGAGGTCGTTGACGAACTCGTGGCCGAGGATCTGGTAGCCGGCGCAGACCGAGAAGATGATCGCGCCGTTGGACGCGGCGCGGCTGAGACCGCCGTCGCGGCGCAGCCGCTCCGCGGCGAGCCGCTGCGGACGGTCCTCACCGCCGCCGATCAGATAGATGTCGCCCGACGTGGGCACCGGCTGGTCGCTGCGCACGTCGACGCGCGAGACGTCGAGACCGCGCTGACGGGCCCGGCGCTCCACCACCAGCGCGTTGCCCTGGTCGCCGTAGGTGCTCAGCAGGTCCGGGTAGACCCACACCAGCCGCAGGCTGTTGTTGCTCATGCTTCGTCCTCTCCGGGGGTGGCCGGGGCCGGGGTCAGTTGCCGACACGACGGCGCAGATCCTGGAAGGCGGTGTAGTTGGCGATGACCTCGATACGGCCGGGCGGTGCCTGCTGCACGGCCTCGTCTAGGTTCTCGCAGACGCGGAAGTCGAGACCGGCCACCTCCAGCCGGACCGCGAGGTCCAGCTTGCGGTCGCCGAGCACGAAGATCGGGTGACCCGCGAGCTGGGTGTAGTCGACGTCCCACAGCCAGGAGGTGTCCGTGCCGTCGGCGCCACGGGCGTTGACGGAGAGGATCACCGGGGTGGGCGGCGGGTCGATCAGCGAGAACGTCTCCAGCCAGCCCGCCGGGTTCTTCGCCAGCAGGAGCCGCAGCTCACGGCCGAGGAAGGTCACCACGTCGTAGCGGCCGGCGACGGCCTGCACCTGGTACATCCGCTCCAGCGCGACCTGGGGCGGCACGCCGAAGACGGCGGCCACGGCGGCCGAGCTGGTGGCGTTGGCCTTGTTGGCGCGGCCCGGCAGCTGGAGGTGGATCGGCCAGGCCGAGCCGTGCGGGTCCAGTACGTAGTCGCCGTGCAGGACCCAGCTCGGCGGCGGGCGGCGGAAACCGCACTCGCCGCAGAACCAGTCGTCGCCGGGGCGCTGCATCACACCGCCGCAGGACGGGCAGGACCACGCGTCGTCCTTCCAGGCCTGTCCGGCCGCCACCCACACCACGTTGGGGGAGGAGGACGCCGCCCAGACGATCAGCGGGTCGTCGGCGTTGGCGATGATCACGGCCTTCGAGCCGGACAGCCCCTCACGCCACTTCTCGGCGAGCATCCGGGTCTCCGCGGCCCGGTCCAGCTGGTCGCGGGAGAGGTTGAGCAGCGCGATCACCTTGGGCGTCGTGTCGCGGGCCACCCCGGCCAGGTACTTCTCGTCCACCTCTATGACGCCGTACTGGGCGTCCGACCCACCGGCCAGGGCGGAGGTGATGCCCGCGGGCATGTTGGCGCCGAGCGCGTTCGACACGACCGGGCCCGCGGCCCGCAGTGCCTCGGCGATGAGCCGGGTCGTGGTCGTCTTGCCGTTGGTCGCCGACACCAGGATCACGTCCAGGTGCTGTGCCAGCCGCCCGAGCAGGTCGGGGTCGAGCTTGAGCGCCACCCGGCCGCCGATCACCGATCCGCTGCCTCGCCCGGCTGCCCGCGACACCGCCGCAGCGGCCTTGCCCGCCGTCACGGCCAGCTTGGCCCGCGGCGACAACGGGTCCGTGTTGCCTGCCATCGTCCTAGATCCTCCTTGCATCGGTCCGCAGCCCAGCCTATCGATGTCCGGCGTGCCCAAGGCACGTCGGCACCGACCGGACCGTGGAGTTCCCGTGGAACGTACGATGACCGCCATGCGAAACCGCCCGATCCCCGGCAGTACCGGACGCGTCCGGGCCATGAGCCTGCTCGGCGATCCGGTCCTGCACGGTGTGTGCGAACCGGTCACGGACTTCGGGCCCTCGCTCGCCCGGCTGGTGGAGGACATGTACGCCACGATGTACGCGGCGCAGGGTGTCGGGCTCGCGGCCAACCAGGTCGGCACCGCCCTGCGGGTGTTCGTCTACGACTGCCCCGACGACGAGGACGTCCGCCATCTCGGGCACCTCGTCAATCCCACCCTCGTCGAGGCGGACGGGATCACCGTGCGGGGCCCGGAGGGCTGCCTCTCGCTGCCGGGTATCGAGGCCGGCACGCCGCGCTTCGACCATGCGGTCGTCGAGGGAGTGACGGTGGAGGGCGAACCGGTGCGGATCAGCGGCACCGGCTTCTTCGCCCGCTGCCTCCAGCACGAGTGCGACCACCTCGACGGGACCGTCTACACCGACCGGCTGACGGGGCTCCGCCGGACACGGGCGCTGCGCGCGGCCCGCCGGGCGCCGTGGGGGCGGGCCGGCTGACCGGGCGAGAAGGCGTCTCAGAAGCCGGGGCCGCCGGGCCGGTCGCCCGCGGCGGCCAGCCTGCCCCACAGCAGGTCGGCCAGGCTGCTCACCAACTGGGCTCGGGAACACGGGCGTTCGCCCAGCCACCAGTCACCGGCCGCATGCATCATGCCGACGATGCCGTGGCCCCAGATCCGGGCCATGACCTGGCTGTCCGGCCCGAGGTCCACCCGCTCGGCGATGACCATGGCGAGCTCCTCGCCGAGGCGCCGCAGCAGCGGGGCGGAGTGCCGTCCCACGTCGAAGCCCTGCTCGGGCGAGGGCGCCGAGTCGTCGGACGGGTGCATCAGGAACCGGTAGACCTGAGGGCGGGCCTCGATCGCCGCGAGGTACGTGTCGAGCGTGGCCTCGACCCGGGCGCGGCGGTCGGCGGGGGCGTCGAGCGCCGCCCGGAGAGCGCTGAGCAGCGCGTCGGTGTGCCGTTTGGCCAGTGCGCGGTAGAGGCCGCCCTTGTCGCCGAAGTGCCGGTAGAGAATCGGCTTGGTGATTCCGGCCTCGGCCGCGATGGCGTTCATCGAGGCCCCGGGGCCGTCCCTGAGCACCACGCGGTCGGCGGCCTCGAGCAACTCGCGGCGGCGGCGCTCGGCCGCGGTCCGCTGTCGCTCGGCCTGTCGTGTGGTCTCCATGCTGTTTCTCCCACCCCTGGCCATGCCTGTCCGTCCTGCCTGCGCAACGTAACACCCTGCCCAGTGGTGCGTGGAGCGGTGGCCGACCGGTTGACAGAGGCTACTTGTCGGTAACACACTGTTGTTACCGCAAGTAACGAATGATTTTTTGACGGCAGCACGTGGAGGGGAAAATGGCCGAGTTCACGCTCGAGCTCAACGACGACCAGAAGCAGGTCCGTGACTGGCTTCACGGCTTCGCCGCGGATGTTATCCGTCCGGCCGCTTCGGAGTGGGACGAGCGTGAGGAAACGCCCTGGCCCGTCATCCAGGAGGCGGCCAAGGTCGGCATCTACTCCCTCGACTTCTACGCCCAGCAGTTCTTCGACCCGAGCGGTCTCGGCATTCCGGTGGCGATGGAGGAGCTGTTCTGGGGTGACGCGGGCATCGGCCTGTCGATCGTCGGCACGGGCCTGGCGGCTGTCGGCGTCCTCGCCAACGGCACCGAGGAGCAGATCGGCACCTGGATCCCGCAGATGTACGGCGACGTGAACGACGTGAAGCTCGCCGCGTTCTGCTCCTCCGAGCCCGACGCCGGCTCCGACGTCGCCTCGATGCGCACCCGCGCGGTGTACGACCAGGCCAAGGACGAGTGGGTGCTCAACGGCACCAAGACGTGGGCGACCAACGGCGGTATAGCCAACGTCCACGTGGTGGTCGCGGTCGTCGACGCCGAGCTCGGCTCCAAGGGCCACGCCTCCTTCATCGTGCCGCCGAACACCCCCGGGCTCTCGCAGGGGCAGAAGTTCAAGAAGCACGGCATCCGCGCCTCGCACACCGCCGAGGTCGTACTGGAGGACGTGCGCGTCCCGGGCCACTGCCTGCTCGGCGGCAAGGAGAAGCTCGACCAGCGCATCGCGCGGGCCCGTGAGCGGGCCGCCTCCGGCGGTGGCGAGCGGGTGAAGAACGCTGCGATGGCCACCTTCGAGGCGTCCCGCCCGGCCGTCGGCGCGATGGCGGTCGGCACCGCCCGTGCCGCCTACGAGGTCGCGCTCGACTACGCCAAGACCCGGACCCAGTTCGGCCGCCCGATCATCGACAACCAGGGCATCGCCTTCCAGCTCGCCGACATGCGCACCCGGATCGACGCCGCCCGGCTGCTCGTCTGGCGTGCCTCCTGGATGGCGAGCACCGGCAAGCCGTTCGAGTCCGCCGAGGGCTCCATGTCCAAGCTGTACGCGAGTGAGACCGCCAAGGACGTCACCGCGAAGGCCGTCCAGATCCTGGGCGGCAACGGCTTCACCCGCGAGTACCCGGTGGAGCGGATGCACCGGGACGCCGCGATCTACACGATCTTCGAGGGCACGAGCGAGATCCAGCGCCTGGTGATCGCCCGCACCCTGTCCGGGATGCCCATCCGCTGACCCCGGCTCGTACGCACGTCCCTGGCCCCTGTCCCCCCGCCG
>NZ_JBHXUW010000041.1:0-81428 GCF_042672475.1 Streptomyces sp. NPDC127177
GGTGGGTTGTTTATTTTGTTTATTTGCCACTCCTTTGGGGCGGGGCTTTTCGCCTGGGTGGGGGTGGGGTGGGTTGTCCACCACTAACCCCCCCAAAACTGGGGCCGGGGCCCCCCCTGCCCCCCGCGCCCGACTGCACGAGTACTGCGGGGTTCGCTCTCAGCCCTCGTCGGACTTCTTGAGCGCCTCCATGGCCCGCTCGGTCACATCGGTGACCTTGCCGAGCGCGGAGATGGTGACCACCAGGTCCTGAGCCCTGTAGTAGTCGATGATCGGCTCGGTCTGCGTGTGGTAGACCTCGAGCCGGGTGCGGACCGTCTCTTCGCTGTCGTCGTCGCGCTGGTACAGCTCGCCGCCGCAGGTGTCGCAGACACCCTCGGTCTTCGGCGGGTTGTACGTCACGTGGAACACGTGCGCGCTCTCGTTGCGGCAGACGCGGCGGCCCGCGATCCGCTTCACGACCTCGTCCTCGGGGACTTCGAGGTCGAGTACCGCGTCCAGCTTTACGCCCTCGTCCTTGAGCATCACATCAAGGGCTTCGGCCTGACCCACGTTGCGCGGGAAGCCGTCGAGCAGGAAGCCGTTGACCGCGTCCGACTGGGACATACGGTCCTTGGCCATCCCGATCGTGACCTCGTCCGGCACCAGCTGTCCCGCGTCCATGTAGGCGCGGGCCTGCTTGCCAAGGTCAGTGCCCTGGCTGATGTTGGCGCGGAAGAGGTCGCCCGTGGAGATGTGCGGAATCGACAGGTTCTTGGCAAGGTACGCAGCCTGCGTTCCCTTGCCGGCACCCGGCGGGCCGACGAGGACGATTCGCATCAGCGGAGGAACCCTTCGTAATTGCGCTGCTGGAGCTGACTCTCAATCTGCTTCACGGTCTCCAGACCCACACCCACGATGATCAGGATGCTCGTCCCGCCGAACGGGAAGTTCTGGTTGGCGCCACCGAAGCCTGCCAACGCCATCGTTGGCACAAGAGCGATCAGACCCAGGTACAGCGAGCCCGGCCAAGTGATCCTGTTGAGCACGTAGCTCAGGTACTCGGCAGTAGGTCGACCAGCCCGGATACCCGGAATGAAGCCACCATACTTCTTCATGTTGTCGGCGACTTCCTCGGGGTTGAACGAAATCGCCACATAGAAGAAGGCGAAGAAGACGATCAACAGGAAGTACGCGGTGATGTAGTACGGGTGGTCACCCTTGACGAAGTGGTCCTTGATCCAGGTCGCCCAGCCCGCGGTGGAGTTGGAGAACTGGACGATCAGGGCCGGGATGTAGAGCAGCGAAGAAGCGAAGATGACGGGGATCACACCCGCCTGGTTGACCTTCAGCGGGATGTAGGTGGACGTACCACCGTAGGACCTGCGGCCGATCATGCGCTTCGCGTACTGCACCGGGATACGGCGCTGGGCCTGCTCGACGAAGACCACGAGGGCCACCATCACGAAGCCGATCAGGATGACGGTGCCGAACTCGATCCAGCCGTCCGCGAGCTTGCCGCTCGTCTTGATGGCCCACAGGGCGCCGGGGAAGCTGGCCGCGATCGAGATGAACATCAGGATCGACATGCCGTTGCCGATGCCGCGGTCGGTGATGAGCTCACCGAGCCACATCACGCAGGCGGTGCCGGCGGTCATCGTGGTGACCATGACGATGGTCGTGAAGATGGAGTGGTTCGGGACGATCTGGTCGGCGACGGGGCAGCCGCTGAACAGCGCGCCGCTGGTGGCCGTGGCCACCAGACCGGTGCCCTGCAGGATGGCGAGTGCGACCGTCAGATAACGCGTGTACTGCGTGATCTTTGCCTGGCCGGACTGCCCCTCCTTCTTGAGCGCCTCGAGTCGGGGGATCACCACGGTCAGCAGCTGAAGAATGATGCTGGCCGTGATGTACGGCATGATGCCGAGCGCGAAGATCGTGATCTGCAGCAGTGCACCACCGCTGAACATGTTCACCAGGCCGAAGAGGCTGTTGTTGCCCTTGCTTGCCTGATCAACACAGGTCTGGACGTTCTCGTAGCTCACTCCCGGGACCGGGATGTGTGCCCCGAGCCGGTAGAGCACGATGATGCCGAGCGTGAAGAACAGCTTCTTGCGCAGGTCGGGCGTCTTGAACGCCCGGGCGAACGCGGTGAGCACGGTGCCTCCTGCGACCCCCGCGCGATGCGTAGAGGTGACGGTCTTGAGGATCGACGAATACGTAATAGTCAAAGGTCCCTGGACGTCTGCGCCCAGGGGTTACCACAGCAACGGAGGCCACCTTACCGGCGTACATGCCCCCCTAGGAACGACCAACCGGGGATGCCCCATATGAGAGGCATCCCCGGTCGGATGTTCAGTCCACCGAACTGTCCGAGTTGCCTCAGACGAGCTCAGTGACGGTGCCGCCCGCAGCGGCGATCTTCTCCTTGGCGGAGCCGGAGACGGCGTCAACCGAAACCTGCAGCGCCACGGAGATCTCGCCCTGTCCGAGGACCTTGACGAGGTGGTTGTTGCGCACCGCGCCCTTGGCGACCAGATCGGCCACCGTGACCTCTCCACCCTCGGGGTAGAGCGTCGCGAGCTTGTCCAGGTTCACGACCTGGTACTCGGTGCGGAACGGGTTCTTGAAGCCCTTGAGCTTCGGGAGACGCATGTGGAGGGGCATCTGCCCACCCTCGAAGCGCTCCGGAACCTGGTAGCGGGCCTTGGTGCCCTTGGTGCCACGTCCGGCGGTCTTACCCTTGGACGCCTCGCCTCGACCCACACGGGTCTTGGCGGTCTTGGCGCCCGGGGCAGGCCGGAGGTCGTGGGCCTTCAGCGGCTGGTTCTCCGCCATGTCAGTCGACCTCCTCGACCGTCACGAGGTGGCGGACGGTGTTAGCCATTCCGCGGAACTCGGGGCGGTCCTCCTTGACAACCACGTCGTGCAGGCGCTTGAGCCCGAGCGAACGCAGGGTGTCGCGGTGGTTCTGCTTGCTGCCGATGTACGACTTGGTCTGCGTGATCTTGAGGCGAGCCATCACACACCCGCCGCTCGGGCACGGAGCAGAGCGGCCGGGGCCACGTCCTCGAGGGGCAGACCACGGCGAGCCGCGATCTCCTCGGGACGCTGCAGGCCCTGAAGGGCAGCCACCGTCGCGTGCACGATGTTGATCGGGTTCGAAGAACCGAGCGACTTCGACAGGATGTCGTGAACGCCCGCGCACTCCAGAACGGCGCGCACCGGGCCACCGGCGATCACACCGGTACCGGGGGAAGCAGGCTTGAGCAGGACAACGCCCGCAGCCTTCTCGCCCTGGATCGGGTGCGGGATGGTGCCCTGGATACGCGGAACCTTGAAGAAGCTCTTCTTGGCCTCTTCAACGCCCTTGGCGATGGCCGCGGGAACTTCCTTGGCCTTGCCGTATCCGACACCGACGCTGCCGTCACCGTCGCCCACCACGACCAGCGCGGTGAAGCTGAAGCGACGACCACCCTTCACGACCTTGGCGACACGGTTGATCGCGACGACGCGCTCGACGTACGCGGTCTTCTCGGCCGCAGCACCGTCACGGCCCTTCCGGTCCCGCCGCTCGCCGCCACCGGCACCGCTTCCGCGGCGCTGGGGTCCAGCCATTGGAATTACCTCTCTCTGTTACGTCCGCTGTGCGTAGGAACCGGGGCTTAGAACTTCAGCCCGGCTTCACGGGCGGCGTCAGCCAGAGCGGCAATCCGCCCGGCGTACTGGTTACCACCGCGGTCAAACACGACGGCCTCGACGCCTGCGGCCTTGGCGCGCTCGGCGACCAGGGCCCCGACCTGCTTGGCGAGGGCACTCTTGTCACCCTCGACGCCGCGGATGGATGCGTCCAGCGTCGACGCCGACGCGAGCGTGTGGCCCGCGATGTCGTCGATGACCTGCGCGACCATGTGGCGGTTCGAACGCGTCACAACCAAGCGCGGACGCTCGGGCGAACCGGAGATGTGCTTCCGGACGCGGATGTGGCGGCGCTTGAGGGCGGCACGCTTGTAGGCGTCGCCCTTGGCAATCTTTACACCGTATGCCATGGCTTACTTACCCGCCTTTCCGACCTTGCGGCGGATAACCTCGCCGGCGTACTTGACGCCCTTGGCCTTGTACGGGTCGGGCTTCCGCAGCTTGCGGATCTTCGCCGAAACCTCGCCGACCTTCTGCTTGTCGATGCCCTCGACGGTGAACTTCGTCGGGGACTCGACCTTGAAGGTGATGCCTTCGGGGGCCTCGATGAGGATCGGGTGGCTGTAACCCAGGGCGAACTCCAGGTTGGAGCCCTTCGCCTGGACTCGGTAACCGACACCGCTGATCTCGAGCGCCTTGATGTATCCCGTGGTCACGCCGGTGATCATGTTCGCCACCAGCGTGCGGGACAGGCCGTGAAGGGCCTTGTTCTGACGCTCGTCGTTCGGGCGGACGACGTTCAGGACGCCGTCCTCACCCTTGGTGACCTCGATCGGCGCGGCAACGGTGTGCGAGAGGGAACCCTTGGGGCCCTTCACCGCGACCGTGCGGCCATCGATGGTGACGTCCACACCGGCGGGAACCTGGATGGGGAGCTTGCCGATTCGCGACATGAGCTTTTCCTCCGTTCCCGACTACCAGACGTAGGCGAGGACTTCCCCACCTACGCCCTTCTTGCTGGCCTGCTGGCCGGTCAGGAGACCGTGGGACGTGGAGATGATCGCCACGCCCAGGCCGCCCAGAACCTTCGGCAGATTGGTGGACTTTGCGTATACACGCAGACCCGGCTTCGAAATACGCTTGATGCCGGCGATCGAACGCTCGCGGTTCGGACCGAACTTCAGGTCGAGAACGAGGCTCTTGCCGACCTCGGCGTCCTCGACCTTCCAGCCGGTGATGAAGCCCTCCTGCTGGAGGATCTCCGCGATGTGCGACTTGATCTTGCTGTGCGGCATCTTGACGTCGTCGTGATACGCCGAGTTCGCGTTACGCAGACGCGTGAGCATGTCTGCGATGGGATCAGTCATGGTCATGAGTTGGCCTTCGGCCTCTCTCGCCGGGGTTTCCTGTATGCGCCATCCCTCTCCCCACTCAGTGGCGGGACGGGTGCGGTGCGGGGACCTACGGCGTAGTAAGTCGGTCTTGGGCGGCAGGCGCCCAACCACACAAGCCTACGGCATGTGGGGCCGGGCTCCTGCCGACCAGATACTTACCGAGAGCTTCCGGATAATCCCAACGCCCAAAGGGCGAAGGAGGATTACCAGGAGCTCTTGGTCACGCCCGGCAGCTCGCCACGGTGAGCCATCTCACGAAGGCACACGCGGCACAGGCCGAACTTGCGGTAGACGGAGTGGGGCCGGCCGCAGCGCTGGCAGCGGGTGTACCCGCGGACGCCGAACTTCGGCTTGCGGGCGGCCTTAGCGATCAGGGACTTCTTCGCCACGGTCAGTTCTCCTTGAACGGGAAGCCGAGGTGACGAAGGAGGGCACGACCCTCGTCGTCATTGGTCGCCGTGGTGACCACGGTGATGTCCATGCCCCGGACCCGGTCGATCTTGTCCTGGTCGATCTCGTGGAACATGACCTGCTCCGTGAGACCGAAGGTGTAGTTGCCACGGCCGTCGAACTGCTTCGGCGACAGGCCACGGAAGTCACGGATACGCGGAAGCGCGAGCGACAGCGTACGGTCCAGGAACTCCCACATGCGGTCACCACGGAGGGTGACGTGGCAGCCGATCGGCTGCCCCTCGCGCAGCTTGAACTGCGCGATCGACTTGCGGGCCTTGGTGACGGCCGGCTTCTGGCCGGTGATCGTGGTGAGGTCGCGCACGGCGCCATCGATCAGCTTGGAGTCGCGGGCGGCGTCGCCCACACCCATGTTGACCACGATCTTGACCAGGCCGGGGATCTGCATGACGTTCTCGTAGGAGAACTCCTCACGCAGCTTGCCGGCGATTTCCTCGCGGTAGCGCGTCTTGAGACGCGGCGCTGTGGTGGTAGTCATCAGATGTCCTCACCGGTGCGCTTGGCAACGCGGATCTTGTTGCCCTCGTCGTCAAAGCGGTAGCCGACGCGAGTAACGACCTTGTTGCCGTCCTTCTCAACAACCAGCTGCACGTTGCTGACGTGGACGGGGGCCTCGGTCGTCACAATGCCACCGGTCTGCGAACCGCGAGCGGTCTGACCGGCCTTCGTGTGCTTCTTGACCCGGTTGACACCCTCGACGAGGACGCGGTCCTGAGCGGGGTAGGCAACGATGACCTTGCCCTGCTTGCCCTTGTCCTTACCGGTGATGACCTGAACCAGGTCGCCCTTCTTGATCTTCATGCTTACAGCACCTCCGGCGCGAGCGAGATGATCTTCATGAACTTCTTCTCGCGCAGCTCACGGCCCACCGGGCCGAAGATACGGGTGCCGCGGGGGTCGCCGTCGTTCTTCAGAATGACGGCGGCGTTCTCGTCGAAGCGGATGTACGAGCCATCCTGACGACGACGCTCCTTGACGGTGCGAACGATGACGGCCTTGACGACGTCACCCTTCTTCACGTTGCCACCGGGGATCGCGTCCTTGACGGTGGCGACGATGACGTCACCGATGCCCGCGTAGCGGCGACCCGAGCCACCGAGAACACGGATGGTGAGAATTTCCTTCGCACCCGTGTTGTCGGCGACGCGAAGTCGCGACTCCTGCTGGATCACGTCTATCTCCTGATCGTCTGCCGGTTCCCGGTGGGGAGCTCCGTAAGTGACTTACGAAGGCTCCCCACCGAGCCTGGCGGAACCTGCCTGAGGGGAATGCCCCTCAGGAATTACTTGGCCTTCTCGAGGATCTCGACGACGCGCCACCGCTTCGTGGCGGACAGCGGCCGGGTCTCCATGAGGATGACACGGTCGCCGACGCCGGCGGCGTTCTGCTCGTCGTGAGCCTTGAGCTTGTTCGTACGGCGGATGACCTTGCCGTACAGCGCGTGCTTGACGCGGTCCTCGACAGCGACGACGACGGTCTTGTCCATCTTGTCGCTGACGACCAGACCCTCACGGGTCTTACGGAAACCGCGGTCAGTGTTCGTCTCAGTCACAGTCTTCTCGCTCATCAGACGCTCTCCACCGTCTCGATGCCGAGCTCGCGCTCGCGCATCAGGGTGTAGATCCGGGCGATGTCCTTACGGACGGACTTGAGCCGGCCGTGGTTCTCGAGCTGTCCGGTCGCCGCCTGGAAGCGGAGGTTGAACAGCTCTTCCTTGGCCTCGCGGAGCTTGTTGAGGAGCTCCTCGTTGCCCAGCTCGCGCAGCTCGGACGCCTTGGTACCGGCCGACATCACGACTCACCTGCCTCGCGCCGAACGATCCGGCACTTCATCGGAAGCTTGTGAGCAGCGCGGGTGAGCGCCTCACGAGCAATCTTCTCGTTCGGGTAGGACAGCTCGAACATCACCCGACCCGGCTTGACGTTCGCGATCCACCACTCGGGAGAACCCTTACCGGAACCCATGCGGGTCTCGGCAGGCTTCTTCGTCAGGGGACGGTCCGGGTAGATGTTGATCCAGACCTTGCCGCCACGCTTGATGTGACGGGTCATCGCGATACGAGCGGACTCGATCTGACGGTTCGTCACGTACGCCGGGGTCAGCGCCTGGATGCCGTACTCGCCGAACGCAACCTGCGTGCCACCCTTGGACATACCGCTGCGCTTCGGGTGGTGCTGCTTGCGGTGCTTGACCCTACGGGGGATCAGCATTTCGGTCAGGCCTCCGTTCCGGTGCTCTCAGCAGCCGGAGCAGCGGCGGGCGCCTCGGCCTTGGGGGCCTCGGCGGCCGGAGCCGACTGCTGCGGCTTGCGGCCGCGACCGCCACGCTCGCCACCACGGCCACCGCGGCCGGCCGGACGGTCAGCGCCGCCACGGGCCGGGCGGTTGCCCGCACGGGCAGCAGCGTTCTCGGCGCGGACCTCGGCGATGTTCTTGACGTCGCCCTTGTAGATCCAGACCTTCACGCCGATGCGGCCGAAGGTCGTCTTGGCCTCGAAGAAGCCGTAGTCGACGTTCGCGCGGAGCGTGTGCAGGGGCACGCGGCCCTCGCGGTAGAACTCCGAGCGGGACATCTCGGCGCCGCCGAGACGACCGCCGCACTGGATCTTGATGCCCTTGGCGCCGGCCTTCATCGTGCTCTGCATGCTCTTGCGCATGGCACGACGGAAGGAGACGCGGGAGGAGAGCTGCTCGGCGACGGCCTGGGCCACCAGCTGAGCGTCCACCTCGGGGTTCTTGACCTCGAGGATGTTCAGCTGGACCTGCTTGCCGGTCAGCTTCTCCAGCTCGCCACGGATGCGGTCGGCCTCGGCGCCGCGGCGGCCGATGACGATGCCCGGGCGGGCGGTGTGGATGTCAACGCGGACGCGGTCGCGGGTGCGCTCGATCTCTACCTTCGAGATGCCGGCCCGCTCCATGCCCTTCGTCATCATGCGACGAATGGCGACGTCTTCCTTGACGTAGTCCTTGTACAGCTTGTCGGCGTACCAACGGGACTTGAAGTCCGTGGTAATGCCGAGCCGGAACCCATGCGGGTTAACCTTCTGGCCCATTACCGGGTTCCTTCCTTGCTGCTGACGACCACGGTGATGTGGCTGGTCCGCTTACGGATCCGGTAGGCACGGCCCTGAGCACGCGGACGGAACCGCTTCAGGGTCGGACCCTCGTCCACAAACGCCTCGCTGATGACCAGCGAAGAAGCGTCGGGGTGGTCGTAGTTGTGTGCAGCGTTGGCGATGGCGCTGTCAAGCACCTTGCCAACCGGCACGCTCGCGGCCTGCGGGGCGAAACGCAGGACCGCCTGAGCCTCCGTGGCATCCATGCCACGGATGAGGTCCACCACTCGGCGGGCCTTCATGGGCGTGACGCGGATGTACCGCGCCTGGGCCCTGGCTTCCATGGTTGTCCCTTCGGTGTGAGTCATAGTCGTTTCCACCCCGCGCTAGCGGCGCTTCGACTTCCGGTCGTCCTTGACGTGGCCGCGGAAGGTGCGAGTCGGCGAGAACTCGCCGAGCTTGTGGCCGACCATCGACTCGGTGACGAACACCGGGACGTGGATCTTGCCGTTGTGCACCGCGATGGTGTGACCCAGCATGGCCGGGATGATCATCGAGCGACGGGACCAGGTCTTGATGACGTTCTTGGTGCCAGCTTCGTTCTGGACGTCCACCTTCTTGACGAGGTGGCCGTCGACGAAGGGCCCCTTCTTGAGACTGCGCGGCATCTAAACCCGCTCCTAGCGCTTCTTGTTCGTCTTGCGGCGGCGGACGATGTACTTGCTCGATGCCTTCTTCGGCGAGCGAGTACGACCCTCCTTCTGACCCCACGGCGAGACCGGGTGACGTCCACCGGAGGTCTTGCCTTCACCACCACCGTGCGGGTGGTCGACCGGGTTCATCGCAACACCGCGGACGGACGGGCGAACGCCCTTCCAGCGCATGCGACCGGCCTTGCCCCAGTTGATGTTCGACTGCTCGGCGTTGCCGACCTCACCGATCGTGGCGCGGCAGCGGGCGTCGACCAGGCGGATCTCACCCGACGGCATACGAAGGTGGGCCATGGTGCCCTCCTTCGCCAGCAGCTGCACGGAGGCACCCGCGGAACGGGCGAACTTCGCGCCGCCGCCGGGCCGCAGCTCGATGGCGTGGATGGTCGTACCGACCGGGATGTTGCGCAGCGCCAGGTTGTTACCGGGCTTGATGTCGGCGGCCGGGCCGTTCTCGACACGGTCGCCCTGCGTCAGGCCGCGCGGCGCGATGATGTAGCGCTTCTCGCCGTCGGCGTAGTGCAGGAGCGCGATGCGCGCGGTGCGGTTCGGGTCGTACTCGATGTGCGCGACCTTGGCCGGCACGCCGTCCTTGTCGTGACGACGGAAGTCGATCACGCGGTAGGCGCGCTTGTGGCCACCACCCTGGTGGCGAACGGTCACACGACCGGTGTTGTTACGGCCGCCCTTGCTGTGCAGGGGGCGGACCAGCGACTTCTCCGGCGTGGACCGCGTGATCTCGACAAAGTCGGCGACGCTGGAGCCACGACGGCCCGGGGTCGTCGGCTTGTACTTGCGGATACCCATTTCTCAGTCCTCGTCCGATTCCGGACGACTCGACCTCCGTTAGGAGGTCGGGCCGCCGAAGATGTCGATTCGGTCGCCCTCAGCGAGGGTCACGATGGCGCGCTTGGTGTCAGCGCGCTTGCCGAAACCGGTCTTGGTGCGCTTGCGCTTACCCTGCCGGTTGATCGTGTTGACCCCGGTGACCTTGACCGAGAAGACCGCTTCCACGGCCTGCTTGATCTGGGTCTTGTTGGAGCCGGGCGCGACGATGAACGTGTACTTGTTCTCGTCGAGCAGCGCGTAGCTCTTCTCCGAAACAACCGGCTTGACGAGAACGTCACGCGGGTCGGAGTAGGTCTTGCTGGTAACGGTCGCCTCACTCATCAGGCGTCGCTCCCTTCGGTCTCAGCGGTCTGGGGGCCAGACACGAAGGACTCGAAAGCGGCCTGGGTGAAGACCACGTCGTCAGAGACGATCACGTCGTACGTGTTCAGCTGGCCCGGGTCCAGGATGTGCACCTGGGGCAGGTTGCGAGCGGAGAGCCACGCGGCCTCGTCGCTGCGGTCGACGACCAGGAGCACGTTCTTGCGCTCCGAGATCTTGCCGAACAGCGTCTTGGCGGCCTTCGTGGAGACCGCAGCACCCTCGACCACGCCGGTGACGACGTGGATGCGGGAGTGGCGCGCCCGGTCGGAGAGGGCACCGCGCAGGGCGGCGGCCTTCATCTTCTTGGGGGTGCGCTGCGAGTAGTCACGCGGCTGCGGGCCGTGGACGACGCCACCGCCGACGAACTGCGGCGCGCGGGTCGAACCCTGACGCGCACGGCCGGTGCCCTTCTGGCGGTAAGGCTTGCGCCCACCACCGCGGACCTCGCCGCGACGCTTGGTCTTGTGCGTGCCCTGACGGGCAGCTGCCAGCTGTGCGACAACGACCTGGTGGATCAGCGGAACGCTGGTCTTCGCGTCGAAGATCTCCGCGGGGAGCTCGACGGTACCGGCCTTGTCGCCTGCCGGCGAAAGGATGTCAATGGTGCTCATTACCTCAAGCCCCCTTGGCCGCGGTACGGACCAGGACGAGGCCGCCGTTCGGACCGGGGACCGCGCCCTTGATGAGGAGCAGACCCTTCTCCGCGTCAACCGCGTGGATGGTCAGGTTCTGGGTGGTGACGCGCTCGTTGCCCATCCGGCCGGCCATGCGCATGCCCTTGAAGACACGCCCAGGGGTGGCGCAGCCACCGATCGAACCGGGGGAACGGTGCTTGCGCTGGACGCCGTGTCCGGCGCCGAGGCCCTTGAAGTTGTGACGCTTCATGACACCGGCGAAGCCCTTGCCCTTGCTCTTGCCCGTGACGTCAACCTTGACGCCGGACTCGAACACCTCGGCAGTGACCTCCTGGCCCAGCGTGTACTCGCTGGCGTCAGGGGTGCGGAGCTCCACCAGGTGGCGGCGCGGGGTGACGTCGGCCTTGGCGAAGTGGCCCTTGAGGGGCTTGTTCACCTTGCGCGGGTCGATCTCGCCGAAGGCGATCTGGACCGACTCGTAGCCGTCGCTGTCGTTCGTACGAACCTGCGTCACGACGCACGGCCCGGCCTTGACGACGGTCACCGGGACAACCCGGTTGTTCTCGTCCCAGACCTGGGTCATGCCGAGCTTCTCGCCCAGGACGCCCTTGATGTTCTTGCTCATCTCGGCCCGTCCCCTCAGAGCTTGATCTCGATGTCGACGCCAGCCGGCAGGTCGAGGCGCATCAGCGAGTCAACCGTCTTCGGCGTGGGGTCGAGAATGTCGATGAGGCGCTTGTGCGTGCGCATCTCGAAGTGCTCGCGAGAGTCCTTGTACTTGTGCGGCGACTTGATGACGCAGTACACGTTCTTCTCAGTGGGCAGCGGCACCGGGCCCGCGACCGACGCACCAGTGCGGGTCACCGTCTCGACGATCTTCTTCGCCGAGGAGTCGATGACCTCGTGGTCGTAGGCCTTGAGCCGGATGCGGATCTTCTGTCCCGCCATGGCTACTAGTAGTCCTGTCTCTCGTAACGCTCTGGAACCCGGGGATCTGATTACTCCGCCTCCGACCCACGCGGTCGGGCGTGTCGCATCCCCTCTACGAAAATCTCCCGAAAGAGATCCCAACCAAGGGGGTGCGGGCCTGAGACCGCGGATGCCGGGGGAGGAACCCCACCGGGTGCCTGGCCGGTGCCACACATACGCTTCCCGAAAGATTCCCGTACGTCCGGCCCAAAGGGCCGACGAGTACTGTGGGACTCGCTTCCGGTCCTCCCGGCGGGAGGCGCGCAGCATTGACACTCAACCGAGCAACCTGGTCAGTGTGCCATACGGGGTATGAGCCTGGCCAATCGGGCGGAGGATCTTACCCCCCGGGGTCCGATGGTCAAACGCGGGCACGCATCGGCGACGCCCGTTCGCCTCCCCCGCACCGTAATTCGGTCGAGCGCCGCGACGCACCGCCCCTACAGTGACCGGCCGGGAAAGGCATCGGCACCGGGGGCAGAGATCATGCGTACGCACTATCCGCGGACCCCGCACCTGCCCTGGTCGCCGGGGGCCGCATCGGACGACGTACGGATCACGGACCTCGCCGCGCTCAGCGGCTCGCAGGTCGTCGTCACCGAGAAGCTGGACGGCGAGAACACCACGCTGTACGCCGACGGACTGCACGCCCGGTCCCCCGACTCCGCGCACCACCCGTCCCGGGCCCGGGTCAAGGCACTCCAGGGGCGCGTCGGCCCCCGCGTCCCCGCGGGTTGGCGGATCTGCGGCGAGAACGTGTTCGCCCGCCATTCGATCCCGTACGACGAACTGGCGGGCCACTTCTACGGCTTCTCCGTCTGGGACGGGGACACCTGCCTGGCCTGGGACGAGACCGTGGCCTTCCTCCGGGACCTGGGCATCCCGACGCCGCCCGTGCTGTGGCGCGGGGTGTTCGACGCCCGCGCGGAGCGGACACTGCGGGCGCTGCGGCTGGACACCGGCCGCCAGGAGGGTTACGTCGTACGGCCCGCCGGGGAGTTCCCGGCCGCCGCGTTCGGCCGCCGGGTCGCCAAGTGGGTACGGCCCGGCCACGTCCGTACGGACACCCACTGGATGCACGCGGCGGTCGTGGAGAACACGCTCGGACCGGCCGCCGCCCTGTGGGACGTGCGCTCGGGCGCCCCGGTGGACCCCGGCGCACTCGCCGCCGCCGTGGGGAGCGCCCCGGGCGACGCACCGGCCGCCCGCAGGACCGCCGACGCCCTGGACGTACTCGGCCGCACTGGTGACGACCGGCTGACCGGAGTGCTCGCCGCCCTGCTGCACGGCACCCGCCGGGCCGCGCTGGCACCGGCACTCGCGGGCCCGCTCGGCATGCCGCTCGCCCGCCGCACCGCGGACCTCGCGGGCCTGGCACCCCTGCTGCACCGCCCCCACCCGGACGAGGAGCGCCGCGGCGGACTGGTGCGGATGTCGTGGGCCGCCGGCCTGCCGGTGCTGCACGCGGTGGCCTCCGGTCTCGCCACCACCCCGGACGCCCGCGAACAGGTGGAGTGGTCGCAGCTGCACGCCCAGGAGGCGGCCGAACCGGACGGGCTCCAGGAGGAGTTCGCCGGTCTGGAGCCCGACGCGGCCGACCGCTGCCGCGCCCAGGCCCGGGAGGCCTACGCGCTGGGCCGGATCAGCACCGCGCAGGAGGCCACCGCCGCGACCTGGCGGTGGCGGTCCGGCGACTTCCCGCGCCTGGTCCACCTGGCCGGCCCGTCGGGCAGCGGCAAGAGCACCTTCGGCCGCGGACTGTCCGGCACCGACACCTACGTCTCCCTCGACGACCTGCGGCGGGCGCGCGGCTCCCGCGCCGACCAGAGCGCCAACGGCGACGTACTGCGCGAGGGCCTGCGGCGGCTGGACGAAGCACTGGTCCCCGGCGCCACCGTGGTCTGGGACGCCACCTCGCTCAACGTGCACCAGCGCTCCCAGGTGCACGCGGTCGCCCGCCACCGGGACGCGCTGGTCACCCATGCCGTGGCGTGGATCGGCGAGGAGGAGCTCACCGCGCGCAACGGGCGGCGGGAGCACCCCGTGCCCCCGGAGGTGCTGGCCTCGCAGCTGCGCCGGTTCGTGCCGCCGTACCCCGGCCAGGCGCACCGCACCTGGTACATCGGCACCAGCACCACCGTGGAGGACCGGACCTGATGCGTACGAGCGAGGAGATCTACCACCGGGTCCGCTGGGACGCCAGGTTCGACCCGGCGCGCTTCGTGCTGGGCGTCGCCCAGCGCGGCCGGGACCCCAAGCGCGTACCGCTGGACCGGTTCACCCCGGGCGGGGACATCCCCTGGCACCGGGTGCTGTTCTTCGAGGCGGACGGCGAGACGGTGTGGGACCGGTCCACCGGCACCGACCGGATCGACGCGACGGACGCGGGACGAGTGCGGAGCCCGCGCCGCCTGCCGTCCCCCTACTTCACCTCCCGCGTTCCGAACGCCTTCTCCCCTTCCACGGGCACCTGGGAACCGGCGGCGGCCGGGTCCCCCGCCCCGTCCCCCGGTCTGACCGTCCTCACCTGGAACACCCTCTGGGACCGTTACGACAGCGACCGCATCGACACCGCCCGGCGCCGGCCCCTGCTGCTCGACGCCCTGCGCGCGGCGGACGCGGACGTCATCGCGCTCCAGGAGGCGGAGCCCGCGCTGCTGGATCTGCTGCTGGGCTCCGGCTGGGTGCGCGACGGATACGTCGTCGCGAGCGAACCGTTGGGCCGGGACGTACCGGACTACGGCCTGCTGCTGCTCAGCCGACTGCCCGTGCGCGAGGCGGGGCTGCACTCCCTCGGCCCGCACAAGGCCGTCGCGGCCGCGGTCGTGGACACGGCCGGGGGCCCCGTCACGGTGGCCGTGACCCACCTCAGCAGCGACCACTCCCCCGAGGGCGCCGTCCGCCGGGACGCCGAACTCGCCGAGCTGGCAACGGGGCTGGCCGGCGTCGAGGGTGAGTTGCTGCTCGTCGGCGACTTCAACGACGGCGGCGACCGCCCGCAGAGCCGGCTCACGATGGCGGACGCCTGGCACGAGGTGCACGGCCCCACGGACCGGACCGCGACCTTCGATCCGTCCGTCAACCCGCTGGCCGCCGTCTCCTCACTGTCGGGGCGCGTCTCCCGGCTGGACCGGGTGCTGCTGCGCACGGAGAGGCTGCGGGCCCGGAACGCCGCGCTCACCGGCGCTGCGCCGGGCGCGGAGGGGCTGTACATCTCCGATCACTTCGGCGTACGGGTGGAGCTCGGCATGGCCGGAGCCCTGCCGGAACGCCACGGCACCGACGCCGACGCCGATCGCCTCGCGGAGCGGGTCCCCGCGGAGGCAGGGCCGCCCCCCGCACCGGCCGACGCGGACCGCCTCGTGGAACGGGTCGCGGCCGCCCTGCCCGGCGCCCGGGTCCACCTCGTCGGCTCCCGGCGCATGGGCTGCGCACTGCCCGGCGCGGACGTGGACCTGGTGGCGGCGCTGCCCGGCCCGTCCGATCCGGCGGGGCTGCGGCGGCGGCTCGTCGCCGCGTTCCCCGGCGCCCGGGATCTGCGGGAGGTGACCGGCGCCCGGGTACCGGGCCTGCGCTGGCGCATGGACGGGACCGGTGTCGATCTGGCCGCCGTCGCGACCGGTGCGCTCTCCCCCGACGAGGCCGTGGCCCGCCGCACCGGGCTCGGCGACGCGGCGGCCGTCGCGCTGAGCGCGGTGAGCGATGCCGACGCGGTGCTCGCGGCGGCGGACCCCCACCGGCCGGCCTTCAAGGTCCTGGCCCGCGACATCAAGGCATGGGCGCTGGCGCGCGGCCTGGACTCCGCCCCCTGCGGCACACTGCCGGGACTGGCCTGGACCGTACTCGCGGCGCGTACCGCCCACGAGTCGGGCGCCCTGCCGGCCCTGCCGCTGCTCCGGCACTTCTTCGCGACCTGGGCGGCATGGGACTGGCGCGATGCGGTCGGCCCGGCCCCGGCCACCGGCGCCCCCGTCACCGTGCTGACCCCGACCGACCCCGGCGCCCCCGTCACCGTGCTGACCCCGACCGACCCCGCGCGCTCCTGCACCACGCAGGTCTCCCCCGCCGGCCGCGATCTCCTCACCGCCGAACTCTTCCGTGCCTGGGAGATCCTGGATTCCGCCCCGGACGGGTCCGACCCGCGCCCCCTGCTGTGCGCACCGCCCGTGCTGCGCGAAGGCCACCCACGCTGGGCCCTCGCCTCCGTACCCACCGGTCCGGACGACGAGGGCAGACTCCGCGGTCGGCTGCTGGCCCTGCTCGCCGCCCTCGCCGAGGCGGGCGCAGCCGACGCCCGCGTCTGGCCGCGCCCGAACACGGCCGGCGGTCGCACGGGATACGCGATCGGCCTGGGCGCGTCCCCGCCCGACGGGCCCCGGCTGGCGGAGATCGGGGCGGAGCTGCTGCGCGGGATCCGGGACGCGTCGCTGGCGCCGGTGGACCCGTCCACTCTCCGGTCGGCCGGGGGTCCGGCCTTCGCCCTCTGAGAGACTCCCGCCATGTCTGTACGTACCACCCAGGTGTGGTCCCTGCGGCCCGCCACCCCCGCGGACCTCGATGCCACGGCCGAACTCCGGGCCGTCGTGATGCGCCCGGACCTGGTCCGTCTCGGCCGCTACGACGAGGAGCGGGTGCGGCAGCGGCTGCGCGACTCCTACGAATCCGACTACACCTCGGTGATCGTCGTCGACGGCCGCTTCGCCGGCAGTGTCACGCTGCGGCCCTTCGAGGACGGCTGGTGTCTGGAGAGCTTCTTCCTCGACGAGGCGCTCCAGGGGCGGGGCATCGGCTCGGCCGTGCTGAGCAGCCTGCTGGACCGTACGGACGCGGAAGGCGTGCCGGTCCGCCTCAATGTGCTCCAGGGCAGTGCGGCCCGGCGGCTGTACGAGCGGCACGGGTTCACGACCGAGCGTGAGGACCCCGTGGACGTCTTCATGGTGCGGCCCGCCAGGGGGTAGCCGGGCCGGCACGGCGGCGAGCCGAGGGCTTGGAGCAACCGCCATGCCCGCCCGGGCCATCGCCTCCCGTCACGGCGCGACCCCGTCCGACCACAGAAGATCCGACCACAGAAGAAGGGCCCCGTCCCACCGCTTGCGCGGCGGGACGGGGCCCTTCCAGGTGCTCTGTGCGGAGCTACCAGGTCAGACTCTCAAGTACTTACTTGAGAATCTTGGTGACCTGGCCGGCGCCCACGGTCCGGCCACCCTCACGGATGGCGAACTTCAGGCCCTCTTCCATGGCGACCGGCTGGATCAGCGCGACGTCCATGAGGGTGTTGTCACCCGGCATGACCATCTCGGTGCCCTCGGGAAGGGTCACAACGCCCGTAACGTCCGTGGTACGGAAGTAGAACTGCGGGCGGTAGTTGTTGAAGAAGGGGGTGTGACGGCCACCCTCGTCCTTCGACAGGATGTAGGCCTGGGCCTGGAACTCGGTGTGCGGCGTGACCGAACCGGGCTTGATGATGACCTGGCCGCGCTCGACGTCCTCGCGCTTGATGCCACGGAGGAGCAGACCGACGTTCTCACCGGCCTGGCCCTCGTCGAGCAGCTTGCGGAACATCTCGATGCCGGTGACCGTGGTGGTGGTCTTCTCGGTCTTGATACCGACGATGTCGACGGTCTCGTTGACCTTCAGGACACCACGCTCGATACGACCGGTGACGACGGTGCCACGACCGGTGATCGTGAAGACGTCCTCGATCGGCATGAGGAACGGCTTCTCGACGTCACGCTCGGGCTGCGGGATGGACTCGTCGACGGCCTTCATCAGGTCGAGGACGGTGTTGCCCCACTCCTTGTCACCCTCAAGAGCCTTGAGCGCCGAGACCTTGACGACCGGAAGGTCGTCGCCCGGGAACTCGTACTCGGAGAGGAGCTCACGGACCTCGAGCTCGACGAGCTCCAGGATCTCCTCGTCGTCCACCATGTCGGCCTTGTTCAGGGCGACGACGATGTACGGAACGCCGACCTGGCGGGCCAGGAGCACGTGCTCCTTGGTCTGCGGCATCGGGCCGTCGGTCGCGGCGACGACGAGGATGGCGCCGTCCATCTGCGCCGCACCCGTGATCATGTTCTTGATGTAGTCGGCGTGACCCGGGCAGTCGACGTGCGCGTAGTGACGCGACTCCGTCTGGTACTCGACGTGCGCGATCGAGATGGTGATACCGCGCTGGCGCTCCTCGGGAGCCTTGTCGATCTGGTCGAAGGCCGAGGCCTCGTTCAGGTCCGGGTACGCGTCGTGAAGCACCTTGGTAATGGCGGCCGTGAGGGTCGTCTTACCGTGGTCGATGTGACCGATGGTGCCGATGTTGACGTGCGGCTTAGTCCGCTCGAACTTTGCCTTCGCCACTGGGTCCTCCTGCGGAGTGGTTCTGTACGCCTTGCTTCATCGGCGCCAGGTGATCTTTGCTGGGATGCCGGGTCCCGGGGGCATTCGCCACGGCGCTTGCGCGCCGCGCCGAATGCCTCACCGGGCTCCGGTGACAAGCCTAAAGCGTGAGCTCGGGAGAGTTACTCGCCCTTGGCCTTCGCGATGATCTCCTCGGCGACGTTCCGCGGAACCTCGGCGTAGGAGTCGAACTGCATCGAGTAGCTTGCGCGACCCGAGGTCTTGCTGCGGAGGTCTCCGACGTAGCCGAACATCTCCGAGAGGGGCACGAGGCCCTTCACGACGCGAGCGCCGTGGCGCTCCTCCATGGCCTGGATCTGGCCACGGCGGGAGTTGAGGTCGCCGATCACATCGCCCATGTAGTCCTCGGGCGTGGTGACCTCGACCGACATCATCGGCTCGAGGAGCACGGGGGACGCCCTGCGGGCACCCTCCTTGAACGCCTGCGAACCGGCGATCTTGAACGCGAGCTCGGACGAGTCGACCTCGTGGTAACCACCGTCGAGAAGGGTGACGCGGACGCCGACCATCTCGTAACCGGCCAGGATGCCGAACTGCATGGCTTCCTGAGCACCCGCGTCCACCGAGGGAATGTACTCACGGGGGATGCGGCCACCGGTGACCTTGTTGACGAACTCGTACGAGGCGTCGCCGCCCTCGATGGGCTCGATGGCGATCTGCACCTTCGCGAACTGGCCGGTACCACCAGTCTGCTTCTTGTGCGTGTAGTCGATGCGCTCGACGGTCTTGCGGATCGTCTCGCGGTACGCGACCTGCGGCTTGCCGACGTTCGCCTCGACGCGGAACTCGCGCTTCATGCGGTCGACGAGCACCTCGAGGTGAAGCTCGCCCATACCACCGATGATGGTCTGGCCGGTCTCCTCGTCGGAGTGCACCTGGAAGGACGGGTCCTCCTCGGAGAGGCGCTGGATGGCAACACCCAGCTTCTCCTGGTCGCCCTTGGACTTCGGCTCGATGGCGACCTCGATGACCGGCGCCGGGAAGTCCATGGACTCCAGGATCACCGGTGCCTTGTCGTCACAGAGCGTCTCACCGGTCGTGGTCTGCTTGAGACCCATGACGGCGATGATGTCGCCCGCGCCCACCGACGCGATCTCCTCACGCTTGTTCGCGTGCATGCGGTAGATCTTGCCGATGCGCTCCTTCTTGCCCTTGACCGAGTTCAGCACCGCGGTGCCGGCCACGAGGCGACCGGAGTAGATCCGGACGAAGGTGAGCTTGCCCAGGTGCGGGTCGCTCGCGATCTTGAACGCCAGGCCGGAGAACGGCTCGTCGTCCGAGGGGCGGCGCTCGATGACCTTCTCCGGGTCCTTGACGTCGTGGCCTTCGATGGCCTCGACGTCCAGGGGGGAAGGCAGGTAGCGCACGACCGCGTCGAGCAGGGGCTGAACGCCCTTGTTCTTGAACGCGGTGCCACAGAACACCGGGGTGACGGTGACCGAGTCGGCACTGCCCTTCGACGCCAGCGTGATCCGACGGATCGCCTCGTGCAGCTGCTCCTCGGTGGGCTCGGTGCCCTCCAGGTACAGCTCCATCATGGCGTCGTCGTTCTCGGCCACGGCCTCAAGGAGCTTGCCGCGCCATTCCTCGGCGGCCTCCTTGTGGGTGTCCGGGATCTCGACGGTGTCGTACATCTCGCCCTTGGCGGCCTCTTCGGGCCACACGAAGGCCTTCATCGACACGAGGTCGACGACGCCCTTGAAGTCGGCCTCGGCGCCGATGGGGAGCTGCATGACGAGCGGGACAGCGCCGAGGCGCTGAACGATCATGTCGACACAGCGGTGGAACTCGGCACCGGTGCGGTCGAGCTTGTTGACGAAGCAGATACGCGGCACGCCGTAGCGGTCCGCCTGACGCCAGACGGTCTCGGACTGCGGCTCGACGCCGGCCACACCGTCGAACACGGTGACGGCACCGTCGAGGACGCGGAGCGAACGCTCCACCTCGACGGTGAAGTCGACGTGACCGGGGGTGTCGATGATGTTGATGGTGTGGTCAACATCATTGAGCGGCCAGTGACAGGTCGTCGCGGCCGACGTGATCGTGATGCCGCGCTCCTGCTCCTGCTCCATCCAGTCCATCGTGGCAGCGCCGTCGTGGACTTCACCGATCTTGTAGCTCACACCGGTGTAGAAGAGGATCCGCTCGGTGGTGGTCGTCTTCCCCGCGTCGATGTGGGCCATGATCCCGATGTTGCGGACCTTGGCCAGGTCAAGCGAAGTGGTGGCCATAAGGCTCAATCTTCTCTCGGTCTCGATGGGGTGAGCGACTACCAGCGGTAGTGCGCGAAGGCCTTGTTCGACTCGGCCATCTTGTGGGTGTCCTCGCGCTTCTTGACGGCAGCGCCAAGACCGTTGGAGGCGTCGAGCAGCTCGTTCATGAGCCGCTCGGTCATCGTCTTCTCGCGGCGGGCGCGGGAGTAACCGACGACCCAGCGCAGCGCGAGGGTGGCGGCACGACCGGGCTTGACCTCGATCGGCACCTGGTAGGTGGCGCCACCGACACGGCGGGACTTGACCTCGAGCGAGGGCTTGACGTTCTCAAGCGCGCGCTTCAGCGTGATGACCGGGTCAGCGCCGGTCTTCTCGCGGAGGCCTTCCATGGCGCCGTACACGATCCGCTCGGCGGTGGAACGCTTGCCGTTGAGCAGGATCTTGTTGATCAGCGAGGTGACAAGAGGAGAACCATAGACCGGGTCAATGATGACCGGGCGCTTCGGGGCGGGGCCCTTACGAGGCATTCTTACTTCTCCTTCTTGGCGCCGTAGCGGCTGCGGGCCTGCTTGCGGTTCTTGACACCCTGGGTGTCAAGGGAGCCGCGGATGATCTTGTAACGAACACCCGGCAGGTCCTTCACACGGCCACCACGCACGAGCACGATGGAGTGCTCCTGCAGGTTGTGTCCCTCACCCGGGATGTAGGCCGTGACCTCGATGCCGGAGGTCAGACGCACACGTGCGACCTTCCGGAGCGCGGAGTTCGGCTTCTTCGGGGTGGTCGTGAACACACGCGTGCAGACGCCGCGGCGCTGGGGAGAACCCTCGAGCGCGGGCGTCTTGTTCTTCTCGACCTTGTCCTGCCGGCCCTTCCGGACCAGCTGCTGAATCGTAGGCACTACTTCTCCGGTTTCTGTGTGCCGTCGGTGAAACTAACCTGGAACATCGCCGACCCACGCGGTCGGGTGTGTCGAATGCTGCGGGCCACTGCCCTGAGGCGGTGAATGCGCAGATCACGGTGGCCAAAGACGGGCTCGCCGTGCGGTTGAGGACACGCACACGAGCCCAGGCACACCCCAGGCACAAGGTCTGAGCGTACCTACCTCATCGACTCCGGTCAAAACAAGTGCTGTCCAACCGGACACGCCGTACGCCGGCAGCCCCCGTACGCGCCCCGTGACAGGCGTCCGCACGCACGCCGGAGGGCGGCCACCCCGCGTACGGGATGACCGCCCTCCGGTCGGATCAGGCGACTCGCCTACTGGTTGTACGGACCGTAGTCGTAGTCCTCCAGCGGAACGGCCTGGCCGGAGCCCGTGCCGAACGGCGAGTAGTCGATGTCGTCGTAACCGACGGCCGAGTACATCGCGGCCTTGGCCTCCTCGGTCGGCTCGACCCGGATGTTGCGGTAGCGGGACAGACCCGTACCGGCCGGGATGAGCTTACCGATGATGACGTTCTCCTTGAGGCCGATCAGGGAGTCGGACTTGGCGTTGATCGCCGCGTCCGTCAGGACCCTGGTCGTCTCCTGGAAGGAAGCCGCGGACAGCCACGACTCCGTCGCCAGCGAGGCCTTGGTGATACCCATCAGCTGCGGACGGCCGGAGGCGGGGTGACCGCTCTCCTGGACCACACGACGGTTCTCGGTCTCGAACTTCGAACGCTCGACGAGCTCGCCCGGCAGCAGTTCCGCGTCGCCGGACTCGATGATCGTCACACGGCGGAGCATCTGCCGGATGATGATCTCGATGTGCTTGTCGTGGATCGACACACCCTGCGAGTTGTAGACCTTCTGGACCTCGCCGACCAGGTGGACCTGGACCGCGCGCTGACCGAGGATCCGCAGCACGTCGTGCGGGTTGGTGGCACCCACGGTGAGCTTCTGGCCCACCTGGACGTGGTCGCCCTCGCCGACCAGCAGACGGGCGCGCTTGGAGATCGGGAAGGGGATCTCGTCGCTCCCGTCGTCCGGCGTGACGACGAGCTTCTTGGTCTTCTCGGTCTCCTCGATCCGGACCCGGCCGGCGGACTCCGAGATCGGGGCGACACCCTTGGGCGTACGGGCTTCGAAGAGCTCGACGACTCGGGGCAGACCCTGGGTGATGTCGTCACCGGCCACACCACCGGTGTGGAAGGTACGCATCGTCAGCTGGGTGCCGGGCTCACCGATGGACTGGGCGGCGATGATGCCGACCGCCTCACCGATGTCGACCAGCTTGCCGGTGGCGAGCGAGCGTCCGTAGCAGAAGGCACAGGTGCCGACCGCGGACTCACAGGTCAGGACCGAGCGGGTCTTGACCTCCTCGACGCCGGCGCCCACCAGGGCGTCGATCAGGACGTCACCGAGGTCGACGTTGGCAGGCGCGATGACCTTGCCGTCGACGACGACGTCCTCGGCGAGCATGCGGGCGTAGACCGAGGTCTCGACGTCCTCCGTCTTGCGGAGCACGCCGTCGGCGCCCTTGACGGCGATCTTCAGCTTGAGGCCACGGTCGGTGCCGCAGTCCTCCTCGCGAATGATCACGTCCTGCGAGACGTCCACCAGACGACGGGTCAGGTAACCCGAGTCGGCGGTACGCAGGGCGGTGTCCGCCAGACCCTTACGGGCACCGTGCGTGGAGATGAAGTACTCCAGAACGGTGAGGCCCTCACGGAAGGACGCCTTGATGGGACGAGGGATCGTCTCGTTCTTGGCGTTGGACACCAGACCACGCATACCGGCGATCTGACGCATCTGCATCATGTTTCCTCGGGCACCCGAGTCAACCATCATGAAGATGGGGTTCGTCTTGGGGAAGTTCGCGTTCATCGCCTCGGCAACCTCGTTGGTCGCCTTGGTCCAGATCGCGATGAGCTCCTGCGTGCGCTCGTCCTTGGTGATCAGACCGCGCTCGTACTGCTTCTGGACCTTCTCGTCCTGGTCCTCGTAGCCCTTGACGATGGCCTTCTTGGCCTCGGGCACGACGATGTCCGCGACGGACACGGTGACGCCGGAACGGGTGGCCCAGTGGAAGCCCGCCGCCTTCAGGTTGTCGAGCGTCGCCGCCACGATGACCTTGGGGTAGCGCTCGGCGAGGTCGTTGACGATCTCGGAGAGCTGCTTCTTGCCGACCGAGTAGTCGACGAACGGGTAGTCCTCGGGCAGCAGCTCGTTGAAGAGCGCGCGGCCCAGGCTCGTCCGCAGCCGGAAGGTGTCACCCGGCTGGTACTCGGGCTCGCCCTCCTCGGCGACCGGCGGCACCCAGCCACGCGGCGGGATGGTGCCCACCGGGAAGCGGATGTCGACGGACGACTGGAGCGCCAGCTCACCGGCGTCGAACGCCATGATCGCCTCGGCCGTGGAGCCGAACGCACGGCCCTCGCCCTTGGTGTCACGGAGTTCACCGTCGGTGGTCAGGAAGAACAGACCCAGCACCATGTCCTGGGTCGGCATCGTGACCGGACGGCCGTCGGCCGGCTTCAGGATGTTGTTCGAGGACAGCATCAGGATGCGGGCCTCGGCCTGCGCCTCCGCGGAGAGCGGCAGGTGCACGGCCATCTGGTCACCGTCGAAGTCCGCGTTGAACGCGGTGCAGACGAGCGGGTGGATCTGGATGGCCTTGCCCTCGACCAGCTGCGGCTCGAATGCCTGGATGCCGAGGCGGTGCAGGGTCGGTGCACGGTTCAGCAGCACCGGGTGCTCGGCGATGACCTCTTCGAGGACGTCGTACACCACGGTGCGGCCGCGCTCGACCATGCGCTTGGCCGACTTGATGTTCTGCGCGTGGTTCAGGTCCACCAGGCGCTTCATCACGAACGGCTTGAAGAGCTCCAGCGCCATCGCCTTCGGCAGACCGCACTGGTGCAGCTTGAGCTGCGGACCGACGACGATCACGGAACGCGCGGAGTAGTCCACACGCTTGCCGAGGAGGTTCTGACGGAATCGGCCCTGCTTGCCCTTCAGCATGTCGCTGAGGGACTTGAGCGGGCGGTTACCGGGACCGGTGACCGGGCGACCGCGGCGGCCGTTGTCGAACAGCGCGTCGACGGCCTCCTGCAGCATCCGCTTCTCGTTGTTCACGATGATCTCGGGGGCACCGAGGTCAAGGAGACGCTTGAGGCGGTTGTTGCGGTTGATCACGCGGCGGTACAGGTCGTTCAGGTCGGAGGTCGCGAAGCGGCCACCGTCCAGCTGCACCATCGGACGCAGGTCCGGCGGGATGACCGGCACGCAGTCGAGCACCATGCCCTTGGGCTTGTTGCTGGTCTGCAGGAACGCGGAGACGACCTTGAGGCGCTTGAGCGCACGGGTCTTCTTCTGGCCCTTGCCGGTGCGGATGATCTCGCGGAGGCGCTCGGCCTCCTCGTCGAGGTCGAAGGACTCCAGGCGCTTCTGCAGAGCGGCAGCGCCCATGCAGCCGTCGAAGTACGTGCCGAAGCGGTCACGCAGCTCGCGGTAGAGCAGCTCGTCGCCCTCGAGGTCCTGGACCTTGAGGTTCTTGAAGCGGCTCCACACCTCGTCGAGGCGGTCGATCTCGCGCTGCGCACGGTCGCGCAGCTGCTTCATCTCACGCTCGGCACCTTCGCGCACCTTGCGGCGCACGTCGGCCTTGGCGCCCTCGGCCTCGAGCTCGCCGAGGTCGGTCTCGAGCTTCTTGGCGCGGTTCTCGAGGTCCGAGTCGCGACGGTTCTCGACCTGCTGACGCTCGACGGAGACGTGCGCCTCCAGTGACGGGAGGTCGCGGGTACGGCGCTCCTCGTCGACGAACGTGATCATGTACGCGGCGAAGTAGATGACCTTCTCGAGGTCCTTCGGCGCGAGGTCCAGCAGGTAGCCCAGTCGCGACGGGACGCCCTTGAAGTACCAGATGTGGGTGACGGGAGCGGCAAGCTCGATGTGGCCCATGCGCTCACGGCGCACCTTGGCACGAGTTACCTCGACGCCACAGCGCTCACAGATGATGCCCTTGAAGCGGACACGCTTGTACTTGCCGCAGTAGCACTCCCAGTCCCGGGTCGGACCGAAGATCTTCTCGCAGAAGAGTCCGTCCTTTTCGGGCTTGAGCGTGCGGTAGTTGATGGTCTCCGGCTTCTTCACTTCGCCGTGGGACCAGGTCCGGATGTCGTCCGCGGTGGCAAGGCCGATCCGCAGCTCGTCGAAGAAGTTGACGTCGAGCACTTGTCGTCAATCCCTCTTTCGGGGGTTCGAGCCCCCTCGCGTCAAGCGAGAAATCGGGGCACTTCAGCAATGGTCTGAACGGGTCCGGGGAGAGCCGGCCGGATCACTGGGATCCGGCCGGCCAACCCGTCAGACCTCTTCGACGCTGCTCGGCTCTCGCCGGGACAGGTCGATACCGAGCTCCTCCGCCGCACGGAAGACGTCCTCGTCCGTGTCGCGCATCTCGATGGACATGCCGTCCGAGGACAGCACCTCCACGTTGAGGCAGAGCGACTGCATTTCCTTGATGAGCACCTTGAAGGACTCGGGAATGCCGGGCTCGGGGATGTTCTCGCCCTTGACGATGGCCTCGTAGACCTTCACGCGGCCGGTCACGTCGTCGGACTTGATCGTCAGCAGCTCCTGGAGGGCGTATGCGGCGCCATAAGCTTCAAGGGCCCACACCTCCATTTCACCGAAGCGCTGTCCACCGAACTGAGCCTTACCACCCAGCGGCTGCTGGGTGATCATGGAGTACGGGCCCGTCGAACGAGCGTGGAGCTTGTCGTCGACGAGGTGGTGGAGCTTGAGGATGTACATGAAGCCGACCGAGACCGGCTCGGGGAACGGCTCACCGGAGCGGCCGTCGAACAGGTTGGCCTTGCCCGAGGGCTGGACCAGCCGGTCGCCGTCGCGGTTCGGGATCGTGGCCTGGAAGAGGCCGGT
Source organism: Streptomyces sp. NPDC127177 (assembly GCF_042672475.1). Classification (NCBI taxonomy): domain Bacteria; kingdom Bacillati; phylum Actinomycetota; class Actinomycetes; order Kitasatosporales; family Streptomycetaceae; genus Streptomyces; species Streptomyces sp. NPDC127177. The sequence continues at coordinate 26,554 of NZ_JBHXUW010000041.1, forward strand.
GATCTCGTCCTCACGCGCACCGTCGAAGACCGGGGTCGCGACGTTGGTGCCGGCGGCGACCTGGTCGGCACCGATGGACTGCAGGCGCTTGGCCCACTCGTCACCGAGGCCGGAGACGTCCCAGCCGCGGCTGGCGAGCCAGCCGAGGTGGATCTCCAGGACCTGTCCCGGGTTCATTCGGGACGGGACACCCAGCGGGTTGAGGATGATGTCGACCGGGGTGCCGTCCTCCAGGAACGGCATGTCCTCGATCGGCAGGATCTTCGAGATGACGCCCTTGTTGCCGTGACGGCCGGCGAGCTTGTCACCATCGGTGATCTTGCGCTTCTGCGCGACGTAGACGCGGACCAGCTGGTTCACGCCCGGCGGCAGCTCGTCGCCCTCTTCGCGGTCGAAGACGCGGACGCCGATGACCTTGCCGATCTCACCGTGCGGCACCTTCAGCGAGGTGTCGCGCACTTCGCGCGCCTTCTCACCGAAGATCGCGCGGAGCAGACGCTCCTCGGGGGTCAGCTCGGTCTCACCCTTGGGCGTGACCTTGCCGACGAGGATGTCACCGGCGACGACCTCGGCACCGATCCGGATGATGCCGCGCTCGTCGAGGTCGGCGAGGACCTCTTCGGAGACGTTCGGGATGTCCCGGGTGATCTCCTCCGGGCCGAGCTTGGTGTCACGGGCGTCGACCTCGTGCTCCTCGATGTGGATCGAGGAGAGGACGTCGTCCTGCACGAGGCGCTGCGACAGGATGATCGCGTCCTCGTAGTTGTGACCCTCCCACGGCATGAACGCCACGAGCAGGTTCTTGCCCAGGGCCATCTCACCGTTCTCGGTGGCCGGGCCGTCGGCGAGCACCTGGCCCTCGATGACCCGGTCGCCCTCGGCGACGACGACCTTCTGGTTGACCGAGGTGCCCTGGTTGGAGCGCATGAACTTCGCGATCCGGTACGTGGTGTACGTGCCGTCGTCGTTGGTCACGGTGATGTAGTCCGCGGAGACCTCCTGGACCACACCGTCCTTCTCGGCCTTCAGAACGTCACCGGCGTCGGTGGCGCAGCGGTACTCCATGCCGGTGCCGACCAGCGGCGCCTCGGACTTGATGAGCGGCACCGCCTGACGCATCATGTTCGCGCCCATGAGGGCACGGTTGGCGTCGTCGTGCTCCAGGAACGGGATCATCGCGGTGGCGACGGACACCATCTGGCGCGGCGAGACGTCCATGTAGTCGACTTCGGTGCCGGGCACGTAGTCGACCTCTCCGCCACGACGGCGGACCAGGACGCGGGGCTCGGTGAAGCGCAGCTCGTCGGAGAGCGTCGCGTTCGCCTGGGCGATGACGTAACGGTCTTCCTCGTCGGCCGTGATGTAGTCGACCTCGTCGGTGACCTGGCCGTCGACGACCTTGCGGTACGGCGTCTCGATGAAACCGAACGCGTTGACGCGTCCGTACGAGGCGAGCGAACCGATCAGACCGATGTTCGGGCCTTCAGGGGTCTCGATCGGGCACATGCGTCCGTAGTGGGACGGGTGCACGTCACGGACCTCGAAGCCGGCCCGCTCACGGGAGAGACCACCCGGGCCAAGAGCCGACAGGCGGCGCTTGTGGGTGAGACCCGACAGCGGGTTGTTCTGGTCCATGAACTGCGACAGCTGGCTGGTGCCGAAGAACTCCTTGATGGAGGCGACGACCGGCCGGATGTTGATCAGGGTCTGCGGCGTGATCGCCTCGACGTCCTGGGTCGTCATGCGCTCACGCACGACGCGCTCCATCCGCGCCAGGCCCGTACGGACCTGGTTCTGGATGAGCTCGCCGACGTTGCGCAGACGGCGGTTGCCGAAGTGGTCGATGTCGTCGGTCTCGACGACGATCGAACGGCCGGACTCGCCCACCGTCTCGGTCTCGCCGGCGTGCAGCTTCACGAGGTACTTGATGGTCGCGATGATGTCGTCGCTGGTGAGGACACCGGCGTCGAGCGGCTCATCCGCGCCGAGCTTCTTGTTCACCTTGTAGCGGCCGACCTTCGCGAGGTCGTAGCGCTTCGGGTTGAAGTAGAGGTTCTCGAGCAGCGTCTGAGCAGCTTCGCGGGTGGGCGGCTCGCCCGGACGCAGCTTGCGGTAGATGTCGAGCAGTGCGTCGTCCTGGCCCTGGGTGTGGTCCTTCTCCAGGGTGGCGCGCATCGACTCGTACTCGCCGAACTCCTCGAGGATCTGCTCGGTGGTCCAGCCGAGAGCCTTCAGGAGGACGGTGACGGACTGCTTGCGCTTGCGGTCGATGCGGACACCGACCATGTCGCGCTTGTCGATCTCCATCTCCAGCCAGGCACCCCGGGAAGGGATGATCTTGGCGGAGAAGATGTCCTTGTCGGACGTCTTGTCGATCGACGAGTCGAAGTAGACACCCGGCGAGCGGACCAGCTGCGACACGACGACACGCTCGGTGCCGTTGATGACGAAGGTGCCCTTGTTGGTCATGAGCGGGAAATCGCCCATGAAGACCGTCTGGGACTTGATCTCGCCGGTCTCGTTGTTGGTGAACTCGGCCGTGACGAAGAGCGGGGCCGCGAACGTGAAGTCGCGCTCCTTGCACTCGTCGATCGAGTTCTTGGGGGGCTCGAAGCGGTGGTCGCGGAACGTAAGCGACATCGACCCGGAGAAGTCCTCGATCGGTGAGATCTCCTCGAAGATCTCCTCCAGGCCGGACTTGGTGGGGACGTCTTGTCCACTGTCCAGAGCAGCCTCGACGCGAGCCTTCCAGGCGGCGTTGCCGAGGAGCCAGTCAAAGCTCTCGGTCTGCAGCGCGAGGAGGTTCGGAACCTCGAGGGGCTCCTTGATCTTTGCAAAAGAGATGCGCAGCGGGGCGGTGCTGGCGCCGTTGTTCGTATTCGCGGTCGAGGCGTTGCGCGAGGCGGCCAAGAGGGGGTCCTTCCGAGGGCTCGGACTCACTACGCGCGTACCGGTCCCAAACTGGACACATGGATAGATGTCCCTCTTCAGGGATGCTCAGTCCACGGTGCACAAGATGGGTATGCCCCTGGTGACGGGCAGGAGGCAGCTAACAGGCAGCGCAAAGGGTCAGTGTAGCCAAGCGGCACACTGATGTCCAGTCGGGGTTCTCAGAGACCCACGTTGCTCTCAACAGCTGTTCTCAACACCTATGTCTAGCCCTGCATGAGCTGCGCTCTTCTTTACTGCCCTCTTCGCCCTCGATCCATGCCTCGGATCCGGATCGATATGGCGACGCGCCTTGAGAATTGCGCGCCTCGTGCGGTTCGTCAAGGCCCCCCAGCCCCTACAGGGCCCAGAGACCCGCCCACGCCGGCCCCTAGGCACCGCCCGCGCTCCCTCGGAGAGGCGCACGGCGAAGATCACCATACTCGTCAGCACAGGAAGAGCAAGGCACCCCCACGGGTACGCCGAAAGGCGACCACCCGTACGGGTGATCGCCTTTCGCGGTGTGACGTCCGTGCCTCGCGGCACGGGTGTCCAGACGAGTCAGATGACTCGCAAGGTCACTTGACCTCGACGGAGGCGCCGGCGCCCTTGAGGGACTCGGCGGCCTTCTCGGCGGCGTCCTTGGCGACCTTCTCGAGGACGGGCTTCGGGGCGCCGTCGACGAGGTCCTTGGCCTCCTTGAGACCCAGCGAGGTCAGCTCACGCACGACCTTGATGACCTGGATCTTCTTCTCGCCGGCACCCGTGAGGATGACGTCGAACTCGTCCTGCTCGGCCTCGGCCTCGGCGGCCGGGCCACCCTGGGCGGGACCGGCGACGGCGACCGCGGCGGCGGCGGTGACGTCGAACTTGGCCTCAAACGCCTTAACGAACTCGGAGAGCTCGATGAGGGTGAGCTCCTCGAACTGGGCGAGCAGGTCTTCCTGGCTGAGCTTCGCCATGATGGCGTCCTTCCACTAATTCGGCAGGTGCCGGATGTATATGTCGGCGGGCGTACGGGAGCCCGCTGGACCGCTGAGCGAAATTACTCGGCAGCCTCGGCGGGAGCCGGCGTACCGGCACCGCCCTGCTCGGCCTTCTTGGCGCGAAGCGCTTCCGCGGTGCGGACGAACTTCGACGGCAGAGCCTGGAAGAGCTGCGCAGCCTGAGTCTGCTTGCCCTTCATGGCGCCGGCCAGCTTGGCGAGCAGAACCTCGCGGGACTCGAGGTCCGCGAGCTTCTTGATCTCATCGGCGGACAGCGCCTTGCCGTCAAGGACACCGCCCTTGATGACGAGGTTGGGGTTGTCCTTGGCGAAGTCACGAAGACCCTTCGCCGACTCCACCGGGTCACCGGTGACGAAGGCAACCGCCGTCGGACCTGCGAACAGGTCGTCCAGCGTGTCGATCCCGGCCTCGTTGGCCGCAATCTTGGTCAGCGTGTTCTTCACCACGGCGTACTGGGCGTTCTCACCGAGCGAACGGCGCAGCTCCTTGAGCTGTGCCACGGTGAGACCCCGGTACTCGGTCAGCACAGCGGCGTTCGAGCTGCGGAACTGGTCCGCGAGCTCGGCTACCGCGGCAGCCTTGTCGGGCCTTGCCATGAGCGTCGGCCTCCTTCCGGGTGATGAGGACCGCTCAGAAGGGGCCGTGAAAGACGAAACGCCCCGGCACAGGTGCCAGGGCGTAGCTCAACCGCACGAAGTCCGGGAGCTTTCCACAGTCACCTGCGCAGGTCGTCCGTGTTCAACGGATCCTTCGGTTGCTGTTCTTCCTTGCGGAAGTGCAGCAACGACCAGCGGTCTTTGGCTTCTGCAGAAGAGTACGCGACCGGGGACGCGCCGAGCAAATCCGTCCCTCTCCGTTCGCCGCGGGAGGTTTAGGACGCGCCCGAGGCAGCGCCCTGCTGCTGCTCCAGCAGGTCCTTGAAATCGATGGTCTCGCCGGCCGGCGGCCGCTCGGCCGAGACCTTGGTCCCGTAGTCGCTGTAGAACACCGTCGAGTTGAGCTCACCGGTCTTCATCGAGCCGCGCTCGGTCTTCTTCACCAGCAGGTCGTTCCCGTCGACCCAGAGGTCGACCTTCTCCGTGGTGATCCCGGCGTCGTTGAGCTGCTTCTTGAGTTCGCTGAGCTGCTCGGCGTCGAGCTTGGAGTTCTTGGCGGTCAGCTCGGCGACGTCGACCGTGCCGGAGTAGTGCGTGGTGGTGACACCCCGGACCTGCTCCTTGCCGACCTTCTTCACGTCCCCGGAGGCGAGCAGAGGCCTCACGCCCTGGTCGGGGCTGGTGTTCTGCATCTGGTCCTGCATGGCCGCACCCGAGGGTCCGCCGACCGCGGCGAGGTCGTCGTAGGAGTAGCTGATCCAGCGCTTGCCACCGGTCTGCCCGGCCAGGGCCGCACCCATGTCCGCCGCGTAGCCGTCCTTGAAGTAGCGGGCCTGCATCGTGCCGTTGCCGCCGAGCTTCTTCAGGGAGTCGGCCATGTCGCCGCCGGTGTACGTGATCGTCATGGCGCCCGTGATGCCGTCGGACCAGTCCAGGGACCCCGACTGCTTCAGGGACATCGTGGAGCCCATGGTGGTGGTGCCCTCGACCTTGGCGGAGCTGGCGGCGCCGGTCTTCTTCTGCACGGTGAGCAGAGCGGAGATGGAGTCGGCGTTCACCACCGGACCCGCGTGACTCCCGCTCCCGCCGCTGTCCGCCTTGTCGGACCCGCCGCAGGCCGCAACCGACGTCAGCGCCGCCGCCACTGCCACAGACAGGCCCACACGTCGCACAGTGCTGGTCCTCATATCCGCTCCCACCCCTTGTTCGACTCTCGGTGAACCAAAGCTAACGCACGGCTCCGACAGTCACCGGTACGTATGTACGAGGACGGGCCCCGCACCTCGAAAGGTTGCGGGGCCCGTCAATGTCACACGTGACGCGGCGTACGTACGAGCGCGAGGGCTCAGACGGAGGCCGGGTCCTCCTCGACGAGGAGGTTACGGGTGCGGTTGGCGTCCAGCGGGATGCCGGGGCCCATCGTGGTGGCCAGCGTGGCCTTCTTGATGTAGCGGCCCTTGGCGGCGGACGGCTTCAGACGGAGGATCTCGTCCAGCGCCGCTGCGTAGTTCTCCACCAGCTTGGTCTCGTCGAACGAGCTCTTGCCGATGATGAAGTGCAGGTTCGAGTGCTTGTCGACGCGGAACTCGATCTTGCCGCCCTTGATGTCGTTGACAGCCTTCACGACATCGGGGGTGACGGTGCCGGTCTTCGGGTTCGGCATCAGACCACGCGGGCCGAGCACGCGGCCGAGGCGGCCGACCTTGCCCATGAGGTCCGGGGTCGCGACGACGGCGTCGAAGTCCAGACGACCCTTCGCCACCTCGTCGATGAGCTCGTCGGCGCCGACGATGTCGGCGCCCGCGGCTTCCGCGGCCGCAGCACGGTCACCGGTCGCGAAGACCAGGACCCGGGCGGTCTTGCCGGTGCCGTGCGGGAGGTTCACGGTGCCACGGACCATCTGGTCGGCCTTGCGAGGGTCAACACCCAGAGCAAACGCGACCTCGACGGTGCTGTCGAACTTCGTGGAGGAGGTCTCCTTGGCGAGACGGACGGCCTCGAGGGGGGCGTAGTTGTGCCCCGCGTCGATCTTGGCGTCCGCAGCGCGGAGGTTCTTGCTGCGCTTCACTTCTACTCCTGTGGTTTCAGAGTGTGGAGTCGTGGTGCGGACCAGCGCTTGGTCCTACCACTGAGGGGTGGGGCTGAATCAGCCTTCGACCGTGATGCCCATGGAACGGGCGGTGCCGGCGATGATCTTCGACGCGGCGTCGAGGTCATTGGCGTTCAGGTCGGGGAGCTTCGCCGTGGCGATCTCACGGACCTGGGCAGCCGTCAGCTTGGCGACCTTGGTCTTGTGCGGCTCGCCTGAGCCCTTGTCCACACCCGCGGCCTTGAGGATCAGCTTGGCGGCCGGCGGAGTCTTGGTGATGAAGGTGAAGGAGCGGTCCTCGTAGACCGTGATCTCCACCGGCACGACCATGCCACGCTGCGACTCGGTCGCGGCGTTGTAGGCCTTGCAGAACTCCATGATGTTGACGCCGTGCTGACCCAGTGCGGGGCCGACCGGCGGGGCCGGGTTGGCCGCACCGGCGTTGATCTGGAGCTTGATAAGCCCCGTGACCTTCTTCTTCTTGGGAGGCATGTGCTCTCTCCGGGTCCTAGTGAGAGTTTTCGCCGTCATCCGGTCATCCGGATGCAGGCATACCGCACAACGATAACGGGTATAGCTGCGCGACCAAAAACCAAGCAGGTCAGACAGGCTTTGACAGCCGGTCTGACCTGCTTGGTAGGCATGTGTCCAGAAGCTGGCGGAGCCCGCTCGGGGCAGTCGCTAGTTCTTCTGGATCTGGTCGAAGCTGAGCTCGACCGGCGTCTCGCGGCCGAAGATCTCGACGAGACCCTTGACCTTCTTCGAGTCGGCGTTGATCTCGTTGATCGTCGCCTGCAGGGTCGCGAACGGGCCGTCGGTGACCGTGACGGAGTCGCCCACCTCGAAGTCCAGCACCTGGACCTCGACCTTGCGGGACGGAGCCGGCTTGCCCTCGGCCTCGGCGGCCTCACGGGCCGCCTTCTCCTCGGCCTCCGGCGCCAGCATCTTGACGATCTCGTCCAGCGTCAGCGGGTACGGGTCGTAGGCGTTGCCCACGAAGCCGGTGACACCGGGAGTGTTGCGCACGACGCCCCAGGACTCGTTCGTCAGGTCCATGCGCACCAGGACGTAACCCGGGAGCTTGTTCTGACGGACGTTCTTGCGCTCGCCGTTCTTGATCTGGACGATTTCCTCCTCAGGCACCTCGGCCTGATAGATGAACTCCTCCACGTTCAGCGAGACGGCACGCTGCTCCAGGTTGGCCTTCACGCGCTTCTCGTAACCGGCGTACGTGTGGATGACGTACCACTCGCCCGGCAGGCCGCGCAGTTCCTCGCGCAGGGCCGTGACGGTGTCGACGGGCTCGGCCGGCTCGGCCTCTTCCTCGTCGGCCTCGTCCGCGGCTTCCTCCGCCTCCTCGGCGGACGCGTCCGCCTCGGCGCTCTCGTCGTCAGCGCTCTCGGCCTCGGCGTCGGCCGCTGCGGCCTCGTCGTTGGACTCGGTGTGCACGGCGGCCTGCTCGGCGGGCTCGCCCGCGGCGTCGTCGGCAGCTTCAGCCTGGTCCGGCTCCACAGCGTCCGCCGCCTCGACGATGTCGAGCTCGTCCTCGGCGGACTCGAAGGCGCCCGCCGTCGGCTCGACGGCGTCGTTCAGGTTCGGGTCAGACACGGTGGCTGCTTCTTCCTGGATACAAATGGGTGGAACATGCGAAAGGGGCGCCCATGAGGCGCCCTCCGCGGGATCAGCCGAAGACGTACTTGATGACCCGCTGGAATCCGAAGTCAATCACGGTCACGAGACCAATCATGACGACCACGAAGACGATCACCACTGAGGTGTACGTCGTCAGCTGGTTGCGGGTCGGCCAGACAACCTTGCGGAGCTCGGCCACGATCTGGCGGTAGAAGAGCGCGAGACGGCCCAGAGGGCCCTTCTTGCCGCGCTTTCCGCCCTTCCGGGTCTTCTTCTTCGACTCGGGGACTTCATCCTCGGCATCAGGCATGTCGATGGAGCCCACGGCGTCCGTCACGCTTCTCACCTGATTCCGGGTCATGGCCGTGCCGCGCCCGGTGGAGCCGCACGGCGATGCATTGAAGTACGTACATGCGCACACATCCTGGCGAAGGAGTGTGTAGCAGGGCCGGAGGGACTTGAACCCCCAACCGCTGGTTTTGGAGACCAGTGCTCTACCAATTGAGCTACGACCCTTTGTGGTTTCCACCAACCTACCGCATGCTCCCGAATGCTCCGAGTGCAGGAACGGCGTGACTGGTGAAGGCCAACGACAGGTGAGTGTACGTGTTCAGCGGCCCGGCGTCGAACAGATAGCTCCCGACCGTTCCTGTCCGATGCTGCCCGGTTGCCCGTCCGCATGCTGTCCAAGTGCTGTCCGGTCCCTGAAACCCCTGTGCCGACGCGGAATGCGGTCTGCGAGCATGGGGCGCATGAGCGCTGCTACTTCTCCCTCCGAGCGCCGGGTCTCCGCCCGCGTCGGTGCCATCTCAGAGTCCGCCACCCTCGCCGTCGACGCCAAGGCCAAGGCCCTCAAGGCCGCCGGCCGTCCGGTGATCGGCTTCGGTGCCGGCGAGCCCGACTTCCCGACCCCCGGCTACATCGTCGACGCCGCGGTCGAGGCCTGCCGCAACCCGAAGTACCACCGCTACACCCCGGCCGGCGGGCTCCCCGAGCTCAAGGCCGCCATCGCGGAGAAGACGCTGCGCGACTCCGGCTACGCGGTCGACGCCTCCCAGATCCTGGTGACCAACGGCGGCAAGCAGGCCATCTACGAGGCCTTCGCCGCGATCCTCGACCCGGGCGACGAGGTCATCGTCCCGGCTCCGTACTGGACCACCTACCCCGAGTCGATCCGCCTCGCGGGCGGCGTCCCGGTGGAGGTCGTCGCCGACGAGACCACCGGTTACCGGGTCTCCGTGGAGCAGCTGGAGGCGGCCCGTACCGAGCGTACGAAGGTCGTCCTGTTCGTCTCCCCGTCGAACCCGACCGGTGCGGTCTACAGCGAGGCCGACGCCGAGGCGATCGGCCGCTGGGCCGTGGAGCACGGTCTGTGGGTGCTGACCGACGAGATCTACGAGCACCTGGTCTACGGCGACGCGAAGTTCACCTCGCTCCCGGCGATCGTGCCCGAGCTGCGCGACAAGTGCATCGTGGTCAACGGGGTCGCCAAGACGTACGCGATGACCGGCTGGCGCGTGGGCTGGATCGTCGGCCCCAAGGACGTCGTGAAGGCCGCGACCAACCTGCAGTCGCACGCCACGTCCAACGTCTCCAACGTGGCCCAGGTCGCCGCCCTGGCCGCCGTCTCCGGGAACCTGGACGCGGTCGCCGAGATGCGCAGTGCCTTCGACCGGCGCCGGCAGACCATCGTGCGGATGCTCAACGAGATCGACGGCGTGCTGTGCCCGGAGCCCGAGGGCGCGTTCTACGCGTACCCCTCGGTGAAGGAGCTGCTCGGCAAGGAGATCCGCGGCAGGCGCCCGGCCACCTCGGTCGAGCTGGCGGCGCTGATCCTGGACGAGGCCGAGGTCGCGGTCGTACCGGGCGAGGCCTTCGGTACCCCGGGCTACCTGCGCCTCTCCTACGCGCTGGGTGACGAGGACCTCGTCGAGGGTGTTTCGCGGCTCCAGAAGCTGCTGGGCGAGGCCAAGGCCTGAGCACGTTCCGGATCCTGTGGGCGACCCCCGGCCTCGGCCGGGGGTCGCTTTCGTGTTCGGGAGGCAACTCGATGGGGAAAGCGGGTACCGCGACCCCCGGTCCGTGCGGCAGGATCTTGGAATGGAGCGTGACGTACGGCTGTTGCCCAAGGCCCACCTGCACTTGCATTTCACCGGGTCGATGCGGCCCACGACGCTGCTCGAACTCGCCGACAAGTACGGCGTGCGGCTGCCGGAGGCACTGACCGGCGGTGAGCCTCCCCGGCTGCGTGCGACGGACGAACGCGGCTGGTTCCGCTTCCAGCGGCTCTACGACATCGCCAGATCCTGTCTGCGGTCGCCCGAGGACATCCAGCGGCTGGTGCGCGAGGCGGCCCAGGAGGACGTCTCGGACGGCTCGGGCTGGCTGGAGATCCAGGTCGATCCCACCTCGTACGCCCCGCTGCTCGGCGGGCTCATCCCGGCGATCGAGATCATCCTGGACGCGGTGGACAGCGCCTCGCGCGAGACCGGACTGCCGATCCGGGTGGTCATCGCGGCGAACCGGATGAAGCACCCGCTGGACGCCAGGACGCTGGCCCGGCTGGCGGTGCGGTACGCGGACCGGGGCGTCGTCGGGTTCGGGCTCTCCAACGACGAGCGGCGCGGCATGGCCCGCGACTTCGACCGGGCCTTCGCCATCGCGAGGGAGGGCGGGCTGCTGGCGGCCCCGCACGGGGGCGAGCTCTCGGGCCCCTCCAGCGTCCGCGACTGCCTGGACGACCTCGACGCCTCCCGGGTCGGGCACGGCGTACGGGCCGCCGAGGACCCGCGGCTGCTGCGCAGGCTGGCGGAGCGCGGCGTGACCTGCGAGGTGTGCCCGGCGTCGAACGTGGCCCTGGGCGTCTACGAGAAGCCGTCCGACGTCCCCCTGCGCACGCTGTTCGACGCCGGTGTGCCGATGGCGCTCGGCGCCGACGACCCGCTGCTCTTCGGCTCCCGGCTGGCCGCGCAGTACGACCTCGTGCGCCGCCACCACGCGTTCACGGACGAGGAGCTGGCGGAGCTGGCGCGTCAGTCGGTACGGGGCTCGGCGGCGCCGGACACGCTACGGGCCGAGCTGCTGGCGGGCGTGGACGACTGGCTGGCGAAGCCGGTGGTCTGACACCTGCCGTCGCGGCCTACGCCGTGAGTCCGCCCAGCAGCGTCCGGGCGATCGACGCGGCGAAGGCGTCGAGCGACTGCGGCGGCCCACCGGTCTCCGTGGCGTCGTAGGCGAACGCCCGCTGGGCGCAGGCCCCCATGAGCAGGGATGCTGCCGCGTACGTGTCGGCGTCGGCCCGCACGCGGCCCGCGGACTGTTCGGCGCGCAGGTAGGCGTCCACTCCGCGGATCGGCACGTGGGGGCCGGTGCGCAGCTCCCGCATCGCCGCGTTGTGCCGTTCCTTGAGCCTCGGCTCGGCGTACAGGGACGCCGCGATCGGGAAGCTCTGCTCGTAGAAGAGGGCGGCCTCGCGGGCGATCTCGGTGAGGTTCCGCTCGACCGTCCGCTCCCCCTCCCCCGGGTCGGCGATGAGTCGCTTCAGGATTCCGTCCACCCTGGGGAGCCGTTCCTTCAGCACCACCACGAAGAGCTCCTCCTTGCTCGGGAAGTGCTTGTAGAGCGCGGCCTCCGAGCAGCCGGCGGCCTTGGCGATCTCCTTGGTGGTGGCGCGGGCCAGGCCGATGGTGAGCATCAGCCGGTGGGCGGCGTCGATGATGCGGGCGCGGGTCGGCTTCTGCTCCATGTGCACTCCAACGAAGCTTGACGGAAGGGTGAGTACTCACTCACCCTAGAGGTGAGTGAATACTTACCCACCTTGGGAGGGTGTGCCATGAGGCTCACAGTGTTCGGTGCGACAGGCGGTATCGGGCAGGAGATCGTCCGCCAGGCGGTGGCTGCGGGGCACGAGGTGACGGCGGTGGTGCGCGATCCCGCCCGGCTGCCGGTCCCGCTCTCCGACGTGACGGTCCACACGGTGGCCCGGATCGACGATCCGCAGGCGCTGCGCGAGGCGGTGAAGGGGCGCGACGCGGTGCTCTCGGGTCTGGGCTCGCGGGGCCGCAAGGCCGACGGGATCGCCGAGCGGCTGACCCGCGCCGTCCTGGCCGCGATGGAGACGGAGGGGACGCGGCGGCTGCTCGTGGTGAGCGCGGCCCCTGTCGCGCCGAAGCCCGCGGACGACCCGCTGCTCGACCGGATGATGCTCGGGGCGATCGGCGCGATCCTCAAGGAGGTCTACGCGGACCTCACCGCGATGGAGGCCGCGCTCGCCGCCTCCGCGACGGACTGGACGTCCGTACGGCCTCCGAAGCTCACCAACGGCCCCCTGACGGGCACGTACCGGACCGTGCACGGCAGCAACCCGCGCAGCGGCCGGTCCATCTCCCGAGCCGATGTGGCGCACGCGATGCTGGCGCTGATCGACGACCCGGCGGCGGTGAAGCAGGGCGTGGGCGTGGCGTACTGAGCGGCGCGCCCGCGCGGCGCCTCGCTACAGCGTCACGCCCACGGTCACCGGTTCGTTGACGAGCGTGACGCCGAAGGCCTCGTGGACCCCGGCGACGACCTCGCGAGCCAGGGCCAGCAGGTCCTCGGTGCTCGCGGCGCCCCGGTTGGTGAGGGCGAGCGTGTGCTTGGTGGAGATGCGGGCCGGGCCTGTGCCGTATCCCTTGGTGAAGCCGGCCCGGTCGATGAGCCAGGCCGCCGACGTCTTGGTGTGTCCCCCGCCCGCGGGGAAGGCGGGGGGCGCCACCTCCGGTCCGAGCCGGTCCGCGACCCGGGCGAGGAACGCGTCGAACTGCTCCTGGTCCAGGACCGGGTTGGTGAAGAACGAGCCGGCCGACCAGGTGTCGTGGTCCTCGGGGTCGAGCACCATGCCCTTGCCGGCCCGGAGCCGGAGCACGGTCTCGCGGGCGTCGGCGGCGGGCACGCGCTCGCCCTCGGCGACGCCCATGGCACGCGCCGTTTCGGGGTACTTGAGGGGCGCGGACAGCCCGCCCGCGTCCTCCAGGCCGAAGCGGACACGCAGCACCACGAAACGGTCGGGTTCGGCCTTGAAGCGGCTGTGCCGGTACGAGAAGTCGCACTCGGCGTTCGGAATGGTCACCGTCTCGCGGCTGTGCCGGTCGTAGGCGACGACCTCGGTGATGGTGGACGACACCTCCTGCCCGTACGCGCCGACGTTCTGGATGGGTGTCGCCCCGGCGGAACCGGGGATGCCGGACAGGCATTCGAGCCCGGCGAGACCGGCCTCCACGCTGCGGGCGACGGCGTCGGTCCAGATCTCGCCTGCGGCCAGTTCGAGCGTCGCGCCGTCCAGCACGAAGCCCTTGGTGGCGATGCGCAGGGCGGTGCCTTCGAAGCCCTTGTCACCGATGACCAGGTTGCTGCCGCCGCCGATGACCAGGAGCGGGGTGCCGCTGTCGTCGGCCGCGCGTACCGCGTCGACCACTTCGGCGTCGGTCGTCGCGGTGAGGAGGCGGGTGGCGGGGCCGCCGAGCCGGAAGGTGGTCAGGGGGGCGAGGGGCGCGTCGTGGAGTTCCTGCACGCGGACAAGACTACGGTCCGTTCCCCCGCCGTCCTGGCGCGGGAGCGGACCGTATCGGCGTGGCACCTGCTCAGGCGGGTACGGGGACCCGCGCCTCGGCCTGCTCGGGCTCCTGCGCCGGGGTGCTGGCACGGCGCGGGATGAGCAGGGCGACGAGCGCGGCGAGCGCCACCACTCCGGCGCCGATCCAGACCGCGGGAACGGTCCCGTCGGTGAAGGACTGCGGGGAGTCGTAACCGCCCTGCGAGGAGAAGACCGTGGCGAGCACGGCGACGCCGAGGGCGCCGCCGACCTCGCGGAGCGCGTTGTTGGCACCGGAGGCGATGCCCTGTTCACCGGGGCGGACGCTGGACATGACCAGGCTGGCGGCGGGTGCGAAGTACAGGGCCATTCCGACGCCGCCGACGATCAGTCCGGGCAGCTGCGAGGCGTAGGAGGCGTCCGGGGCGAGCGCCATGGCGAACAGGCCGAGGCCGACGGCCTGGAGGGCGAGCCCCGTCACGACCACCGGACGGCCGCCGAACCGGTCGGCGAGCACTCCGGCGATGGGGGCCACCAGCATCGGCATCCCGGTCCAGGGCAGCATCCGCAGACCGGCCTCGGTGGGCGAGTAGCCGAGCACGCCCTGGAGGTACTGGCTGAGCAGGAAGATCGAACCGAACATGCCGAGGAACATCAGCAGGCTGGCCATGTTGATCCCGAAGAACGCCCGGTCCTTGAAGAGCCGCATCGGCAGGATGGGGTTCTTGGCGCGGAAGCCGTGGTGGATGAAGGCGCCGAGGAGCGCGGTGCCGGCGATGAGGGCGGTCAGCACGGTGGGGCTGGTCCACCCGTCGGAGTTGGCGTTGACCAGGCCGTAGACGATCCCGAAGAGCCCGCCGCTGACCAGGATGGTGCCGGGGACGTCGAGCCGGGAGTCCGGGGCGTGGGACTCGGCCAGCCGCAGCCGGGCGAGCGGCAGCAGGATCAGCCCGATGGGCACGTTCAGCCAGAAGATCCACTGCCAGGAGAGGTGTTCGGTGAGGCTGCCGCCGATCAGCGGCCCGCTGGCCACCGCGAGTCCGGTCGCGGCACCGAAGATGCCCAGCGCGGCTCCTCTGCGGGCGGGCGGCACGGCTGCCGTGAGCAGGGTGAGCGTCAGGGGCATCATGATCGCCGCGCCCACGCCCTGGACGGCGCGGAAGGCGATGAGTTCGTTGATCCCGGGCGAGAGGGCGGCCGCGGCGGACGCGCCGGTGAAGACGGTGAGCCCGATGCTGAAGAGACGACGCCGGCCGAACCGGTCACCGAGGGAGGCACCGAACATCAGCAGGACGGCGAAGGTGAGGGTGTACGCGTTCACCGTCCATTCGAGCTCCTCCAGCTCCCCGCCGAGGCTCTCGCGGATGGACGGCAGGGCGGTGGTGACGACGAGGTTGTCGAGGGCGGCCATGAAGCCGGCCACGCTGGTGATGACAAGGGCCCAGACCGCTCCCGCGCGGCCCTTCGTGTGCTGGGTCACTGCTCCCCCTGAGGGTTAGTTATTGATGACTAACTTTTCTGGGCAGAAATCCGGGCCGAAGAGGGCCGAACCCGGTCCGCACCGCTCGGACGACCGGCGCGCTTCAGATGATCGGCCGGGCCGATTCGTAGAACCTCGACCAGATCCGGTGATCCGCCGGATAGCCGAGCGACGTCAGGGTGTTGATGAGCATGCCGAACGCGAGAAACGTGGTCGCCTCGTCGGGGTCGGCACCGAGCGTGAGGGAGATGTCGTCGAACATCTGCAGCCAGCCCGCACGGACCGACTCGCCGAATTCATGGTCCCCGGCCGCCTCCGCCGCCGCGACGGCCGCGTACATCTGCATCTGCATCAGCAGCCGGTCGGGGTCATGGACGATCAGCTGCTGATACGCCTCAGCCATCGCATGCAGCGCTTCGTCGCCCTCGAGCCCCTCGGCGGCCTCCGCGAAGACCTTGCGGGTGTCCACCAGGCACCGCTCGGACGCGGCGAGGAACATGGCCTGCTTGTTGGGGAAGAGACGGAAGAGGTACGGCTGCGAGACACCGACACGTCTGGCGATCGACTCGGTCGACGTGGCGTTGTACCCGCCGCGGGCGAACTCGGTGATCGACGCGCGGATGACACTCTCGCGCCGCTCGTCTGCACTCATCCTTACCATGCGGGCTAAGTTAGTACTCAATCACTAACTTAGTCAACCGGGATGGACGCCCGGCCTCACGCACGGCACGGCGACCACCCCGTACGCAGGGGCACAGCCCATGGACCGTGCCCCCATGCGTAAGGGGCACAGCCCCAGGACCGCACCCCTTACGCCTCACCAGGTCGCTCAGCTCTTCCTCGCGGCGTCAGCCGAGCTGCACCACGGCGCGGGACATGCCCAGCACCTTCTTGCCCTCGCTCATCACCGTCAGGTCGACCCGCACCCGCTTGTCGTCCAGCAGGGCGGCCACCTTCCCGCTGACCTCGATCAGCGCGCCCTTGTCGTCGTCGGCCACGACGACCGGCTTGGTGAACCGAACCCCGTACTCGACGACCGCACCCGGATCGCCGGTCCAGTCCGTGACCACCCGGATCGCCTCGGCCATCGTGAACATGCCGTGCGCGATCACGTCCGGCAGTCCGACCTCGCGGGCGAACCTCTCGTTCCAGTGGATCGGGTTGAAGTCTCCGGAGGCGCCCGCGTACTGCACCAGCGTCGCCCGGGTGACCGGGAACGACCGCGCCGGCAGCTCCGTACCGACCTCGACCGAGCCGTAGCTCACCTTCGCCGTCATCACGCCTCCTCGGCGGCGCGTGCCACCAGCTTCGTCCACGCCGTCACGACATGCTCCCCGGCCTCGTCGTGGACCTCGCCACGAACATCCAGAATGTCGTTGCCCGCCATGGACTTGACGGCCTCGATCGTCGAGGTGACCGTCAGCCGGTCCCCCGCCCGCACCGGACGGACGTAGACGAACCTCTGGTCTCCGTGCACCACCCGGCTGTAGTCCAGGCCCAGCTGCGGGTCCTGCACGACCTGGCCCGCGGCCTTGAAGGTGATCGAGAAGACGAAGGTCGGCGGCGCGATCACATCGCTGTGACCGAGCGCCCTGGCCGCCTCCGGATCGACGTACGCCGGGTTGGTGTCACCCACCGCCTCGGCGAACTCGCGGATCTTCTCCCGGCCGACCTCGTACGGCGCGGTGGGCGGATAGGTCCGCCCCACGAAGGACTGGTCGAGCGCCATGAGCTCGCAACCTCCTGATGGAAAGACGAATGGGCCGAAGTACAGCCCTATACAACGACACGAGGCCGCCCCCAACGGGGACGGCCTCGTGTACGAGCCTGATTCAGCGCGTTTCGCGGTGCGCGGTGTGCGAGTTGCAGCGCGGGCAATGCTTCTTCATCTCAAGACGGTCCGGGTTGTTACGCCGGTTCTTCTTGGTGATGTAGTTCCGCTCCTTGCACTCCACGCAGGCCAGCGTGATCTTCGGGCGGACGTCGGTGGCAGCCACGTGAGTGCTCCTTGGACGGACGATGGACGGATGAACGCAAAAAAGAGTAGCCGATCGAAGGACCGACCCCACAATCGGCTACTGTTAGTAGCGGTGACCGGACTTGAACCGGTGACACAGCGATTATGAGCCGCTTGCTCTACCGACTGAGCTACACCGCTTTGATGACGAGTCTCCCCGCCGAAGCGGGGTTACCCGATCACCAGAGCCCCAATGCGGAATCGAACCGCAGACCTTCTCCTTACCATGGAGACGCTCTACCGACTGAGCTATTGGGGCGAGCGATGAAGACATTACACGGTCTGTCGCCGATCGCCCAAATCCGTTTCGAAGCCCCATCCAGAGCCCTTGATCGGCTCCGCGACGAACCCTCGGCCAGCCGCCCGTCGGCCACTTGATCAGCGGTTCGGCAACCACCGGGCCACCTCCCGTCCGGTACGCCCGGACACCTGCGGACGCCACCGGACGGCACCGGTACGACTATTCAACTCCTCCTCGAACCTGACACATCACACCCCTAGGCTCGACTCACTCTGCGTAACCCTGCCCCCTCCCTGGAGCACGATGCCCGACAGCCGGCCGCGGCCGCCCGACGACCACGCCGCCGACGCGACCACCGGCCGGGAGAGCTCCGCGCTGACACTCTGCGGGGCCCGTCTCACCGACGGCCGCATCGTGGACGTACGGCTCGGAGACGGCCGCATCGAGGCGGTCGGCACAGCGGGCAGCCTCATCGCACCCGGCACCCGTATCGACCTGCGCGGCCACCTCCTGCTCCCGGCGCCTGCCGAGCCGCACGCCCACAGCGACACCGCGCTCACCGCCGACGGCGCCGGACCGGACACCCCGGGACCGGCGCCACAAGGCCCCGAGGACGTCCAGCGGCGCGCCACCGAGGCCGCGTTGCTCCAACTCGGCCACGGCGCGACCGCCCTGCGCTCGCACGTACGGATCGGCGACGTACAGGGCCTCGCCGCCCTGGAAGCCGTCCTCCAGGCCCGCCGCTCGCTGCGCGGGCTCGCCGATCTGACCCCGGTCGCCGTCCCCCGGCTGCTCACCGGCATCGCGGGCGCCGACGGACTCGCCATGCTGCGGGACGCGGTGAAGATGGGGGCCGGCGCGGTCGGCGGCCGGCCCGACCTCGATCCGGACCCCACGGGGTACGTGGAAGCCGTCCTGGAGATCGCCGCCGAGCACGGCTGCCCCGTCGACCTGCACACGGACGGTGACGACCCCGCCCGGCTGGCCCGGCTCGCGGCCATGGCGGGCGGGCTGCGGCAGGGGGTCGCCATCGGGCCCTGCGCGGGCCTCGCTCGGCTCGGCGACGAGGCCGCGGGCCGCGCCGCCGACCAGCTCGCCTCCTCCGGCGTGACGGTGGTCTGCCTCCCCCAGGGCGGCTGCTGCGGATCCGAGCGCCGGGGCACCGCCCCGGTACGGCTGCTGCGGGCGGCCGGAGTGCGGGTCGCGGCGGGCAGCGGCGCGCTGCGGGACCTCGCCAACCCGGTCGGGCGCGGCGATCCGCTGGAAGCCGCCTTCCTGCTGGCATCGCAGAGCGGACTGCGGGCCGAACAGGCCTACGGGGCGGTGTCCACCGAGGCCAGGCGTGCGATGGGACTGCCCGAGGTGCGGGTCGAGGCGGGCTTCCCCGCCGAACTGCTCGCCGTGCGCGGAGAACGGCTCACCGGGGTGCTCTCCCTGGCGTACAGCCGGATCGTCGTCCACCGCGGCCGGGTGGTCGCCCGGACCAGCGCGGTACGCGAGTACTGCGACTCGGAGACGGGCGGCGGGCCCGGCCTCCCCCGCCAGGGGCGGCCGGAAACCGGCGCCGGCGGCGGGCCCTGAGCGCGCCGCGGCGTGCTCCGGCGTACCGTCGTGACCATGCGCATTGTCATCGCAGGTGGACACGGTCAGATCGCGCTGCGGCTGGAGCGGCTGCTCGCTGCACGCGGGGATGAGGCCGCAGGCATCATCCGCAATCCCGAACAGAGTGACGATCTCCGGGCGGTCGGCGCGGAGCCGGTGGTCCTGGACCTCGAATCGGCCACCGTGGAGGAGACCGCGGAGGTGCTGCGCGGTGCCGACGCGGTGGTCTTCGCGGCCGGTGCGGGCCCCAACAGCGGCACGGGCCGCAAGGACACGGTGGACCGCGGGGCCGCGGTGCTCTTCGCGGACGCGGCGGAGCGGGCTGGAGTGCGGCGTTACGTCGTGGTCTCGTCCATGGGAGCCGACGCCGACCACCCCGGCGACGAAGTGTTCGACGCGTACCTGCGCGCCAAAGGCGCGGCGGACGCGTACGTGCGCTCCCGGACGGCTCTTGACTGGACGATCCTGCGCCCCGGCATGCTGACCAACGACGCGGGCACCGGCGAGGTGCTGCTCGCCGCGTCGACCGGCCGCGGCCCGGTGCCGCGCGACGACGTGGCGGCCGCGCTCCTGGAGCTGCTGGACACCCCGGCGACGGCGGGGCTGACCCTGGAGCTCATCTCGGGGAGCGTGCCGGTGATGGTCGCGGTGAAGGACATCGCGGGGAACTGACACACGGGCCGGGGCGGCTTCCACGGCCGCCCCGTTCAGCCCCCGGTGCCCGGACCGGCTTCCACCGCCGCCCCGTTCAGCCCCGGCCGCCGGACGTACGGTGATGCCGTGCCGCCCCAGCAGGGCCCCGGCGACCCGTCGCCCGCACGCAACCGGCCGGCGAACGCACCGTCATGAACGGTGCCCCGCCCGCACGAAGGGCTCCGGGCCATTCAACAGCGCCTCGGTGCGGCCGGTCCTGCGCGCCACCTCCAGCGCCTCCCCGCACCGCCCAGGAACGCCCCGGCCACACATCGTGTCGTCGCCGCCGAGATCTCTGCGGGCCGGCGGGGCGGGGGCGGCGGGGCGGGAACGGCACAACAGAGAAGGCCCCCGTCCGAGGACGAGGGCCTTGCTTTGTGGCGGCGCCAGGGTTCGAACCTGGGTAGGCTGAGCCGGCAGATTTACAGTCTGCTCCCTTTGGCCACTCGGGCACACCGCCAAGGGATGCTGCCGTGAGACCCGTCTGTCGACGGCGCTCTGTGGCAACGACGTAAACGATACCTGATGCCCAGGGGTGCTACGCCACTGGATTGACCAGCGGCTCGGACGGGCGCGGGTGGCCAAGGGCTGGCCCGTAATCCCTGATGGATCAGCGCGCGGCGTCGGACGCGGTGCATCGTAAGGCGGAGAGACGTCCGCATACTGGATGTATTCGGGCGTTCCGACAACGCGGCGAGGCGCCGTAGCCGGCTTCGCGCGCCCGCCAGGGATCACGGGACAGCCCTTAGGCTTCGGGGGGCGGGGTGTGGCGTCGGCAGGCGTTGCGGCCGCCCTGTAGTCATTCCGTTTTCAGCACCCCGATACAAGGAGCCACACGTCATGGCCGACTCCAGTTTCGACATCGTCTCGAAGGTCGAGCGGCAGGAGGTCGACAACGCCCTCAACCAGGCCGCCAAGGAAATCTCGCAGCGTTACGACTTCAAGGGAACCGGCGCCTCGATCTCCTGGTCGGGCGAGAAGATCCTCATGGAGGCGAGCGGCGAGGAGCGGGTCAAGGCGATCCTCGACATCTTCCAGACCAAGCTGATCAAGCGCGGCATCTCGCTGAAGTCCCTGGACGCGGGCGAGCCGCAGCTTTCCGGCAAGGAGTACAAGCTCTTCGCCACCATCGAGGAGGGCATCTCCCAGGAGAACGCCAAGAAGGTCGCGAAGGTCATTCGCGATGAGGGCCCCAAGGGCGTCAAGGCGCAGGTCCAGGGTGACGAGCTGCGGGTCAGCTCGAAGAGCCGGGACGACCTGCAGACCGTTCAGGCGCTCGTGAAGGCCCAGGACTTCGACTTCGATGTGCAGTTCGCGAACTACCGGTAGGACGCGGCGGTCCGGGCGCGGGGCGGAACATCTGGTTCCGCGTCCGGACGTCATGTCCGAATACCGCCGGTCGCGGCGGTCCGGGCGACGGAGACTGGTCCTCGGCAGCCGATGATCCGGCTTTCCGAGGACGAGGAGAGGGACGAGTCATGACCATGTACGCGACGGTCGACAGCCCGCTGGGCGAACTGCTGCTGGTCGGCGAGGAGGCCGCGGGACCGGTCGGCATGGCGCTCGTCTCGCTCTCCCTGCCCGGCCAGAAGGGTGCGGCGGTCATCGAGGACGGCTGGGTCCGCGAGCCCGGGGCCTTCGCGGGGGTGGCCGCCCAGCTGACGGAGTACTTCGAGGGGCGCCGGACCCGGTTCGACGTCGTGTACGCGGACGGCCGGGGCACGGACTTCCAGCGCCGGGTCTGGGCCGCGCTGGAGGATGTCCCCTACGGCGAGACGGTGTCGTACGGGCAGATCGCCGAGCGCGTCGGTGCTTCCGGGGCGGGGGTACGGGCCGTGGGTACGGCGATCGGGCGCAACCCGGTGCTGGTCGTGCGGCCGTGCCACCGGGTGATCGGCTCGGACGGGGCGCTGCGCGGCTACGCGGGCGGCCTGGAGCGCAAGGAGCGGCTTCTGGGGCTTGAGGGCGCCCTGGCGGTGCGCTGATGTCCGGGCTCTTTCCCAGGCCGCGTACGGTGGTCGCGCCGGGGGCCGTGCATGTTCCCGAGTGGCTTTCGGTGGAGCGGCAGCGGGAGTTGGTGGCGGCCTGCCGGGAGTGGGCCCGCGGCCCCGTGCCGTTGCGGCGCACGGCGTTGCCGGGCGGCGGGGTGATGTCGGTGCGGACCGTGTGCCTGGGGTGGCACTGGCAGCCGTACCGGTATTCGCGTACGGCGGACGATGTGAACGGGGCGCCGGTGGCGCCGTTTCCGGAGTGGCTCGGGGAGTTGGGGCGGGCGGCGCTGGCCGAGGCGTACGGGCAGGAGGGTCCGGTGCGGTCGTACGCGCCGGACACCGCGCTGATCAACTTCTATGACGATGCCGCCCGGATGGGCATGCACCAGGACAAGGAGGAGCGGTCCGGTGCTCCCGTGGTGTCGCTGAGCATCGGTGACACCTGTGTCTTCCGCTTCGGCAACACGGAGACCCGGGGAAGGCCCTACACGGACGTGGAGTTGGCCTCGGGGGATCTGTTCGTATTCGGCGGGCCGTCGCGGTTCGCGTTCCACGGGGTGCCGAGGATCCGGCCGGGAACGGCCGGTCCCGCGACAGGCATGAGCGGTGGTCGGCTCAATCTGACCCTGCGCGAGACCGGGTTGGGTGTCTGAAAAACTGGCTGATCAGCGGCGCTCGCGGGAGTTCCCGAAGAACAACCGGTAGATGATCAGCAGGACCAGCGATCCGCCGATGGCGGAGACCCAGGTCCCTGCGTCGAAGAAGTCCTTGGAGATCGGACGGTCCAGGAACTTCGACGATATCCAGCCACCCAGGAAGGCACCGACGATGCCGGTCAGGGTGGTTCCGACGAGGCCACCGGGGTCGCGGCCCGGCAGCAGAATCTTGGCGATGACGCCGGCAATCAGTCCGAGAATGATCCAGCCAATGATGCTCATGCGTGCGAACCTACCCGTCACTCGGTCTTGAAATCCAAAGACGTCGGTGACGGCCGGGCGGTTGCGGGGCACCGCCTGTGAACTGCGGGTGCCCCTCCCCGTCCTGGGCGCTCTACCAGCCGGCGAACTGCTCGTCGGTGCTGACGATCTCCTTGCCGAAGGGCATCAGTGACACCGGGATCAGCTTGAAGTTCGCGATGCCCAGGGGGATGCCGATGATCGTGATGCACAGGGCGATGCCGGTGGTGATGTGACCCAGCGCCAGCCACCAGCCCGCGAGGACCAGCCAGAGGACGTTGCCCACGCAGGAGGGGGCGCCCGCGTCCCGGCGGTCGACGACGCGGTGGCCGAAGGGCCACAGGGCGTAGACGCCGATACGGAAGGCCGCGAGGCCGAACGGGATGCCGATGATCGTGATGCACAGCAGGAGGCCCGCGGCGAGGTAGCCGAGGAACATCCAGAAGCCGCACAGGACCAGCCAAATGACGTTCAGAATGGTTTTCACGGGCGATGACCTGCCATCTGCTCGAGTCGGGCAATGCGCTCCGCCATCGGCGGATGTGTCGAGAACATCTTGGACATGCCCTGTCCGGGGCGGAAGGGATTCGCGATCATCATGTGGCTCGCGGTCTCGATCCTGGGCTCGGGCGGCAGCGGAAGCTGCTTGGTGCCGGCGTCCAGCTTCCGCAGGGCGCTCGCCAGGGCCAGCGGGTCCCCGGTCAGCTGGGCGCCAGAGGCGTCCGCCTGGTACTCCCTGGAGCGGCTGACGGCCAGCTGGATGACGGAGGCGGCGAGCGGGCCCAGGATCATGATCAGCAGCATGCCGAGGATGCCGGGGCCCTCGTCGTCGTTGGAGCGGCCGACCGGGATCAGCCAGGCGAAGTTGACCAGGAACATGACCACCGAGGCGAGGGCTCCGGCGACGGACGAGATCAGGATGTCCCGGTTGTAGACATGGCTGAGCTCGTGGCCGAGGACACCGCGCAGCTCCCGTTCGTCCAGGATCTGGAGGATGCCCTCGGTGCAGCAGACCGCGGCGTTGCGCGGGTTGCGGCCGGTCGCGAAGGCGTTCGGGGCCTGCGTCGGGGAGATGTAGAGGCGGGGCATGGGCTGGCGGGCGGCGGTGGAGAGCTCGCGGACCATGCGGTAGAGCTGGGGTGCCTCGAATTCGCTCACCGGGCGGGCGCGCATGGCTCGCAGCGCCAGCTTGTCGCTGTTCCAGTACGCGTAGGCGTTGGTGCCGACGGCTACGACGAGCGCGACGATCAGGCCGGTACGTCCGAAGAAGCTGCCGATGAGGATGATGAGTGCGGACAGGCCCCCGAGGAGTACGGCGGTTCTCAGCCCGTTGTGCCGGCGGTGCACGGTACGCCCTCCAGGTGGTGCAAGCAGGGGAACCCTTTGCTTGGTGGTGCTCCACTCCCCAGTGGAGCCTCCCGTACTGGTCAACGCCAGGCGAGGGGAGCTAGTTCCCTTGTGCTTACCGCCGCGGGGCCGGGCCGCTCCGGGGGTGTGCACCGGAGCGGGCCGTAGGCCGTACGGGTGGAGGGGCCGGGGCGGGTCAGCGCTGGACGGGCACCTTGGCGAGTTCCACGGCCTCGGGGTCGGGCTCGACCTCGCTGGTGCAGTGGGCGCACCGGGAGGCGATGGCGGGGATCTCCGTGTAGCAGCGGGGGCAGTCGCGCAGGGCGGCCTTGATGTCGATCTGTTCCTGGTCCTTGTTGGCGGTGAAGCGGTCCTGGACCTTGGCCATGGGCACGACGACGCAGAAGTAGAGGACCGCCGCGGTGATGAGGAAGGCGATGGCGGCGCTGATGAAGAGCCCGTAGGGGAAGGTCACGTCGTCGAACTTGAACTCGGCCTTGCTGAAGTCGCCGGTGCCGCGGGTGATGAGGCCGATCAGCGGCACGATGAAAGCGTTGCTGAACCCGGTGACGACTGCGGTGAACGCGGCTCCGACGGCGAGGCCGATCGCCATGGAGACGACGTTTCCGCGCAGGATGAAGTCCTTGAAACCGTTCAGCACTGCTCTTGCTCCTCTGTGATGTGGACGCTCCGTGCGTCGTCTGCGGGCATGACCTTGCCCTGTTCGGGCTGCTGCGGGCAAGCCGATCTTGGCGTCGTCAGGACGGCGCGGCGGCGTCAGAACAGGCTGACGGCGGCGAACCTGAGGACGGTCTGCGGGGCTCCGGAGAGGGCGATCCCGGCGACGGCGGTGAGGACGATCGCGGCGGTCAGCGGGGCCGGAGTCCGGTGCCGGGTGGTGGTCTGCGGCTGTTGCGTACCGTCGGGCTCGGGGGCGCGGAACAGGGCCGCGGTCCACTGCAGGTAGTAGTAGAGCGCGATGACGACGTTGACGGCCATGACGACGGCGAGCCAGCCGAGCCCGGCGTCGACGGCCGAGGAGAAGACGGTGACCTTGGCGAAGAGGCCGATGATGCCCGGCGGCAGTCCGGCGAGGCAGAGCAGGAAGAAGCCCATCGCGAGAGCGGCCAGGGGCCGGGTGGCGTACAGGCCGCGGTAGTCGGTGATGCGGTTTCCGGGGTGGGTACGTGCGACCAGGGCGGCCACCGCGAAGGCGCCGAGGTTCACGACGGCGTACATCAGTGCGTACGCGACGGTGGAACCGATCTGCCGGTCGCCGGCGTACGCGGCCGACGCGATGGGCACCAGGAGGTAGCCGGCCTGGGCGACGGACGACCAGGCGAGGAGGCGTACGGCGCTGCGGGCGCGGGTGGCGCTCTGACGCAGCGCGGCGACGTTCCCGGTGGTCATGGTGAGCGCGGCGAGGACGGCGAGGGCGGGGCCCCAGACGTCCGAGTAGGAGGGGAACGCGACGACGGTGACGAGGATGAGACCGGAGAAGCCGACCGCCTTGCCGACGACCGAGAGGTAGGCGGCGATCGGCAGGGGGGCGCCGACGTAGGTGTCGGGGACCCAGAAGTGGAAGGGCGCGGCGGCCGTCTTGAAGGCGAATCCGACGAGGGTGAGGGCGACACCCGCTTCGGCGAGGGTGGTGAGCTGTCCGGGGACGTCGTCGAGGCGGTCGGCGATCTCCGTGAGGTGGAGGGTGCCGGT
Organism: Streptomyces sp. NPDC127177; assembly: GCF_042672475.1. Classification (NCBI taxonomy): domain Bacteria; kingdom Bacillati; phylum Actinomycetota; class Actinomycetes; order Kitasatosporales; family Streptomycetaceae; genus Streptomyces; species Streptomyces sp. NPDC127177. Next base: position 52,415 of record NZ_JBHXUW010000041.1, read on the forward strand.
CGCCGCGTAGACGAAGCTGACGCCGAGGAGCATGACGGCGGTCGCGACGACGGAGGAGAGGAAGAACTTCAGTGCGGCCTCGGAGGAACGCCGGTCGCCACGCTTGATGCCGACGAGGGCGAAGGCGGGCAGTGAGGCGACTTCGAGGGCGACGACGAGGGTGGCGAGGTCGCGGGCTGCGGGCAGCAGCGCGGCGCCGGCTGCGGAGGACAGCAGCAGGAACCAGAACTCTCCGGCCGGGAGCTTGCGGGTGTCGCCGATCGAGAGCAGTGCGGTGAGGAGGGCGCCGCCGAGCACGAGGGCCTGGATGACCAGGGTGAAGTGGTCGGCGGTGTAGCTGCAGGCGTGGGCGTCGGTGGTGAGGCAGAAGGTCGAGCGGTCGCCTTCGTGCAGGGGGACGACGAGGGCGAGGGCGGCGACGAGTCCGGCGACGGCTCCGTAGCCGAGGAGGTGTTTGCGTTCCTGGGGTACGAAGAGGTCGGCGACCAGGACGACGAGGGCGACGGCGGCGACGGTGACCGGGGGCGCGATGGCGAGCCAGTCGACGGACTGGACGAGGCCGGTGGTGCTCTCGGCGGCTGACTGGACGATGCCGGTGGTGCTCTCGGCCGCTGACTGGGCGAGGTGGGTGGTGCTCTCGGCCGCTGTGGTCACGACTTGCCTCCTGCGAGGAGCTTCTGCACGGCCGGGTCGGTGAGGCCGAGGAGGACGGCGGGCCACAGGCCGGCCAGGACGGTGAGGGCGGCGAGGGGGGTCCAGGCGGCGAACTCGTGGTGCTGGATGTCGGGGATCCGGTGCGGTGTCTCACGCTTGGCACCCATGCAGACGCGGCGCACCAGGATGAGCATGTACGCGGCGGTGAGCAGGGTGCCGAACGCCGCGATGGACATGAAGGTCAGGAAGGCGGGCCGGCTCAGGCCGTCGGCGGGGTCGAAGGCCCCGAACAGCGCGAGCATCTCGCCCCAGAACCCGGCGAGGCCGGGGAGCCCGAGGGAGGCGATCGCGGTGAAGGCGAGGAGGCCGCCGAGGCGGGGTGCGCTGCCGTAGAGCGCGGCGCCGGTGCTGCCGGAGAGGGTGTCGAGGTCGGCGGTGCCGTACCGGTCCTTGACCGCGCCGACGAGGAAGAACAGCAGGCCGGTGATGAGGCCGTGGGCGATGTTGGCGAAGAGTGCGCCGTTGACCCCGGTGGGGGTCATGCTCGCGATGCCGAGGAGGACGAAGCCCATGTGGCCGACGGAGGAGTACGCGATCAGTCGCTTCAGGTCGCCCTTGGCGCCGGGCCGGGCGAGCGCCAGGCAGGCGAGCGATCCGTAGATGATGCCGGCGACGGCGAAGGCCGCGAGGTAGGGCGCGAACGTGTGCATGCCGTCGGGGGCGATCGGGAGCAGGATCCGGACGAATCCGTACGTGCCCATTTTCAGCAGGACGCCCGCGAGCAGGACCGAGCCGACGGTCGGGGCGGCGGTGTGGGCGTCCGGGAGCCAGCTGTGCAGCGGCCACATCGGGGTCTTCACCGCGAGCCCGATCCCGATCGCGAGAACGGCGATGACCTGCACGGACGAGGTGAGGCCGCGGCCGTTGTCAGTGGCGAGTGCCACCATGTCGAAGGTGCCGCTCTTCAGTCCGATGAGGAGCAGCCCGAGCAGCATGACGACCGAGCCGAGCAGTGTGTAGAGGATGAATTTCCAGGCCGCCGCCTGCTTCTGCGCACCGCCCCAGCGGGCGATGAGGAAGTACATCGGGATGAGCACCATCTCGAACGCCAGGAAGAACAGCAGCAGATCGAGGACGGCGAAGGTCGCCAGGGTGCCGGATTCCAGGAGGAGGACCAGCGCGACGAAGGCCTTCGGGGAGGGGCCCGCGGGCATCTTGAAGTAGCTGTGGAGCGCGCAGAGGAAGGTCAGCAGCGCGGTCAGTACGAGAAGGGGGAGCGAGATGCCGTCGATGCCGAGGTGGATGCGGACGTCCAGCGCCGGGATCCAGCTGATGTCGGTGGTGGCCTGCGTCTTCGACGGGTGGTCGTGGTCGAAGCCGAGGGCGAGCACGATCGCGGCGACGAGGATCACGCCGGTCACGGTCACGCCGTGGCGGAGCACGGCCTGGTCGGGGTTGCGGCCCTTCAGTCCGGGCGGGGCCGGGAGCAGGGCTGCGACGGCGCCGAGGAGCGGGGCGACGACGATGAACGCGAGAAGGAACTGCATCACGGATTCGCTCATATCGATCACGGCTCACGACCCGGCGTTGACGTTGGCGAAGACGACGGCGGCGACCGCCAGGACCAGGGAACCGGCGAGCAGTGCGCTGAGGTAGGTCTGCACGTTGCCGGTCTGGGCGCGGCGGACGGCGGTGCCGAGCCAGCGTGCGCCGGTGGCGGAGCCGCGTACGTAGGTGTCGACGACCTCGCGGTCCAGGAAGCGGACGAGGCTCGCCGCGGCCTGGACGGGGCGGACGAACAGCGCCGCGTAGAGGGCGTCCAGGTGGAAGCCGGTGGCCGCGTGCCGGTGGAGGGGGCCGAGCAGCAGCCGGCCGGGGTCGGCAGGGTCGGGGGCGTCACCGGTTTCGCCGTAGGCGGCGGTGCGGGACTCGATGGCCTCGATCTCGACGAGCGCGGGTTCCTCGTCGGGGTGGGCGACGACCGCGCCCATGGGGGTGCGGTCGGCGAGGGCTGTCGTGTGGCGCCAGGCTCCGTAGGTGACGAGACCGCCGACGAGGCCGACGCCGGTGGAGAGGACGGCTGTGGTCAGTGACGGGGTGAGGCTGTGGCCGTCGAACCAGTCGCCGATCACGCCGACGGTGAGTCCGAAGGCGATGGTGGGGATGGCCAGTACCCACAGGACCGAGGTCATGGCGGCGGGTTGCCTGCCGTGGTCGGGTGCCTCGGCGCCGCGGCCCCGGAAGGCGAGGAGCCAGAGGCGGGTGGCGTACGCGGCGGTGAGGACGGCGGCCAGGAGTCCGGCGACGAGGACGGTCCAGCCGGCGGCGGCCGGGGCGACGTGCCGGTCGCCGAGGGCGGTGTGCTCGGCGGCGACGAGGACGGCTTCCTTGGAGAAGAAACCGGCGAAGGGAGGGATGGCGGCCAGCGCGAGGAGTGCGACGGTCATCGTCCAGTAGGCGTCGGGGATGCGCTTGGCGAGGCCGCCCATGCGGGACATGGCGGCCAGCGAGTTGGTGCCGGCGGCGTGGATGACGACGCCTGCGGCCAGGAAGAGGACGGCTTTGAACGCACCGTGCGAGAGCAGGTGGAACACGGCGGCGCCCCGGTCACCGACGGCCAGGGCACCTGACATGTAGCCGAGTTGCCCGATCGTGGAGTAGGCGAGGACGCGTTTGATGTCGTCCTGGGCGAGGGCGGCAAGCCCGGAGCCGACCATCGTGACGGCGGCCATGGCGGCGAGGACGACGAGCGCCGCGCCCGAGGCGGCGAAGACGGGGAGGAGCCGGGCCACGAAGTAGATACCGGCGGCGACCATCGTCGCGGCGTGGATCAGCGCGGAGACGGGGGTGGGGCCGGCCATCGCGTCGGGCAGCCAGGTGTGCAGCGGGAACTGCGCGGACTTGCCGGCGACACCGGCGAGGAGGAGCAGCGCGATCAGGGTGGGGTGGTCGAGGCCGCCGTGGGCGACGGAACCGAGGATGCCGGTGATGCGGAAGGTGCCCGTGTCGGCGGCGAGCGCGAACAGTCCGATGAGGAAGGGGACGTCACCGAGCTTGGTGACCAGGAACGCCTTGAGGGAGGCGGCGCGAGCCTCCGGCGTCTCCCAGTAGTGGCCGACCAGGAAGTACGAGCAGATGCCCATGATCTCCCAGCCGACCAGCAGCACCATCAGGTCGCCGGAGTAGACGACGAGCAGCATCGCGGAGGTGAAGAGGGAGACGAGGGCCGCGTACGAGGGGTAGCGGGGGTCGTCGCGCAGGTACGCCGTCGAGTAGATCTGCACACAGCTCGCGACGAGGGCGACCAGGACGGCGACGAGGACCGCGAAGCCGTCCAGGTGCAGGGCGAGGTCGATCGGGACGGAGCCGGTGGGGGTGAGCTGGGTGGCCGCGTCGATGGCCCGGCCGCCGCCCTGGCGTGCGGCGATGACGGCGGCGATGACGAGGGAGGCGAGGGCGGGCAGTACGGCGAGCGGGCGGACGAATTCGGGGGCGGTGCGTCCGAGCAGGAGTCCGGCCGCGGCTCCCAGGAAAGGCAGGAGGGGGACGAGGACGGCGAGGGTCGTGGTGGTCACGGAGTGGCCTCTGCCTTCTTTGCCTTCCCTGCCGGAGCAGTGGCCTGGTCTTCGGTGCCGGATTCGGTGCCGGCGCGGTCGGTGCCTTCGCCTTCTCCGTCGGGGACCGTCTCGGCCTCGTCGGTCTCGGCGGTGTCGCGGAGGCGGTCGACGGCGGAGCTGCCGCGGTTGCGGTACACGGCGAGGACGATGGCCAGGCCGATGCCGATCTCCGCCGCCGCGATGGCGATGGTGAACAGGGTGAGGGCCTGGCCGGAGTGCAGGGCGTCGCGGAGCCAGACGTCGAAGGCGACCAGGTTGAGGTTGACGGCGTTGAGCATCAGCTCGACGGACATCAGGACCAGGATCGCGTTGCGGCGCGCGAGCACTCCGTAGAGCCCGGTGCAGAAGAGGAGGACGGCGAGCACTGCGGGATAGGCGAGGTGCATCAGCTCTTGTCCTCTCGGCCCCTGCGGGACAGGACGATCGCGCCGACCAGGGCCGCGAGCAGGAGAACGGAGAGCGCTTCGAAGGGAAGCACCCAGTGCCGGAAGAGGAAGGCGCCGGTGGCCTCGGTGGAGCCCTGGGCCGGTCCGTCGAGCTCGATCCAGGTGGTGCGGAAGGCGTCCACGACGACCCAGACGAGGGTGCCGGCCGCCGCGACGGCCACCGCGAGGGCGGCCCAGCGGTTCTCCGAATCTGCGTCCGGGGAGCGGCCGATGGGGGCTCTGGTGAGCATCAGGCCGAACAGCAGGAGGACGACGACGGAACCGACGTAGATCAGTACCTGTACCCAGGCGATGAACTCCGCCGTGAGCAGGAGGTATTCGACGGCGAGGCCGCCGAGCGCGACGATCAGCCAGAGGGCGGCGTGCACCAGCTGTCTGGTCGTGACGGTGACGAGGGCGGCGCCGAGGGTGGCGATGCCGACGAGGACGAAGGCGATCTCGATGCCGGCCGGGGAGAGGAAGCCGGGGTGGTCGCCGGCGGCGGCGAGGACGGAGGCGGCTCCGGTGGCGGCTCCGATGGCTGTCGTCACTCCGGTCCCTCCTGTCCCTCCTGGGCGGCCTGCTGCTCCGCGGCTTCCTTTTCGCGCTGGGCCCGGAGTTTGTCCGCCGTCTTACGGGCGGCGGCGATCTCCTTGGGTTCCTCGGCCCCCGGGTCGAGCGCGGGGGGCTCGGGCACCGTCCACATCCACTCGCGGAGCTTGTCGCGCTCATGGGTGAGTTCGAGGATGTCCGTCTCGGCGTACTCGAACTCCGGTGACCAGAACAGCGCGTCGAACGGGCAGACCTCGATGCAGATCCCGCAGTACATGCAGAGCGAGAAGTCGATGGCGAAGCGGTCCAGCACGTTGCGGCTGCGTTCGCGGCCGCCCGGGGCCGCGGCGGGCACCGTCTCCTTGTGGGAGTCGATGTAGATGCACCAGTCGGGGCACTCACGGGCGCAGAGCATGCAGACCGTGCAGTTCTCCTCGAACAGCGCGATGACACCGCGCGATCGGGGAGGCAGTTCGGGCTGCACGTCCGGGTACTGGGCGGTGACGGTCTTCTTCGTCATCGTCCGCAGGGTGACGGCGAGGCCCTTGGCCAGGCCTGCGCCGGGGATCGGGGGCACTAGTTGATCGCCACCTTCACGATGCCGGTGAGCGCGATCTGCGCGAGAGCGAGCGGGATGAGCGTGGTCCAGGCGAGCTTCTGCAACTGGTCCTCGCGGAGCCGGGGGTAGCTCACGCGCAGCCAGATGACGATGAAGGCGAGGATGCCGGTCTTCAGGAGCGTCCAGACCCAGCCCAGTCCGTCGGCGCCCAACGGGCCGTGCCAGCCGCCGAGGAAGAGGACGGTGGTCAGTCCGCACAGCACGACGATGCCCGCGTACTCGGCGAGCAGGAAGAGCGCGAAGCGAAGGCCGGTGTACTCGGTGTACGCGCCGAAGATGATCTCCGAGTCAGCGACCGGCATGTCGAACGGCGGGCGCTGGAGTTCGGCGAGTCCGGCCACGAAGAAGACCAGGGCACCGATGATCTGCCACGGCAGCCACCACCACTCGAAGGCGTCGAGGATGCCGGGCAGGGAGACGGTGCCCGCCGCCATCGCCACGGAAGCGGCGGCCAGCAGCATCGGCAGCTCGTACGCGAGCAGCTGGGCGGCGGTGCGCAAGCCGCCGAGCAGGGAGAACTTGTTGGCCGACGCCCAGCCGGCCATCAGCGAGCCGAGCACGCCGATGCCCATCACGGCGAGCACGAAGAAGATGCCCGCGTCGACGACCTGCCCGACGGCGCCCTCACCCGGACCGATCGGGATGGCGACGAGCACGAGGAGGTACGGGAGCAGCGCGACGGCGGGCGCGAGTTGGAAGACCCTGCGGTCGGCCTCGGCCGGAACGATGTCTTCCTTCTGCGCGAACTTCACGCCGTCCGCGACGAGCTGGGCCCAGCCGTGGAAGCCGCCGGCGTACATGGGGCCCAGGCGGCCCTGCATGTGGGCCATGACCTTGTGTTCGGCCTGACCCACGATGAGGGGGACGACCATGAACACCGCGAAGACGATGACGAGGCGGAGGGCGACGTCCAGTACGTCGTTCACTCGGTATCGCCTCCGGCGCGGGTGTCAGGGGTGTCGGGGGTGTCGGGGGTGCTGGGGGTGCTGGGGGCCTCGGGTGAAGGTTCCGCCCGGGGCGGGGTCTCGGGGGCAGGGGGCTCGGTCTCGGGGGCGGGGGGCTTGCTCTCCCGTTCCGTGGAGTCGTCCGCGGAGTCGTCGAAGGCGGGGCGGGCGTTGTGCCAGGGGGCGTCCGGGGCCGGAGCGGCGCCCGAGGCCGGAGCGGCGTCCGGGGCCGGAGCGGCGCCCGAGGCCGGAGCGGCGCCCGAGGACGCCCCCTTCGCACCCGCATCGGTCCCGGCTGCCCCGGTCCCTGCCGCATCGGTCCCGGCCGCAGCCTTCGCGGCCGCATCCTCCATCGGTGGCTGCTGGCTCGCCGAGCCCTGGGACGCGGTGCGCGTACGACGCGGAGGCCTGGTCCGGGGCGCCGGTTCCGCACCCGCACCCCCATCGGCGCCAGCACCCACACCAGCGCCAGCCACCGCACCAGCACCAGCACTCGCACCAACACCGGCACCGGCGTCCGGGCCGGGCGCGGCGGGTGTGCCGGGCGCGGCGGCCGCGGCGGGCGCGCCGGGTGTGCGGCGGGGCGGGCGGTCGGCCGCCGCGCGGGCCGTGCGGGCCGGGCGAGCGGGGGCAGGGGGGAGCTGGCCCTTCAGAGGGCCCCATTCGTTGGGGTCGGGCACGCCGGGCGGGAGCATCGTGCGGCGCTTCGGGCCGCCGTGCTCCGACTCGCCCGGTTCCTTGGCGCCCGGCCAGGCCTTGGCGACCCGGGCCGCCAGAACGAAGTCCTTGCGCAGGGGGTGGCCCTCGAAGCCCTCGGGCAGCAGCAGCGGAACCAGGTGCGGGTGGCCCTCGAAGCCGATGCCGAACATCTCGTGCGTCTCGCGCTCGTGCCAGGCGGCGCCCGCGTAGACGTCGATCGCGCTGGGCAGCACGGCCGCCTCGTGCGGGACGGTCGTACGGAGCAGGAGCCGGCGGACGCGGCCGCCCGAGGCCGGCAGCGCGGCGAGATGGGCGCATACCCGGAAGCCCGTGCCCGGTTCGTCCACGGCGCTCAGCCAGTCGAAATACGTGCAGCCGAGGCCGTCGCGCGCCGTTTCGAGAGCGGCGATCCAGGCGGCGGGCGGCACGTCGACGGTCAGCAGATCGTAGGCCTGCTCCGCCGTCGCCTCGTCGCCGAAGACGTCGGTGACGGCGTCCGGCAGCCCGTCAAAACTCTCGGCGGCAGTCACTTCCCCTCCCCCGACGCATCCGAAGAGTCCGGTGCCTCCGACGAGCCCGAAGCGTCCGACGAGCCCGGGGCCGGTGGGGCCGGGACCAGGCCGCTGCGGAGCGCGGTGGTGGAGGGGCGGGCGGCGCCGTCCGTCGCGTAGCGCTCGCCCAGCGACTCGCGCGCGATCTTCTCCTGGAGCTTGAGGATGCCCTGGAGCAGCGCCTCGGGCCGGGGCGGGCAGCCGGGGACGTAGACGTCGACCGGGATGATCTGGTCGACCCCCTTCGTCACGGAGTACGAATCCCAGTACGGGCCACCGCAGTTGGAGCAGGCACCGAAGGAGATGACGTACTTGGGCTCGGGCATCTGCTCGTAGAGCCGCTTCACCGCCGGAGCCATCTTGTCCGTCACCGTGCCGGAGACGATCATGAGGTCGGCCTGTCGGGGGCCCGGGGCGAACGGGATCACGCCGAGCCGGATGAAGTCGTGGCGCGCCATGGAGGCGGCGATGAACTCGATGGCGCAGCAGGCGAGTCCGAAGTTGAAGACCCAGAGGCTGTAGCGGCGGCCCCAGTTGAGGACCACCTTCATCGGCTCGGGTGCGAGCCGGGACAGCACGCCCAGCCGCTTGGGCTCGGGGAGGAACGTGGGGACGGGCTCGGGCGCGGGGGCGGCGCCCGCTCCCGCCTCCGGTCCCGGCCGACCTGGGGACGACGGGCTCGTCACGTCCATTCGAGGACGCCCTTCTTCCATGCGTAGAGCAGTCCCACGGCCAGGAAACCGAGGAAGATGAACATTTCCACCAGCGTCGTCGCGCCGTATCCGGGCGCGGCGAAGACGGTCGCCCACGGGAACAGGAAGATCGAGTCGACGGCGAAGATCACGTAGAGGAAGGCGTACACGTAGTAACGGACCTGGGTGTGTGCCCAGCCCTCGCCCACGGGGTCCACGCCGCATTCGTACGTGAGGAGTTTCTCCGGTGTCGGGACGACGGGGCGCAGCAGTCGGCCGGCTCCGAAGGCGACGGCCACGAACAGCACACCGACTACGGCGAGCAGCCCGACGACCGAGTAACTGTGGAAATAGCCCGACGCGAGAACAGCCGGTCCCGGCAGATCGGTCACGCCCGGCAGATCGGTCACGCCCGGCAGGTCGGTCGCGCCCGGCAGAGTCACGTCCGGCAGGTCCGCCACGCCCGACAGGCCCGTCACGTCCGTCACGTCCGCCCCCTCGCTCCCTCAGACCTGTTCAACCCGTTCAACCTGCTCAGCCTGTTCAACCCGTTCGACGATCTGTACGCACGGGAGTCTAGGCCCTGTAAAGGGACGGTAAGCAGTCGCGTCGGGCAACTAGTGGGGTTATCCCTACTTCATCGCCACCCATGAGCCCCATGGCGTCCGGGTGCCGCACCCGGCAGGCTGGGCATATGACCATGAGCCCCCAGGTACCCGACAACGACCGGCCGCCGCCCGTCCGCTCCGCCCTCGACGCGTGGACGTGGAAGGAGATCGCGCATCTCCTCTCCAATCTCCCGATGGCGATCGTCGGGTTCGTCTACACGGTTCTGATGGTCAGCATCGGTGTGGGGCTGGCGGTCACGGTGATCGGGCTGCCGCTGCTCGCCGCCGGGCTGCAGGGTGCGCGGCTGCTCGGCCGGGCCGAGCGGGGCCGGGCGCGGAACCTGCTCGGGGTGCGGATCGACGAGCCGAGCGCGATGGCTCCGGTCCGTCGCGAGGAGGGCTTCTTCGCCTGGCTGTGGTCGAGCCTGAAGGATCCGGTGGGCTGGCGTGCGGCGTTGTACTCCTTCATCCGGCTGCCGTGGGGGGTGCTCACCTTCACGTTGACGTTCGTGAGTCTCTTCGTGCTGTGGCCGGTGCTCCCCTATACGGCACGGCTGATGTCCAACGCGGACCGGGCCATGGTGCGCGGGCTGCTCTCGCCGTCCGACGAGCTGGAACGCCGGATCACGGAGCTGGAGTCGGACCGGGGCGTGGTCGTGGACACCGCCGCCGCCGACCTGCGTCGTATCGAGCGCGATCTGCACGACGGCGCCCAGGCCCGTCTCGTCGCCCTCGCCATGGGGCTCGGTCTCGCGAAGGAGAAGTTGACCGACGATCCGGAGGCCGCGGCCAGGATGGTCGACGAGGCGCACGGCGAGGTCAAGGTCGCCCTCCAGGAACTGCGCGACCTGGCCCGCGGCATCCACCCCGCCGTCCTCACCGACCGCGGACTCGACGCAGCGCTCTCCGCCATCGCCTCCCGCTGCACCGTCCCCGTCACGGTGGGGGTGGATCTGCCGGGGCGGCCGGCGCAGGCCATCGAGGGCATCGCCTACTTCACGGTGTCCGAGCTCCTCCAGAACGTCAGCAAGCACAGCGGGGCGCGTACGGCGTCCGTCGATGTCTGGCGGACCGCGGACCGGCTGCTGCTCCAGGTCACCGACGACGGACGGGGCGGGGCCTCGCTGGACGGCGGTACCGGGATGTCGGGGCTGGCGGAGCGGCTGGGTGCCGTGGACGGCCTGTTCGTACTCGACTCCCCGCCCGGCGGCCCTACGACGGTCACCGCCGAGCTGCCCTGGCGCGACCGGGAGGACGAGAGGGGTGCGACAGGGCCCCGCACGGACCGCCGCGATGCGGTCGAGCGGCGCTGAGGGTGGGGAAAACCCCCGGTCGAAGAGGGATACCGCCCTCATGGTGTGCGGCCCCGCGGGCCAGCATCCTTGAAGTACGGACAGCTTGAGGAACGCAGAGCTTGAGGAACGCGGAGCTTGAAGTACGCACGGCCCGAAATAGGTACGGCCCGAAGTACGCACAGCTTGAAGTGGGCACGGCCCGAAGTACGAACCGCTTGACGTACGCACAGTGGGCACAGCCAGCCAGCCAGCCGCACAGAAGCAGAGAAACGGACGGAACCCATGGCCATGGCATACGGACCTGACACACGGGACCATGAGCGACCGGGAACCGGCTCCGGGGAACGCGCCGGGACGAGGCATGTCGTGCCGGCCTGGCTGCGTGCCCCCGTCGAGGCCCGGACCTGGCGGGAGTTCGTCTATCTGATGCTGAGCTTCCCCATCAGCGTCGTGCTGTTCTGCTTCGCGATCACCATGACGTCGGTGAGCGCGGGTCTGCTCATCACCTTCCTCGGAGTTCCGTTGCTCGCCGTGACACTGGCCGTGTGCCGGGGCTTCGGCGCGGTGGAGCGGGTCAGGGCCAGGAGCCTGCTGAAGCTGGACGTGCCCGCTCCCGCGCGGGTGCGGGGCCGGACCGGTGGCCCGATGTCCTGGGTGGGGGCGGTCCTGAAGAGCGGGGTGTCCTGGCGGCACCTGCTCTACTCGTTGCTGCACTTCCCGTGGGCGGTCTTCGCCTTCTGCGTCTCGCTGACGTTCTGGTCGTGGGGCTGGGCCGCCCTCACCTACCCGTTGTGGCACTGGATCTTCCCCGCGTACGTGGGGGTCAGTGGCATCCAGCTGTACGGGGACGCCACCCACCAGGTCTATCTGGACTCCGGCTTCGAACTGGCGACGACCTGTGCTCTCGGGCTGGTGGTCGTCCTGGTCACCCCGTGGATCATCCGCGGTCTCACCCAGGTCGACCGGCTGATGTTGACCGGGCTGCTGAGCCCGTCCCAGCTGGCCTCGCGCGTCACGGAGCTGGAGTCGGACCGGGGTGTGGTCGTGGACACCGCCGCCGCCGACCTGCGTCGTATCGAGCGCGATCTGCACGACGGCGCCCAGGCCCGTCTCGTCGCCCTCGCCATGGATCTGGGGCTGGCGAAGGAGAAGCTGACGGCCGACCCGGACGCGGCTGCCAAGATGGTCGGCGAGGCGCACGGCGAGGTCAAGGTCGCCCTCCAGGAACTGCGCGACCTGGCCCGCGGCATCCACCCCGCCGTCCTCACCGACCGCGGACTCGACGCAGCGCTCTCCGCCATCGCCTCCCGCTGCACCGTTCCCGTCACGGTCGAGGTCGACCTGGCTTCCCGGCCGGCGCAGGCCATCGAGGGCATCGCCTACTTCACGGTGTCCGAGCTCCTCCAGAACGTCAGCAAGCACGCCCGCGCGACCCGTGCCTCCGTCGATGTGTGGCGGACGGCGGACCGGCTGATGCTCCAGGTCACGGACAACGGCCGCGGCGGCGCCGATCCGATGTCGGGCAGCGGTCTGGCCGGGCTGACCGAGCGGCTGGACGCGGTGGACGGTGTCCTGGTCGTCGACTCCCCGGCCGGCGGTCCGACGACGGTCACCGCCGAGCTCCCGTGGCGCGGCTGACCGGTCCGCCTTCCCCCGGCCCGGCCGCCGGGCGGTCCCGCCCCCGGGTCCCGTCCGGCGGCCGGGCGTTCCGCACCGGCGGTGACGCAACCCTTCAGCGGCTGGTTACGTCACCGCCGGTGCCGGGATGCTGGGATGCTGAACGGCATACGGGCGGGAACAGCGAGCAGTGGGGGAAGAAGCGTCGTGGTGGAGGACAGGGTGCGCGTAGTCATCGCCGAGGATTCGGTACTGCTCCGGGAAGGACTCACCCGGCTGCTGACGGATCTCGGTCATGATGTCGTGGCAGGCGTCGGGGACGCGGAAGCGCTGATCAAGACGGTGGGCGAGCTCGCCGCGGAGGACGCGCTGCCCGATGTGGTGGTCGCCGACGTGCGGATGCCACCGACGCACACCGACGAGGGCGTGCGGGCGGCGGTGCGGCTGCGCAAGGACTACCCCGGGATCGGGGTGCTGGTCCTTTCGCAGTACGTCGAGGAGCAGTACGCCACCGAGTTGCTGGCCGGGTCCAGCCGGGGTGTGGGGTACCTGCTGAAGGACCGGGTCGCCGAGGTCCGGGAGTTCGTGGACGCGGTGGTCCGGGTGGCGCAGGGCGGTACGGCGCTGGACCCCGAGGTGGTGGCGCAGTTGCTGGGCCGCAGCCGCAAGCAGGACGTGCTGGCCGGGCTGACGCCCCGTGAGCGCGAGGTCCTGGGCCTGATGGCGGAGGGGCGGACCAATTCGGCGGTGGCCCGGCAGCTGGTGGTGAGCGACGGTGCGGTGGAGAAGCACGTCAGCAACATCTTCCTGAAGCTGGGGCTCTCCCCCAGTGACGGCGACCACCGGCGGGTCCTGGCCGTGCTGACCTACCTCAATTCCTGACCCGGGGCCCCTGGGCCTCCACTCCTGCCCCGGGCCCCTGGGCCCCCGGACCTCAATTCCTGGCCCGGGGCCGGCCATGAACCCCCTGCCCCGGGCCACCCGGCCCGGCCCCCCGCCCCCGCCCCCGGTTCTGCATTCCTGATTCCGAGCTCCTGATGCCGCCCCAAACTTCTGACACCCTGTCAGGTAGCGGCCGGGGCGCTCCCTGCCGCGTCCGGACGGGCAATCCGGCGACTCGCTCCACGCTGGCTCCAGCGAGGGTCCGACGAGGAACCGGGTGGCTGATGAATCATGACGGAACAGCGCCGAATAGCGTCTCAAAATGCCGTCCATCATGCGATCGGCCAGAGGAAGGCGACCCTTACAGACGTAGGGTGGGGCTCGGGACCGCCGGCGGGCCGGATGGTTCCGAGCCGCCGCGCCGAGGGAGGTCCAGTAAGTGACCAGCCAGGTCAGTAGCCCAGCCGAACAGGCCGATGAGGCCAGTGAGGCGCTCGTAGGGGGACAGCGTGCCCCCCAGTCCGCAGCAGGCAACGGTGACAAAGAGATCCGCCGTCTGGACCGGGTGATCATCCGTTTCGCGGGTGACTCCGGCGACGGCATGCAGCTCACGGGTGACCGGTTCACCTCGGAGACGGCTTCCTTCGGGAACGACCTCTCCACCCTGCCGAACTTTCCCGCCGAGATCCGGGCCCCCGCAGGCACCCTGCCGGGCGTGTCGTCGTTCCAGCTCCACTTCGCCGACCACGACATCCTGACCCCCGGCGACGCACCCAACGTGCTCGTCGCGATGAACCCGGCCGCACTCAGGGCGAACATCGCCGATGTGCCGCGAGGCGCCGAAATCATCGTCAACACCGACGAGTTCACCAAGCGGCCGATGGCGAAGGTGGGCTACGCGACCAATCCGCTGGAGGACGGCTCACTGGAGGCGTACAACGTCCATCCGGTGCCGCTGACCACGCTCACGATCGAGGCACTGAAGGAGTTCGGGCTCCCCCGCAAGGAGGCCGAACGCTCGAAGAACATGTTCGCGCTCGGGCTGCTCTCCTGGATGTACCACCGGCCGACCGAGGGCACCGAGGCCTTCCTGCGGACCAAGTTCGCCAAGAAGCCACAGATCGCCGAGGCGAACGTGACCGCGTTCCGGGCGGGCTGGAACTTCGGCGAGACCACCGAGGACTTCGCGGTCAGCTACGAGGTGGCCCCGGCCTCCCAGACGTTCCCCATCGGCACCTACCGCAACATCTCGGGGAACCTCGCGCTGTCCTACGGACTGATCGCCGCGGGCCGGCAGGCGGACCTGCCGGTCTACCTGGGCTCGTACCCGATCACCCCGGCATCCGACATCCTGCACGAGCTGTCCAAGCACAAGAACTTCGGCGTGCGAACCTTCCAGGCCGAGGACGAGATCGCGGGCATCGGCGCCGCGCTGGGCGCCGCGTTCGGCGGGGCACTCGGGGTGACGACCACGTCCGGGCCGGGGGTGGCCCTGAAGTCGGAGACCATCGGCCTCGCCGTCTCCCTGGAACTGCCGCTGCTGATCATCGACATCCAGCGCGGCGGCCCGTCCACCGGTCTGCCCACCAAGACGGAGCAGGCCGACCTGCTCCAGGCGATGTACGGGCGCAACGGCGAGGCCCCGGTGCCGATCGTGGCCCCGCGGACCCCGGCGGACTGCTTCGACGCGGCGCTCGACGCCGCCCGGATCGCCCTGACCTACCGCACCCCGGTCTTCCTCCTCTCCGACGGGTACCTGGCCAACGGCTCGGAACCGTGGCGCATCCCGGAGATCGACCAGCTCCCGGACCTGCGCGTGCAGTTCGCCGGCGGCCCGAACCACGAGCTGGCCGACGGCACCGAGGTCTTTTGGCCGTACAAGCGCGACCCGCAGACCCTTGCCCGCCCCTGGGCGGTCCCCGGCACCCCCGGCCTCGAACACCGCATCGGCGGCATCGAGAAGCAGGACGGCACCGGCAACATCTCCTACGACCCCGCCAACCACGACTTCATGGTCCGCACCCGACAGGCCAAGATCGACGGCATCGAGGTCCCGGACGTGGAGGTCGACGACCCCGCTCAGGCCCGGACGCTGGTCCTGGGCTGGGGCTCCACCTACGGGCCCATCACCGCAGCCGTGCGCCGGCTGCGCGCCGCCGGGCGCCCCATCGCGCAGGCCCATCTGCGCCATATCAATCCGTTCCCGCGGAATCTCGGCGAGGTGCTGAGGCGTTACGACAAGGTGGTCGTCCCGGAGATGAACCTCGGGCAGCTGGCCACGCTCATCCGGGCCAAGTACCTGGTGGATGCCCACAGTTACAACCAGGTCAACGGCATGCCGTTCAAGGCCGAGCAGCTCGCGACGGCCATCGAGGAGGCCATCGATGCCTGAGACCAACGAACTCCTGACGCTGGTGCCGAAGGCCGAGGCCAAGCAGTCCATGAAGGACTTCAAGTCCGACCAGGAAGTGCGCTGGTGCCCCGGCTGCGGCGACTACGCGGTCCTCGCCGCCGTGCAGGGCTTCATGCCCGAGCTCGGTCTGGCGAAGGAGAACATCGTCTTCGTCTCCGGCATCGGCTGCTCCTCCCGTTTCCCGTACTACATGGACACCTACGGGATGCACTCGATCCACGGCCGCGCCCCGTCCATCGCGACCGGCCTCGCCACCTCGCGGCGCGACCTGTCGGTCTGGGTCGTCACCGGTGACGGCGACGCGCTCTCCATCGGCGGCAACCACCTCATCCACGCGCTGCGCCGCAACGTGAACCTGAAGATCCTGCTGTTCAACAACCGGATCTACGGACTCACCAAGGGCCAGTACTCCCCGACGTCCGAGATCGGCAAGATCACCAAGTCGACGCCGATGGGCTCGCTGGACTCCCCCTTCAACCCGGTGTCGCTGGCCATCGGCGCGGAGGCGTCCTTCGTCGCCCGTACGGTCGACTCCGACCGCAAGCACCTCACCGGTGTGCTGCGGGCGGCGGCCGACCACCCGGGCACGGCGCTGGTGGAGATCTACCAGAACTGCAACATCTTCAACGACGGCGCGTTCGAGGTCCTCAAGGACCGGGAGCAGGCGCAGGAGGCGGTGATCCGGCTGGAGCACGGGCAGCCGATCCTCTTCGGCGCCGACAGCTCCAAGGGGGTCGTCCGGGATTCGCTGACCGGTGATCTGTCGGTGGTCGCGGTCACCGAGGAGAACCGTTCGCAGATCCTCGTCCACGACGCGCACGCCGCGAGCCCGAACACCGCGTTCGCGCTGTCCCGGCTCGCCGACCCCGACACCCTGCACCACACCCCGATCGGGGTGCTGCGCAGCGTCGAACGGCCGGTCTACGACACGCTGATGGCCGATCAGCTCGACACCGCCATCGAGCAGCAGGGCAAGGGCGACCTCGGCGCCCTGCTCGCGGGCAAGGACAACTGGACGGTCGTCGGCTGAGGCCCGCCCGCCCTGTGCGGTGACGCCGAGCGGCCCCCGGGAACGGTCCCGGGGGCCGCTCCGCGTCGCCGAACGGGCAGACTTCCGGTGCGGCCCGGCGATTGCGGACCGTGTGGCGTCCGTCCGCCGCTCACCATGGGGCCATGGCCCTGGACCGCCCGGCGTACCGCATCAAAAGACAGCTGCTCGGCAAGCCGCTGACCAGCCGGCACATCAGCGACGAGAAGCTGGACAACCGCACGGCCCTCGGGGTGCTCGCATCCGACTGCATCAGCTCGTCCGCGTACGGCTCCGAGGAGATGCTCCGGGTCCTGGTGCCCGTCGTCGGTGCCGCGGCCTTCACGCTGCTCATGCCGGTGACGTTCGCGATCCTGCTGGTCCTGCTGCTGCTGACGCTCTGTTACAGCGATGTGGTGACGATCTACACCCGGGCGGGCGGATCGTACGTGGTCGCGCGGGAGAACTTCGGTCCGAACGTCGCCCAGGTCGCCGCCGTGGCGCTGCTCGTCGACTACATCGTCACCGTCGCCGTGCAGGTCTCGGCCGGCACCAACGCCCTCATCTCGCTCGCGCACCTGGCCGGCGACGAGTTCACCGGCCTGGACCATCTCCAGCTGCCGGTCTCCGTAGCAGTGATCGTGCTCCTCGCGTACGGGAACCTGCGCGGGGTCCGTGAGGCGGGCCGGCTGTTCGCACTGCCCGCCTACCTCTTCATGGCCGCCATCGGCCTGGTCATGGTGGCCGCCGCGCTGCGCGGGCTCACCGGCCATCTGCCGCACGCCGATCTGCACGCCGCCGGGGTGGTACCGCTCGGCACGCCGGGTGACGGCTGGGCCTACGGCGCCTCGCTCTTCATCGTGCTGCGCTCGTTCGCCAACGGCGGCTCGTCCCTCACCGGGCTCGAAGCGATC
Source organism: Streptomyces sp. NPDC127177 (assembly GCF_042672475.1). Lineage (NCBI taxonomy): Bacteria > Bacillati > Actinomycetota > Actinomycetes > Kitasatosporales > Streptomycetaceae > Streptomyces > Streptomyces sp. NPDC127177. The sequence goes on from NZ_JBHXUW010000041.1 coordinate 69,924, forward strand.
TCCAACGGCATCTCGGCGTTCCGGGAGCCGCAGGGCCGCAACGCGCGCCGCACCCTCATCACCATGAGTGCGGTCCTCGGTGTGCTCGTGCTCGGCGTCTCCACGCTGGCGCACTTCACCCACGCCGTCCCGTACGCCGACGGCACGCCGACCGTCATCGCGCAGGAGGCCCACCTCGCCTTCGGCAACGGGGTCGTCGGCACCGCCGGGCTGGTCTTCGTGCAGCTGGCCACCGCGCTGGTCCTCTACACCGGTGCCAACACCCCGTTCACCGGCTTCCCCTACCTCGCGAGCTTCGTCGCCGAGGACCGCTTCCTGCCGCGGGTGCTGACCCGGCGCGGGCACCGCCTCGCGTTCTCCAACGGCATCATCGCGCTGACCGTCGTCTCCCTCGCGCTGCTGCTGGTGACCGGTGCCAGTGTGGACAAGCTGGTGGCGCTGTACGCGATCGGGGTGTTCACCGCGTTCACCATGGCGGGGGCCGGCCTCGCCGTCTACCACCTGCGGCGCCGGGAGCGGTTCCGCAGGCCGAAGATCGCGCTCAACGGGCTCGCCGCGGTCACGTCGGCGGCCGTTGTACTGATCTTCGCCGTCACCAAGTTCACCGAGGGCGCCTGGCTGGTGGTCGTGGTCTTCCCGCTCGGGGTGTGGGGGCTGATGCGGATCAACCGCGAGTACCGCCGCGAGGCCACCGTGCTCCAGGGCATCCAGGCGCCGGGCGCCGACAGGGCGGTATTCCGCCACCATCTGGTCATGGTCCTCGTCGAGGCTCTCGACCTGGCGACGCTGAAGGCCCTGCGGTACGCCCACGAGCTGCGCCCCGACGAGATCCGGGCGGTGCACTTCTCGATCGACGAGGCGTACGCCGGGCGGCTGGCCGCCCGCTGGGAGGCGACGACGGCCACCTCCGTGGCACTGGAGCTGGTGGAGTGCCCGGACCGGCGGCTGCGCCACGCCATGAAGGAGCTGGCGTACCGCACCACCGAGGACGAGGAGACCTGGCTGACGGTCCTGGTGCCCTGGCGGACGTACAGCAACGCGCTCGGCAAGGTGCTGCACCGGGGCACGGGCGAGAAGATGGCGAAGACGCTGGCGCAGCTGCCGCACGTGGTGGTGACGATCCTGCCGTTCGACGTCTCGCGGGAGCTGCGGGCGCTGGAGCAGCGGCGTCGGCACCGGCCCGGCTGAGTGCGGGCCCCGCGCTCAGCCGGCCCCGCTCTCCCTGCGCGCGTCGTACGCCGTGCGCGCCGCGTCCACCGCGTCCAGCTGCCGTTCCGACCAGCGCGCCAGGGCCCATACCTGCTCGGCGGCCTCCCGGCCCATGTCGGTGAGGGAGTAGTGGACCCGGGGCGGGATGACCGGCTGGGCGTCCCGGTCCACGAAGCCGTCGCGCTCCAGCGTCCGCAGCGTCTGCGTCAGCATCTTCTCGCTGACCCCGCCGACCTCGCGGCGCAGCTCGCTGAAGCGGTACGAGCGCTCCAGCAGCGCGGCGAGCACCAGAACGCCCCAGCGGCTGGTGACGTGTTCGAGCACCACCCGGGACGGGCACACCGGCTCCCGCACATCCGGCCGTCGCTCATCAGGCCGTCGCTCCACGGGTCGTACGGGTCGTACGGGCTGCCGCTCCACGCTTCGTACGCTCATGCAAGTACCTTACTTCAAAGTGGGTACTTTCATTTGGTTAGTGTCTCTCCTAGGGTGAGTACCAGAACGCATGAACAGCCACATGAGTACATAAAGAGGAGCAATACCCCATGAGCATCGTCGTCACCGGAGCCACCGGAGCGCTCGGCCGTCTCGTCGTCGAGCAGCTGCTGAACACCGTCCCCGCGAGCGAGATCGTCGCCGTCGTCCGCGACAAGGAGAAGGCCGCCGCCCTCGCCGCCCGCGGCGTCGAGCTGCGGATCGCCGATTACGACCGGCCCGAGACGCTGACCGGAGCCTTCGCGGCCGGCGACCGGGTGCTGCTGATCTCCGGCAACACGGTCGGCAGCCGGGTCTCCCAGCACTCCGCGGTCATCGACGCGGCGAAGGCGGCGGGCGTGGCGCAGCTCGCGTACACCGGCATCCTGGGCGGCCCCGACGCGGACTTCGTGCTGGCCGACGAGCACAAGGCGACCGAGCAGCTGATCCTCGACTCCGGGCTGCCGTACACCTTCCTGCGCAACGGCTGGTACACGGAGAACTACACCGCGAACCTGGCCCCCGTGCTCGCGCACGGCGCCGTTGTGGGCAACGCGGGCGACGGCAGGATCGCGGCCGCCTCCCGTGCCGACTACGCGGCGGCTGCCGTCGCTGTCCTGACCGGCGACGGCCACCTCAACAAGGCCTACGAGCTGAGCGGCGACACCGCATGGTCGCTCGCCGAGTACGCGGCCGAGGTCGCCAAGGTGTCCGGCAAGGAGATCGTCCACAACGACGTCCCGGCCGCCGCCCACCAGGAGATCCTGGTCGGCGCCGGACTGCCCGAGGGCTTCGCCGCGATCATGGTGGACGTGGACGAGGCGATCCGGCGCGGGCGGCTGGCCGGCACCAGCGGCGACCTGGCCCGGCTGATCGGCCGCCCGACGACTCCGCTCGCCGAGAGCGTCAAGGCAGCGGTCGCCGCCCAGTAGGACACACGCACGGAGCACGACAGGACCACCCCCCGGGTCACGCACGGGAACACGACAGGACCACCCCCCGGGCCACGCACAGGAACACGACAGAACCAACCCCCCGGGCCCGATGTCATGACCGTCAGGCAATACGGCTATGACACCGGGCCCGGTCGGCGCTACCTTCGTCTGGCCGACGAAGCGTCGGACGCGCATCTGCCGGGAGGGCCCGTGAAGGGGACGAACGAAAAGCGGGCCGGGCTCCTGTCCGGCTTCGGCGCCTACGGACTGTGGGGCCTGGTCCCGCTCTTCTGGCCGCTGCTGAAACCGTCCGGGGCGGTCGAGATCCTCGCCCACCGGATGGCCTGGTCGCTCGGCGTCGTCGGCATCGCCCTGCTCGTACTGCGCCGCTGGGCCTGGATCGGCGAGCTGCTGCGGCAGCCGCGGAAGCTGGCGCTGATCACCGTCGCCGCGGTCGTGATCAGCGTCAACTGGGGCCTGTACATCTGGTCCGTGAACCACGGACATGTCGTCGAGGCATCCCTCGGCTACTTCATCAATCCGCTGGTCACCATCGCCATGGGCGTCCTGCTCCTGAGCGAGAGGCTGCGTCCCGTGCAGTGGGTGGCGGTCGCCACCGGCGTGGCCTCGGTGCTGGTCCTGGCGATCGGCTACGGGAAGCCGCCGTGGATCTCGCTGATCCTGGCGTTCTCCTTCGCGACGTACGGCCTGATGAAGAAGAAGGTCGGCATGGGCGGTCTGGAGTCGCTCACGGCCGAGACGGCGGTGATGTTCGTGCCCGCGCTCGGCTATCTGCTGTGGCTGGCCGCGCGGGGCGAGTCGACGTTCACCTACGGAGGCATCGGGCACGCGGCGCTGCTCGCGTCGACCGGTGTGGTCACGGCGGTGCCGCTGATCCTGTTCGGGGCGGCGGCGATCCGCGTACCGCTCTCCACGCTCGGCCTGCTGCAGTATCTGGCGCCGGTCTTCCAGTTCATCCTCGGGATCGTGTACTTCCACGAGGCGATGCCGCCGGAGCGGTGGGCCGGATTCGCCCTGGTCTGGCTGGCACTCGCGCTGCTGACCTGGGACGCGCTGCGGACGTCGCGTCGCACGAGGGTGCAGGCGTCGGCCGCACGGGCAGCCGCGGGGAAGACGGTCGCGACCGGCGCCGAGGATTCCGGTTCCCCCTCCCCCCTGACGACGCCGACCCCCTGACCCCCGCCCCACAATAATTACCTGGTTGCTTTTTTAACTCGGTTACGTTTCCCTGGACCACAAGGAACCGCGACCGAGGAGTACGCATGCCCAACACCACCACCACCGTGCTGATCGTGGGGTCCGGCCCGACCGGACTGACCCTGGCCGTCGATCTCGCCCGGCGGTCCGTCGGCGTACGGATCATCGACAGGTCCCCGCAGTTCCCGCGCAGTTCCCGGGCCAAGGGCCCCAACCCGCGTTCCCTGGAGGTCCTGGAGGACCTCGGGGTCATCGACGCGGTGCTCGCCGCCGGTTCGGCGCCGCTCCCGATGCGCAAGTACCGCGGCGGACAGCCGGTCCACGAGGCGGACCCGTTCGCGGCGGGGCACCCGACACCGGACACCCCCTACGACCGTCCCTGGCTGATCGCCCAGTGGCGGCTGGAGGAGATCCTGCGCGCCCGGCTCGCGGAGTACGGCGTAGAGGTCGAGACCGGCACCGAACTGGTGGGGCTGGCCCAGGACGAGGACTCCGTGACGGCCACCCTCGCCGGCGGCGCGGAGATCGCGGCCCGGTACGTGGTGGGCTGCGACGGCGGCCACAGCGCGGTGCGCAAGCTGCTCGGCGTCCCGTTCGACGGGAAGACCGACGAGCACCAGGTGATGGTCTGCGGCGACGTCGAGGCGAGCGGCCCGGACCGCGGCGTCTGGCACCAGTGGTTCGACGAGGACGGCGCGGTCATGCTCTGTCCGATCCCCGGCACCGCCTCGGGCTGGTGGTTCCAGGCCGGCCCCGAGACGGACGCCTCCGGCAGCCCCGTGCCCCCGTCACTGGAGAGCTTCCAACGCCTCTTCGCCAAGCACACCCACCTGCCCGGCGACCTCCTCACGCGGGCCGCGCTCCTCTCCACCTACCGGGTCAACGAACGCATGGTGGACCGCTACCGGGTGGGCCGGGTGTTCCTGGCCGGTGACGCCGCGCATGTGCACTCCATCGCGGGCGGGCTCGGCATGAACACCGGCATCCAGGACGCGTTCAACCTGGGCTGGAAGCTCGCCCGGGTCGCCACCGGCCGTGCGGCGCCCGAGCTGCTGGACACCTACGAGGAGGAGCGGCTGCCGGTCGCCGCCCACACCCTGGACCTCACCGCGGAGCGACTGCGGGCCACGCTGGAGGCGATCAGGAAGCCCGGCGGAGGCCTCGACTCGGCGGTCACCCCGCAGACCTTCGGCCTGGACAACAGCTACCGCTGGAGCTCACTGGCCACCGGCGGCGGCACCGGCCGGCTGCGCGCGGGCGACCGGGCGCCGGACGCCCCCTGCCGGGACACGGGAACCGGCGCACCGCGTCGACTGTTCGAGGCCTTCGCCGGACCGCACTTCACCCTGCTCGGCTTCGGCGCGGGCAGTACCCCGGCCCTGCGGGCGGCGGCCGCAGCGCACGGCAACGATCTGCGGGCGTACGCGGTGGACGCGGGCACCGCACACGGTCTGGCCGACGAGGGCGGCCGGGCCCGCTCGGCGTACGGCATCGGCCCGGACGAGGACGCCCTGGTGCTGGTCCGGCCGGACAACCACATCGCCCTGATCGCGCCCGCCTCGGACCAACGGACCGTCGCCGAATACCTGAACGGTGAGGCATTGGAGCGAGCTTGAGCGCGCCACAGCGGGTCAATCCAGACGATGACCCACAGCTTATATTTTCCTCACATTTATGACCCGACCCATGCGCACGCCCGGAACGTCCCGCACGCTCCTGCGCACCGCGACCGCCACCGCCGCACTCTCCGCCGTGTCCGTCCTCGCCTGCGGATTCGCTCCCACCGCAGCCGGGGACGACACCGTGCAGACCGTCCACCAGGACGGGCTCGGCCCCGACGGCCCCTGGCTCCGTCTCCAGGAAACGACCCCCGACCGGGACCCCGGGGTCCAGGAGATCTCCCCGAAGCCCGACCCGGTCCATCTCAACGGCAGCCTGCGCCTGGCCATCGCGGCCGGAGAACAGGCCCAGGTCGCGCACTACTTCAACGCGACCTGGACGCCGGAGGCAATTGGGCCGCTGCTGGAAGCGGGCGTCTCGTACTGGGCGTACACGGCGTCCGAAGGCTCCAGCGTGACGAACATCGGCGCCAACCTCCAGTTCCCGGCCTCCTGCGGGGGCTTCACCACCCTGTCGTTCGAACCCGGCAGCAACACCGATGAGCAGGGCGCGGCACTGAAGCCCGACACCTGGCAGAAGTACCGGCTCACCGGCGACTCCGTGGTGCGGACCTCACGTGCCGCGGCGGGCATCCCGGCGGGCGGGGACGCCCCGCTGTCGCACTTCGCCACGGAGTGCGAGGGCGCGTACGGGGTGATCGCGAACATCGGCCGGCTCGGCGACCCGAACGGCACTCTGAACACGTACGTCGACAACATCACCGCCAAGGGCACCATCTGGGACTTCGCGGTCACCGGCCGCGCATCGGCCGCACTCACCGTCCCCGAGGAGATCAAGGCGGGCGACGGCCCCCGCCCGGCCGACGCCTCCTACACCAACCCGGCGGACGGCCCCGAGTACCAGGGCATCGGCACGCATCTGACGCTCAAGGGCCCGGCCGGCCTGACGGCGGACCGGCTGACCGTCACATCCGAAGGCTCCGAAGTCCCGCTGACGCAGCAGACGGACGGCTCGCTCACCGGCGAACTGCGCACCAACCTGCGGGCGGGCGGCACTCTGGAGCCGGGCGGGAAGGCGGGCGCCGCGTTCACCCTGGCCGCCGCCGAGGGCGCCCCGACGGGCCCGCTCGACGTGACGACCGAACTGACCGTCACCGTCGACGGCACCGACGGCCCGGTACGCACGGGCATCAGCGCCACCGACCACAGCCGGATCACCGCCGCCGGCAAGGGCCCCAGCCCGTCCCCCTCCCCCACGCACCCCCACCACCCCAAGCCCACCCCGCCCGGCCACGGCAACGGGCACTGGGGCGGCGGCCACGGCACCGGCGGCGCGCCCCTGCCCGACGGCCCGGTCGACGCGGGTGACGGCTCCACGGCGCTGACCGGCGCCGGCTACACCGGACTCTCCGGCCCCGCACTGGCGGTCGGCGCGGCCGGCCTGCTGGCAGCGGTGGCCGCCACGTTCGGCGGACTCCGCACGGCGCGGCGCCGACGCGGTTGAGCTCCCGCACCCTGCGGGAACAGTCGCCCCGGCGGCTGTTCCCGCGCCTGACCGTGGCGGCCGGCCTGGTCCCGGCCGCCACGGCGGCGCTGGTCCTGCTGCTGGGCTCTCCCCTCGCGGACCCCGGCCCCCGCACCGGCGCCGCTGCCCGGTCCGGCTCCGCGCCCACCTCCTCGGCCCCCCTCCCCCCTTCCCGCCCCGTCCGCGTGGTCATCCCCGAACTCCGGGTCAGCGCACCCCTGGTGGACCTGACCCTGGACGCCCGGGGCAAGCTCGGCGTGCCGGACCCGGCGGACCGCAACCTGGCGGGCTGGTACCGGGACGGCGTGACCCCGGGCTCCCCCGGCAACGCGATCGTGGTCGCCCACGTCGACACGCCCACCGGCCCCGCCGCCTTCGCCGGACTCGACGCGTTGCGGCCCGGAGCACGGGTCGACGTGAGCCGGGCGGACGGGACGGTGGCGACCTTCCGCATCTACGCGATCGACGAGTTCGAGAAGAGCCACTTCCCGAGCAACCGCGTCTACGGGGCGACGAAGGACGCCCAGCTCCGCCTGCTCACCTGCGGCGGCGTGTACGACCGCAGCGCGGGCGGCTACCAGTCCAACGTGGTGGCCTTCGCCCGCCTGACGTCCGTCCAGGCGCCGGAAACGCCCACGCCCCCACCCCTTCCGGGAAAGAATGACTCGCATGCCTCTTGACTGGAAAGTCGTCATCGACGCGGCAGACCCGCACGCCCAGGCCGCCTTCTGGGCCTCGGCCCTCGGCTACGAGATCGAGGACAACAGCCCCCTGATCGAACGCCTCCTGGCGGCCGGAGCCGTCCCGGAGACCCTCACGACCACGGCCCACGGCCGCCGCGCCTGGCTCGACCTGGCCGCGGCCCGCCACCCGGACGACCCCTACGACCAGGAGAGCGGCACGGGCCACGGCCGACGCCTCCTGTTCCAACGCGTCCCGGAACCCAAAACGGTGAAGAACCGCCTCCACCTGGACCTCCACGCCGGCCCGGACCGCCGCGACGCCGAGGTGACCCGGCTGGAGGGCCTGGGCGCGACGGTGCTCCGCCAGGTCGCGGAGCCGGGCGGCACGTGGACGGTGCTCGGCGACCCGGAGGGCAACGAGTTCTGCGTGCAGTGACCCAGCGGTCCTGCCAGGTCCCGGAGCGTCACCGAGGGCGTGTACCGTGCACGGGATGAGGCTCAACTCCCGTCGTGGCTGCGCCGCGTTGCTGCTCACGGTCGCCGTCCTCGCGGGCTGCACATCGGAGCACGGGGCGCCGGGCGGCGCCGCGAAAGGCGGCGGCGCCGCCCCCGGCGCGACAGAGAGCGGCGCGGCCTCTCCCGGCACGAGCGGGAAGCCCTCGGCCAGTCCGTCTCCCCGGCCGGAACGCACCGGGGCGGGCCCGTACCGGCCGGGCGATTGCGTCGAGCTCAAGGACGGCGTGACGAAGGTCGGCTGTGACCGGCCGCACGAGTACGAGGTGACGAAGTCCGCGTCGTTCCCGTCGTCCGTTCCGGACAACTACCCGCCGCCCGTGCAGAAGTACGCCCGCCCCCGCTGCGACGCCGCCGTCCCCGGCTATCTGGACAGCTCCGACTGGGAGGCCAGCCGGCTCGACACGGTGGCGTTCTGGCCGACGGAGAAGCAGTGGAAGAACGGCGACCGGTGGTTCGCCTGCCTGCTCGCCGAACGCAGCCCGGAGAACGAGCCCGTGCGCCGGAAGGGCTCCCTGTACGCCGCCCTCGCTCACGGCCTCGGCACCCTGCAGGCCTGCCTGAAGGGCGAGCCGGAGCCGGGAGGACCGAACGACGTCATCCCCTGCGACGAACCGCACCGCACCGAAGCCGTTCCCGGCGTCGTGGACCTCGGTGACCCCGCAGGCCCGGCGCCCAGCATGGACGAGATGCTCCAGCGGACCAAGGACCGCTGCCCTGACGCGGTCAAGAAGTACCTGGGCGGCGACAAGCCGGACGTGGATCCGCACTGGCTGTCCCCCAGGCCCGACCAGTGGTCGAGCGAATACCACACCTCCATCTGCTACGCAGTGTCGAAGAAGGCGCACACCGGCTCGCTGGCGAGCGGCTGACCGGTGCGCGCCCTTTCACGTCCGGCCCCCGTGCTCCGCGTCCTGGTGCCGCCTGCGTAACACCCGGCAGTCGGTCTCCCGACTGGCGTCCTTTTCGCCCCTCGCCACAGCCTCGGCCAGGTCGAACTCCTGGCACTCCGGGCATTCGACGGAGCCGGGGGTGCGGTCGGGACCACTCGGGGCACTCACGCCACCTCACCCCGGCTCCTGGCGTTCTCCCGCGCGGTTCTGGCACCGAGGCGCTCGGCGGGGGTGGCGATGCGGACACTCTCGGGCAACGCCTCCCACTCGGCGCCGCCCTTTGCCGGGCGCAGCATCCAGTAGGGGCCGGCGACTCCGCGGAACTCCCCCACCCGGTCACGTTCAGGGCGGCTGACGTCCGCCACGAGTGTGCCGGGGGGCGGGGGCTGCGTAAGTTCCTGCGTCTTCGGCGGACCGTTCTCTGCGGACACGGTCACTCCTCTCCGTAGTCGTTCCACTACCAAGGGGATTGAGCGTGGCCTAGAGTTGGGGTGTCTTCAACTTGCAGTAGTCGTACGGAGAGTTGGGCGGGAACCCGTGAACCGCAAAGAGCTGGAACCGGAGAGCTCCCCCGCCGCAGCATTCGGGGAACGTCTTCGCACGTTGAGGGACGAACGCGGCTGGACACAGGACGAACTGGCAGAGCGCACGGGATACTCGGGGACTCACATCTCGGCTGTCGAAACTGGCCGCCGATCCCCAACTCCCCGTTTTTCGAACAGCATCGACAAGGCCTTTGGCACAGGCGACCAGTTCGAGCGCCAGGGCCGTGCCGTACGCCACACAGCCTTGCTGGAAGGGTTCCCGGAGTACGTGGGGCACGAGGGTCGCGCTGCGGAGATCCGGCTCTACGAGGTGGGTGTCATGCCCGGCCTGCTCCAGACACCGGAGTACGCAACAGCTCTCGCGGAGAGCGCAGTCAGGCGGGGGGCCATCACGCCCGACCAGGCACGCGAGCGGGTGGACCTCGTCGCGGCACGGCAGGCGATGCTCATCCGTACACCTCCACCCCTGGTGCTGGTGGTACTCGACGAGAGCTGCATCCGTCGCCCGATCGGCGATCCCGCCGCCATGGACGCCCAGTTGGCGCGGCTGGTGGAGTTCGCCGAGCTGCCGACCACCGTCCTCCAGATCGCGCCGTTCGCCATGGGTGTGCGCCGCCCCTTCGACCTGCCCGTCTACGTGCTGACACTGCCGGACCGCCAGCTGATGTCGTACGCCGAGTCGACTCAACAGGGCCACCTCGAACGGGAAAGTACGTTCGTACTGCCTCTGCTCACGGCCTACCATCAGCTACAGGCTGAGGCGCTCTCCCAGTCGGCATCTGTGGCCATGATCGAGCAGTTACGAAAGGGCACTCCGTGACGACCGAATCCCCCCGCTGGTACACCTCCTCGTACAGCAACAACGGCGGCGCATGCGTAGAGATCGCCGCCAACCTCGTCGCCACCCGCGGTGTGGTCCCCGTCCGTGACTCCAAGAACCCGGCCGGCCCGGTCCTGGACCTGTCCGCCGCCGCGTTCGCCACCTTCGTGACGGGCATCAGGCGCGGCGACCTCGGCTCCCTGCGCTAACGAGCCGCGCAGACGGGGAAGCCGAGCGGCCCGAGCTCCGCCTCGGGCCAGTCCGACCCCGCGTAGGTGTCGGCCTCCTCGCCGCTCACAGAGATCCCGCTGCCGCTCTGCCGGCCGATGTGGCGGGCAGCCATGCCGTCCCCCGCCGACTGGAGGACCTGGAGCTCGGAGCGGCCGTCGTGGTCGGTGTCGGTGACCCACACCCCGAACACGAAAGCCGACTGCCCCATGCGGATGGTGGCGGTCCGGTCGCTGCTCAGGTCGCGGGCGAGGGGCCCGTGGCGCACCTCATGCACCAGCATGTTGTCCCGTGGGCTGTCGCCCGAGTCGCGCTGACTGTAGAAGAGCGCCAGATCGAGGTACCCGTCACCGTCGAAGTCACCGAAGGTTCCCCGGGTCGCCATGCCGTCCTTCGGTGCACCACGCAGCTTCTGCCAGAAGCCGAGGGCAGCGCCGACGCCGACGGTTGCGGTGCGGTGATCGCCCCTCTGAAAGGCCACTGAGCCGGCACCGTCGCGGTTCAGGTCGCGGATCTCGTCCAGGCGCCCGTCCGCGTCCACATCGGCGCGCAGCGTGGTGGTGCCGAAGGCGCATATGGCCATGGGCGCATGGTTGCCCGGTGCGGGCCCGGCGACCAGAGGAAGCCATAAGCCTCCGACGATCACGCAGAGACCGGCTCCGGCAGCCGTGACGAGCCGACGCCGACGCGAGCGCTGCCGCTGCCGCAGCAACGCGAGCTCTTCGCCGAGCGTGGACCGGCGCTTCGGAGCTACAGGCAGGGGCATGACATGACCCTAGACCGCGCTCTGCCGGCCGACCGTGGGACGGGCGGTCCTAGGGCCGGTGTGGAGTTGTCCCGCGG
>NZ_JBHXUW010000042.1:0-66775 GCF_042672475.1 Streptomyces sp. NPDC127177
AAGCGTCTTTTTTTTATAAGACACAGACCACGAGGGCGATTTTCGCGTCGACCCCGGTCTGGCGGACCACGGCTCCGCCGAGCTGCGCGATCCGGCGCTGCTCGGCGGCGGAGAGGGTGGCCGTCGCCCCCTCAGGTACCGGGTCGACGAGCGAGAGCTGCCCGATGTCGTGCATCAGGGCCGCGTACTCCAGGACCGTGAGCTCGGGCCCGGAGAGCCCCAGCTCACGGCCGACGGCCGTACAGAGCGCCGCCACCCTGCGTGCGTGACCGTGCGGGGTGTAGCCGGCGATCTCGGTGGACCGGGCGAGCGAGGTGATGGTCTGCCGGTAGGTGGTGCGCACGGTGATGTAGCGGCGGAACGACACCTGGGTGAGGAGCAGCGGTACACACAGGACGGGCAGCGCCCACAATCCGGCGGCGGCGACCCCGAGCGCCATGACGGCGCCGGTCGCGCAGACCGCCGACCCGATGCCGATCAGGGCCCGCAGCTCGTCGCGGAGCAGCGGGCCGTAGGGCACCGGGGTGCGGGCGTGCAGCAGCAGGGCGCCGAGCACGGCGTCGCACAGGGCGGTGAGGCCGAGCAGCAGGAGCAGGAAGGCCGCGTAGTACGGACCCTCGCCGAACCAGCTCTCGGACCGGCCGGAGTTGGAGAGCGGCTGGAAGCACACGGCCGCGAAGGCGACGCTCAGGACGCGGCGGGCCACCTCGTCCGGGCCGGGCCCGCTGCCGCGTGCCACATGGGGCACGGAGGCTACGAGCTGGGCGGCGGCGAGTACGGCGACCACCTGGAGTGCGCCCTGACCGGTGGGCTGCCCGCCGCTGCGCCCGAGCAGGGCGTACGCGAGAGCCCCGGCGGCGCCGAGCGGTGCGGGCTCCCGCTCCCCGGGCAGGGCTCCCCAGCGGGCCAGCTCCCCGATCGCGATGAGCACCCCGAAGGCGAGGGCGTGACCGGGCCCGTCGACCCCGTGCCAGAGGGTGTACCCGAGCGCGGCGACGGTGAGCGCGAGGGCGGCCCCGCGAACAACGAGGGTCACGGCCGGCAACCGGGCCCGCTCGGCCCTCACCGGCGCGGCAACCGGAACGCCGGATCGGACGAAGCGGAAGCCCTACCCGGGCCGGCCCCGCCCCCCGACGACGGCGCCGCACCGGGTTCGGGCCCTTCCGGCGGCTGTGGACGGACCGGCATCCGGGCGGCCCCCGCTCCGGCGCCCGGACCACCGGCCCGCGCCCCCGGCACGGGGCCCCACGGCTCGTCGGCCGTCACAGCGGTCCCCGCCCCGGACCACCCGTACCGTTCCAGCCCCCGCGCCAACGCCCGCACCATCTGCGGATCGAACTGCGTACCGGCACACCGCTTGAGCTCCTCCACCGCGACCGGCACCGGCCGCCCCGGCCGGTAGGACCGGGTCGACGTCATCGCGTCGAAGGCGTCGGCGACGGCGACCACCCGGGCGAACTCGGGGATCTCGCGGCCGTGGAGCCCGTACGGGTAACCGCTGCCGTCGAGCCGTTCGTGGTGGTGCAGGATCGCGGCCCGCGCCTCGCCGAGGAAGCCGATGCCGCGCACGATCTCGTGCCCGTACTCCGGGTGCAGCTCGATCACCCGCCGCTCCTCGGGCGTCAGCGGCCCGTCCTTGCGCAGCACCCGCGTCGGCACGCCGAGCTTGCCGACGTCGTGCAGGATGCCCGCGAACCGGAGCACTTCCACGCGGTCCTGCGCCATGCCCAGCTCCTGGCCGATCAGCACGGAGGCGCGTCCCACCCGCTCGCTGTGGCCCCGGGTGTAGGTGTCCTTGATGTCGACGGCCTGCACCAGGGCCCTGATGGTGGCCCGGTGCGCGGCGTGCTCACGGTGGTACTGGGCGAAGACCCAGCAGGAGATGTACATCGGCAGCAGGACGAAGAGCGCTGCCAGTGGCCCGTACGAGCTGCTCCACAGGACGGCCATCATCAGCCCGGCGAGGCCGTGCACGAGGTGCGGGCCCAGCGAGCGCGGCAGCAGCCCGCTCCAGGCACGTCCCAGGGGAAGCTGTTCGGCCGCGGCCAGGATCGAACCGTCCAGGGCGGTCAGCGCGAGGCTGAAGGCCAGTGCGGCCGCGCAGGCGGGCAGCAGCGCGTACGGCAGGTCGGGCAGCCGCCCGGGTCCGGAGCCGCCGAGCGCCGCCGGACCGCCGAGCAGGGCGTACACGGAGGAGGCCATCCGGACGGTGAGCACGAGCTGCGCCGCCCGCCAGAGGCGACGGGCGGCGAAGGGAGGTTTCTCCACCCGGCCGACGAGCGCGCCGGGTATCGCGACCAGCGCCGCGGCCGCGGGCGGCAGCAGAAAGGCGGCGGTGAGCAGCAACGGGAAGAACGATCCGGCACTGATCTGTACGGAGCTGCCGGGCGAGGACCAGCGGCCGGGAAGTTCGCAGACCAGGTAGAGACCGGCGAGCAGTCCGAGCGTGGTCCACGGGGTGCCCGCACCGGGACGCAGCGCGGGCAGCACACAGAGGGTGGCGCAGAACGCGACGGCGAGGATGTAGGCCCGCACCGCCCCGCGTGTGGCTCTCACCCGTTTCGCCCGCCCCCCAGCATCGCCAATGGAGGCGCCAGGCTAACGAGTTGGGCGTCCCGGCCGGGTGTCGACGACCGGGATTAGCACGTTCGGGTGATGCGTCATTCCTTGGCGGTGGCCGGCTGCCCGCTGTCGGAGATACTCACGTCCTGTTCCGGGACCGCCTGGCCGGAGCGGATCAGGTCGATCCGCCCCATCACCTTGGAGCGCAGGTCGGCGGGTACGTCGTCCTGACCGCAGCAGCGCTTGACCAGCTTCTTCACGGCCTGCTCCAGCCCGTACTTCTCCAGGCAGGGGGAGCACTCGCCGAAGTGCACCTCGAACTTGGTGCAGTCGCTGTCCGGCATCTCCCGGTCGAGGAACTCGTAGAGGTGGTCAAGGACCTCCGAGCAATCCGTCTCGTGCGGCTCTCCGCAGCTCATGAGCCCGAGCCTTTCAGATCGTCCGACTCACCGGCGCCCGCCGGGACGAGCCCGCGCTCACGGGCGTAGTCCTCCAGCATGCCGCGCAGTTGACGGCGGCCCCGGTGCAGCCGGGACATCACCGTACCGATGGGAGTCCCCATGATGTCCGCGATCTCCTTGTAGGCAAAGCCCTCTACATCGGCGAGATAGACCGCGATGCGGAACTCTTCGGGGATCGCCTGCAGCGCGGACTTCACATCGGAGTCGGGCAGATGGTCGAGAGCCTGGGACTCGGCCGACCGCAGACCGGTCGACATGTGCGACTCGGCGCGGGCCAGCTGCCAGTCCTCGATCTCCTCGGCGGCACTTCGCTGGGGTTCGCGCTGCTTCTTGCGGTACGAGTTGATGAACGTGTTGGTGAGGATGCGGTACATCCACGCCTTGAGGTTGGTGCCCTCACGGAACTGATGGAAGGAGCCGTACGCCTTGGCGTACGTCTCCTGGACCAGATCCTCGGCGTCCGCGGGGTTGCGCGTCATGCGCAGCGCGGCCGAGTACATCTGGTCGAGGAAACCGAGGGCATCGCGCTCGAAACGCGCGTTGCGCTCGGCGGTCGTCTCCTGCGGGCGGCCGTCGTCGGTCCCTGTGTCGGTCCCAGTGACCGGACCCACCTCCTCCAACGCTGTGGCGGAGCCGAAACCGGACCCGCTCGAATCGGAGAATAGTCGACCTTCGTCGCTCGCGGGCTGTCGATCCGATCCGCTCAGCGCCCGTTCGGGAGTGGTCTTGGCCGCATGCAGCACTGTCCACTCCAGGTCAGCGGCGTCTGCGCGACGCGGGCAGATGGTCGAACCCATGCGACGGACTCCCTCTCCACATACGACGTTGGTGTACCGATGTCCGGAACAACAGTGGTCCCCCGTCCAACATTCCCGCGCCCCCGTCACACGATTCCGGTCAGCCATCCGGTCACGGCCGACGTGAGGATCTCCATCGCCCCGTCCTCGGTGAGCCCCGACCTCTTCGGTACGGCGAAGCCGTGGTCGGCGTGCGGCACCTCGGCCATCCGGTAATCGCCCGGAGGGAATTCGGCCGGTCTGCCGAACGGGTCGTTGCCGCCCTGGACGACGAGGGCGGGCACGCCGGTGGCCAGGAGTTCGTCCTTGCGGCTCTTCTCCGGCCGGCCCGGGGGGTGCAGCGGGAAGCTGAGTGCGAGGACGGCTCGGGCGCCGAGTGCTGAGGCCGTACGGCAGGCGACCCGGGCCCCGGCGCTGCGCCCGCCGGCGACGACCGGCAGCCCGGCTCCGGCCAGGGCAGGCCACAGGCCGCGCCAGCCGGTGTCCAGGGTCTTCGGGGCGGGCGCGAGCTTCTTCCCGGCGACTCTCCAGGGCTGCTCCACCAGGGCGACGCTCACCCCGTGCGCGGGCAGCGCGGCGGCGAGCGCCTTCAGGTCCCGGGCCTCGATACCGCCGCCCGCGCCGTGGCCGAGCGCGAGCAGGAGGCGGGGTTCGGGAGCGGACAGCCAGCTGATCCGGGCGGTTCCGGCCTCGGTGTCGACCGTTTCGGTGCGGGGGTTCGTCTCGGTGGCTTTCACCACCCCATCCAACCAACCCGCCGCGGGCCGCCCGAGGTCCGGCGCGTCCTTCAGAAGAGGGTGCCGACCTCGGGTGCGGCCAGCTCGTCCTTCAGCTCGGGGCCGTTGTTGCGGACGTTGCTGACGGCGGTGGCCACCGGATAGGCGCGCATCAGCCCGCCGGGCGGCGGCGTGAGCAGTCCGCGCAGCTCCTCGATGCCGGTGCGGGAGGGGTCCAGCCAGTCGTCCCAGCGGTCCGGGGTGAGCATCAGCGGCATCCGGGGGTGGATGTCCGCGAGCGCGGCCGGGCCGTCGGCCGGGGCGACGGCGAGGGGGCTCGTCTCCGCCTCCGTCGTGATCACCGAGCAGGTCACCCACCAGGCCTGCGGATGGTCGTCGGGCAGCGTCCGGTCGCGCCAGAACTCGTAGAGACCGGCCATGGCGAAGACCGATCCGTCGGCAGGGGTGACGAAGTACGGCTGCTTGCGGGGTCGCTTCTTGCGGCCCTTCTCCTCCAGCTGCCGTTCCTCGCTGCCGGTCACCCACTCGTAATAGCCGTCGGCCGGCAGGATGCAGCGGCGTGAGACGAAGGGACGGCGGAAGGACGGCTTCTCGTGCACCGTCTCGGCGCGGGCGTTGATCATCCGGGCGCCGCCCTCCGGGGTTTTGGCCCAGGACGGGACGAGTCCCCATTTCAGTGCGCGCAGCTGGCGAACCGGACGCTGGTCGTCCGCGTCTTTCACCGGACGCTCCAGTACGGCGTAGACCTCCTTGGTCGGCGCCACGTTGTAATCCGGCTCCAGCGTCTCGGCCGGTTCCCACTTCTCCACCTGGAAGAGTCCGGTCAGGTCCTCGGGCCGCCGACTCGCTGCATACCGTCCGCACATAAGTGCCAGACTGCCACGACCGTCATCCCGACCGGACGTCAATACCGCGAGGAGCCGCCCACTCCATGAACAGCACCGATCTCGGCAATCTGTGGGACCGCGTCTTCGGTACCCAGCCTGCCCCCGAGCAGTGGCTGGTCGTGGTGACCGCCACGGCCGCGCTCATCGCCGTCGTGCCCAATGTCATATGGCGGCTGACCCGCAACGCGATCACCATCGCCCACGAGGGCGGCCACGGGCTGATCGCCCTGCTGACCGGGAGGCAGCTCTCGGGGATCCGGCTGCACTCGGACACCAGCGGGCTGACGGTGAGCCGGGGCAAGCCGACCGGTATCGGCATGGTCCTCACCGCGGCGGCGGGCTACACCGCGCCACCACTGCTGGGTCTGGGCGGTGCGTGGCTGCTCGTCAACGGCCGGATCACGCTGCTGCTGTGGCTGGCCACGGCGCTGCTCGCGGTCATGCTGGTGATGATCCGTAACGTGTACGGGGCGCTGACGGTGATCCTCACCGGTTCGCTCTTCCTGCTGATGTCGTGGCTGGCCTCACCCGACTGGCAGTCGCTGTTCGCGTACAGCGCGGTCTGGTTCCTGCTGCTCGGCGGGGTGCGTCCGGCGTTCGAGCTGCAGTCCAAGCGGCGCCACGGGGGTGCGCCCGATTCGGACGCGGACCAGCTGTCGCGGCTGACGGACGTACCGGCCGCGCTGTGGCTGTTCCTGTTCCACGCCGTGTCGCTCTGTTCGCTGATCGGCGGCGGACGCTGGCTGCTGGGCCTGTGACCGGGCCCCTTTACCACTCTCGCGTTACGTCCCTATTTCATACCGTTTGGCCAAAATCCGGTCGGGCGCAGAGCCACTAAAGTGAGCTCCATGACCGAAAGTTCCGTGCACCCCGCCCTCTGGCCCGCCCCCCACGCGAGCGGAGCCGTCGACGCGACCGTCACCGTGCCCGGATCGAAGTCGGTCACCAATCGCGCACTGGTGCTGGCCGCGCTCTCCTCGGAGCCCGGGTGGCTGCGCCGGCCGCTGCGCTCCCGCGACACCCTGCTGATGGCCGACGCGCTGCGCGCGATGGGCGTCGGTATCGAGGAGACGGTCTCCTCCAGCTCCTCCGTCGCAGGCGGCGCGGACGGCTCCGGCGAGGCGTGGCGGGTCATCCCGGCCGGTCTGCACGGCCCGGTCACCATCGACGTCGGCAACGCCGGTACGGTCATGCGCTTCCTGCCCCCGGTGGCCACCCTCGCCGACGGCCCGGTCGACTTCGACGGGGACCCGCGGTCCTACGAGCGCCCGCTGAACGGGGTGATCGACGCCCTGCGGGCGCTCGGTGCCCGGATCGACGACGACGGCCGCGGCTCGCTGCCGATGACCGTGCACGGCGGGGGTGCGCTGGACGGCGGGCCTGTCGCGATCGACGCGTCCTCGTCCTCCCAGTTCGTGTCGTCACTGCTGCTGTCCGCGCCGCGCTTCAACCAGGGTGTGGAGGTGCGGCACACCGGCTCCCGGCTCCCGTCCATGCCGCACATCCGGATGACCGTCGACATGCTGCGGGCCGTCGGCGCCCAGGTCGACGAGCCGGAGACGGGCGGCGAACCGAATGTCTGGCGGGTCTCCCCATCGGCGCTGCTCGGCCGCGATCTGACCATCGAGCCCGACCTCTCCAACGCCCAGCCGTTCCTGGCCGCGGCGCTGGTCACCGGCGGCCGGGTCACCGTGCCGGACTGGCCGCTGCGCACCACACAGCCCGGTGACGCGCTGCGTGACATCTTCACCGCCATGGGCGGCAGCTGTGAGCTGACCGAGCACGGCCTCACCTTCACCGGGTCCGGCCGCATCCACGGCATCGACGTCGACCTCGGCGAGGTGGGCGAGCTGACCCCGGGGATCGCGGCGGTCGCGGCCCTGGCCGACTCCCCCTCCACGCTGAGCGGCGTGGCCCATCTGCGGCTGCACGAGACGGACCGGCTGGCCGCGCTCACCAAGGAGATCAACGAGCTCGGCGGCGAGGTCACCGAGACCGCGGACGGCCTCCACATCCGGCCGCGACCGCTGCACGGCGGTACCTTCCATACGTACGACGACCACCGCATGGCCACCGCCGGGTCGGTCATCGGCCTCGCAGTCCCCGGAGTGGAGATCGAGAACGTGGCGACGACCGCCAAGACCCTGCCCGACTTCCCGCAGATGTGGACCGGAATGCTCGGGGCCTGAGACATGCGCCGCTACGGCAAGAACCCCGACGAGGACGACATCCGGGTCCGCCCCAACCGCAAGGGCAACCGGCCTCGTACGCATACCCGTCCCAAGCACGAGGACGCCGAGGACGGCATGGTCCTCACCGTGGACCGCGGCCGGCTCACCTGCCTCGTCGAGGGCCGCACGGTCATCGCCATGAAGGCCCGCGAGCTGGGCCGCAAGGCCGCGGTGGTGGGCGACACCGTCTCCATCGTCGGCGATCTGTCCGGCGACAAGGACACCCTGGCCCGGATCGTGCGGATCGGGGAGCGCCGCTCGGTGCTGCGCCGGACGGCGGACGACGACGACCCGTTCGAGCGGGTGGTGGTGGCCAACGCCGACCAGTTGGCGATCGTCACCGCGCTGGCCGATCCGGAACCCCGTCCGCGCATGATCGACCGCTGTCTGGTCGCCGCGTACGACGGCGGCCTCTCCCCCCTCCTGGTGCTGACCAAGTCCGATCTGGCCTCTCCGGACAAGCTGCTGGAGGCGTACACCCCGCTGGGTGTGCCGTTCATCGTCACCAACCGCGAGGAACTGGAGAACGGCGACGCGGCGGAGCGGGTCCGCGAGCAGCTGAACGACCGGGTGACCGCCTTCGTCGGGCACTCCGGTGTCGGGAAGACCACCCTGGTCAACGCCTTGGTGCCGAAGGACAGGCGCCGTACGACCGGGGTCGTCAACGCGGTCACCGGCCGGGGCCGCCACACCACCACGTCGGCGCTGGCGCTCCCGCTGCCGGACTACCGGGGCTGGGTGATCGACACCCCCGGTGTCCGCTCCTTCGGGCTGCACCACATCGACCCGTCCCGCGTCATCAACGCCTTCCCCGACCTCCAGCCCGGCACCGAGAACTGCCCGCGCGGCTGCACCCACGACAGCCTGCAACCGGAATGCGCGCTGGACGCCTGGGTGGCCGAGGGGCACGCCGATCCGGCCCGGCTGGACTCGTTGCGGCGGCTGCTCTCCACGCGGGAACGACGCGAGGGCGACTGACCCGGGCACGTTTGCGATCACTCGCCACCGGTAAGTGCATAATCACGAATCGCACCCAGCGGTACGGGACGGTCACCGATGCGGAGGGGCACTGACGATGGCGTGGCTGCTGGTCGTGGTCGCGGGACTTCTGGAGACGGGCTTCGCGGTCTGTCTCAAGCTCTCGCACGGCTTCACCCGGCTCTGGCCGACCATCGCGTTCTGCATCTTCGCGCTCGGCAGCTTCGGTCTGCTGACCATGTCGCTGAAGAAGCTCGACGTCGGTCCCGCCTACGCGGTGTGGACCGGCATCGGCGCCGCGGGCACCGCCATCTACGGCATGATCTTCCTCGACGACGTGGTCTCCACGCTCAAGCTGATCTCGATCTCACTGGTGATCCTCGGAGTGATCGGTCTCCAGCTCTCGGGCTCCTCGCACTGACCGCGGGCTCGCGCCCCCGGCGCGGACGGGCGGCTCAGGCAACGGCGTCCGGGGCCCGCTCCACCACGTAGCCGACCAGCGGCGTGCTCTCCGCCCCCGCCGCGGGGGCCGGCACCAGGGCGTACGACAGGGCGAGCCGCAGAACCAGTTCGCAGGTCGCCGCCAGCGCGGCCGGGTCGTGCGGCGAATGCCGACCGTCACCCAGCACCGCCGGGTCGTGCGGCGGACGCCGACCGTCACCCAGCGCGGCCACCACACGGTCCCTGACCTGGTCGAGCAGTTCGGCGGGCGTCGGCGGTCCGGCATCGGCCCGGCGCTGCGCCGGCACGAGCGAGCCGGGCGGACGGGCCGGCCGGGGCGGGCGCGGTAACCGCTCCCCCCAGCAGCCCGTGAGCAGGCCTCTGACCAGTTCGTCCGTACGGGTGGCCCGGACCGTCCAGGCGGCGGTGGCGGCCAGCCGGTCACCCGCGACGCCGGAGAGTCCCAGCGCCCTTTCGACGCCGGACAGATAGGCGTCGGCGGCACGCAGGACCAGGGCGCGGGCCAGCCCGTCCTTGCTCCCGAACTCGTTGTAGAGGGTCTGCCGGGAGACCCCGGCGGCAGCTGCCACATCGACCATGCGCACGGACGGCCAGGGCCGGGTGGTCAGGGCCGCGTGGGCGGCGTCCAGCAGTGCTTCTCGCGCTGTCGGCATCGTTGCCTCCCACGCCGGGGCCTGCGATTCAGAGTTGACGCGCTCCCCCGCACTGTCAAGAGTCCGGGCGGCCCCGGGGCCCTGTGGCTCGGTGCACCGGCGGTCGATACTGTGACGGTCATGCCCGACTACCACGATGATCTGCGCCTCGCCCACGTGCTGGCGGACGCCGCCGACGCGACGACGATGGACCGGTTCAAGGCCCTGGACCTGAAGGTCGAGACGAAGCCGGACATGACACCGGTCTCCGAGGCCGACAAGGCCGCCGAGGAGCTGATCCGCGGCCATCTCCACCGGGCCCGCCCACGCGACGCGATCCTGGGCGAGGAGTACGGGATCGAGGGGACCGGCCCCCGGCGCTGGGTGATCGACCCGATCGACGGCACCAAGAACTACGTACGCGGTGTGCCCGTCTGGGCGACGCTGATCTCGCTGATGGAGGCCGGTGAGGACGGCTTCCAGCCGGTGGTCGGCGTAGTGTCGGCGCCCGCGCTGAACCGGCGCTGGTGGGCGGCGAAGGGGGCGGGCGCCTTCTCCGGCCGCAGCCTGACCTCCGCCACCCGGCTGCACGTCTCGAAGGTGGAGCGGATCGCGGACGCCTCACTCGCCTACTCCTCGCTGACCGGCTGGGAGGAACAGGGTCGGCTCGACGGCTTCATGGATCTGACCCGGGCCTGCTGGCGCACCCGCGGATACGGGGACTTCTGGCCGTACATGATGGTCGCCGAGGGATCGGTCGACATCTGCGCGGAGCCGGAGCTCTCCCTCTGGGACATGGCCGCGAACGCGATCATCGTGCAGGAGGCGGGTGGCCGGTTCACCAGCCTGGACGGGGTCTCCGGTCCGGGCGGCGGAAACGCGGCGGCCTCGAACGGGACGCTCCACCACGAACTGCTGGGATATCTGAACCAGCGCTACTGACCCGGCCGGTCGGGGCGGGGCCCTTTCACCACGCACCTGCCGCCGGAACAGCCATGCAAACAGCCATGCCTGGACGCCTCAGCAGGCGCACGGCAACCACGAGGGGCGTGCCGCACCACCGCACGCCCCTCGAACGATCTTCACCACCCCTTGTTGCCTTCCGCGAACAGTGCGACTCTGAGAGTCTCCCCACTTGTGAACTTGTGAATCGGCTCACGCAGTCGCTTCACCAAGGAGGTGGCTCCCTCTCATGCTCGTCCGTGACGCCATGAGCACGGTGGTCCTCACCATCGGCCCGACCCACACCCTCCGCCAGGCCGCCCGGCTGATGTCGGCGCGCCATGTCGGAGCAGCCGTCGTCCACGACCCGGACACCTGCGGTCTCGGCATCCTCACCGAACGCGACATCCTCGACGCGGTCGGATCGGGCCAGGACCCCGATATCGAGACCGCCTCCACCCACACCACGACCGACGTGGTCTTCGCCGCACCCGCCTGGACCCTGAAGGAGGCAGCCGAGGCCATGACACACGGCGGCTTCCGGCACCTGATCGTGCTGGACGACGACGGACCGGTGGGCGTCGTCTCGGTGCGCGACATCATCCGCTGCTGGGCGCCGGCCGGGCGCCAACCCGTGGAACTGGTCGGCTGAGGCGCCCCGCACGCGGCCGGCCGGCCCCCGGCGTGCGGGGACCGGCCGGTCAACGGGACGGACTCAGCCGCGCAGAGCCTGCACCGCCGCTTCCAGACGCTTGCCGAAGTCACCATCGGCCTGGCGGAAGTTGTTGATCGCACGCTCGGCGATGTCGTCGCGCGAGACCTTCGAGATGAACCCGGCGAGATTGCCGATCAGCCGGTCCTTCTCGTCCTCGGAGTAGAGCCGGTAGAGGTTGCCGGCCTGGACGAAGTCGTTGTCCTCGGCGTGGCTCGGGGCCTCGTGGGTGCCGGTGCCGCCCGTGACCGGGACGGGCTCCCACAGCGGGCGGTCGGTCTGGACCGGACCGCCGAAGCTGTTCGGCTCGTAGTTCTTCGCACCCTCGTGACGGCCGTCGTAGAGGTAGCCGTCACGGCTGTTCGTCCGCGCCTCGGCGGCGTGCGGACGGTTCACCGGCAGGTGGTCGGCGTTGATGCCGACGCGGTAGCGGTGCGCGTCGCCGTACGCGAACAGGCGGCCCTGGAGCATCTTGTCCGGGGAGGGGCCGATGCCGGGCACGAAGTGCGCGGGGCTGAAGATCGACTGCTCGGTCTCCGCGAAGACGTTCGAGGGGTTCCGGTTGAGCTCCAGCTTGCCGATCTCGACCGGCGGGTAGTCCTCGTGCGGCCACACCTTGGTGAGGTCGAACGGGTTGAAGCGGTACGTGGCCGCCTCGGCCGCCGGCATGATCTGCACCTGCACGGTCCAGGACGGGAAGTCACCGCGCTCGATGGACTCGCGCAGGTCGCGCTGGTGGCTGTCCGGGTCCATTCCGGAGATCTGGTTGGCCTCTTCGGTGGTGAGGTTCTTGATGCCCTGGTCGGTCTTGAAGTGGTACTTGACCCAGAAGACCTCACCGGCCTCGTTGTTCCACTGGTAGGTGTGCGATCCGTACCCGTTCATGTGGCGCAGCGTGGCCGGGATGCCGCGGTCACCGAAGAGCCAGGTCACCTGGTGGGTGGACTCGGGCGACAGGCCCCAGAAGTCCCAGACGTTGTCCGCCTCCTGGGAGCCGGTGTACGGGTCGCGCTTCTGGGTGTGGATGAAGTCGGGGAACTTGATGGCGTCCTTGATGAAGAACACCGGGGTGTTGTTGCCGACGAGGTCGTAGTTGCCGTCCTCGGTGTAGAACTTCAGCGCGAAGCCGCGGGGGTCACGCACCGCGTCGGCGGAGCCGAGGTTGCCGGCGACGGTCGAGAAGCGCAGGAAGGTCTCGGTCTGCTTGCCGACCTCGGAGAGGAACCTCGCACGCGTCCACTGCGAGACGTCACGGGTCAGCGTGAACGTGCCGTACGCCCCGGCGCCGCGGGCGTGCACGACGCGCTCCGGGATGCGCTCGCGGTTGAAGTGCGCGAGCTTCTCCATCAGCACCTGGTCCTGCACCAGCACCGGACCGCCGACGCCCGCTGTCTCGCTGTTCTGGTTGTCGGCCACCGGTGCCCCGGCCTCCGTGGTGAGCGGTCCCTGCGTCACGTGCGCCTCCTGCGTCATTCCTGCACATCCGTCATGTCGTCATGGCGTGCACAGCTGTCCCTGCCGTATGCCGGTTCCGATCCTACAATGGACTTTGTCCAAGTCAATCAAGCATCCAAAGTCACACCGGTTCAGGACTCGGGCGCTCCACTGTTAGGCTTGTCCACATGAGTGACCTCCTGGAACGACTTCGTGGACGCGGCTGGCGCATGACGGCACAGCGGCGCGTCGTGGCCGAGGTGCTCGACGGCGACCATGTGCACCTGACGGCAGACGAGGTCCACGCACGGGCCGTCGCCAAGCTGCCCGAGATCTCCCGCGCCACCGTGTACAACACGCTGGGCGAGATGGTGACGCTCGGCGAGGTCATCGAGGTGTCCACCGACCGCCGGGCCAAGCGGTACGACCCGAACGCGCACCGCCCCCACCACCACCTGGTCTGCGCGAACTGCGGCGCCATCCGCGACGTACACCCGGCCGGTGACCCGCTGGCCGATCTGCCGGCCGGCGAGCGCTTCGGGTTCATGATCTCGGGCGTCGAGATGACGTACCGCGGCATCTGCCCGAACTGCGCCGCGGCCGCCTGACCCGACCGCCGCCCCGCCACCACCACCCCGACGCCCTGCACCGCACATGCCGGTGCAGGGCGTTTTCGGCATGCGGCGTGGATGAGGTGCTTGATTCGGGCGCGGCCGCACACCTGACCGACCCCGCGGCCGGCCCACCGCCCGGCCGCGGACCGAATCCAGCACTCAGCACACCCGGCCCCGCGCACCCCCTTCCCGAATCTGACGGGTCGTCATATCGTCATCGGCGATCACGCCGCCCCGCGGCGGCCCCGCACCTCGACCTGTACGAGGAGAGACCCGTGGGAGACCCGCACCCGAACCCACCCCCGGCTCCGAACCCACCCCCGGCTCCGAACCCACCCCCGGCTCCGGCCCCGGCCCCGGCATCGTCCACCGCCCCCAAACTCCGCGCCCGTGCTCTCACCCGCTCCTTCGGACGGGGGACGAAGGCTCTGGCCGCCCTCGGACCGGTCGATCTCGACGTCGTGCCGGGCGAGTTCGCCTGCATCGTCGGGCCGTCCGGCTGCGGCAAGTCCACCCTGCTCAGGATCGCGGCCGGACTTCTGCGCCCCAGCGCAGGCGAGCTGTCCATCCGTACGGCGTCGGCCCGGCCGGCCGCGATGATCTTCCAGGACTACGGGATCTACGACTGGAAGACCGTCCTGGCCAACGTCCGCTTCGGCCTCGACATCCAGCGCGTGCCGCGCAGGGAGGCCGACGCCAGGGCACACGACTGGCTGTCCCGGATCGGGCTCGCGGAGTTCGCCGGTGCCTACCCCGCCGCGCTCTCGGGCGGGATGCGCCAGCGGGTGGCGATCGCCCGCGCGCTCGCCGTGGAGCCCGAGATCCTGCTGATGGACGAGCCGTTCGCGGCGCTCGACGCCCAGCTGCGCACGATCCTCCAGGACGAACTGCTGGAGCTCACCCAGACCACCCGCACCACCACGCTCTTCATCACCCACAGCCTGGAGGAGGCGATCGTGCTCGGGGACCGGGTGCTCGTGATGTCGGCCAGACCGGGCCGGATCATCGCCGAGCACCGCCCGCCGTTCGAACGGCCGCGCACCGGGGACATCCGCTCGACGCCGGAGTTCACCGCGCTGAAGAGCGAGCTGTGGGATCTGCTGCGCGGCGAGGTCCGCGGAGGGGCGGCCCTGGTATGAGCACCGCCGCGAAGTCCGTGAACGGGGAGGAGCAGGTGCTGGTCCGCAGGCCGGGTCCGCAGGAGCTGCATCCCGTACGCACCCACCGCAGGCGCCGCACCCTCGAAGTCACGCTCGCCGTCGCCGTGCCGCTGCTCCTGGTGCTGCTCTGGCAGCTGGCCGCCGCCCGGTCCTGGATCGACGACCGCGTCTATCCCGCACCCTCCACGATCTTCGCGGACGGCTGGGACCGGGCCGCCGACGGAGACCTGTGGCCGGATGTGTGGGCCACGCTCAAACGCGTACTCGGCGGCTATGCGATCGGCACGGTCGCGGGCTACGCGCTCGGCCTGCTGATGGGCTCGCTCGCCCTCGTACGGGCGGCGCTGGAGCCGTTGCTCGACGCCCTGTACGTCGTACCGAAACTGGCCCTGCTGCCGGTCTTCCTCAATATGTTCGGCCTCGGCGAAGGGCCACAGATCGCCCTGGTCGCCGCCACCGTCTTCTTCTTCGTCTGGATCTCGACCATGGCGGCCGTGCTCGCCGTTCCGGCCGGCCACCGGGATGCCGGGCAGGTCTTCGGCGCATCGCCCTGGCAGATGTTCCGGCACGTGCTCCTGCCGGCCTCGCTGCCCGCGGTGCTGGTCGGCGCGCGGATCGCGGCCGGCGTCGCGGTGCTGGTCATCGTCGCGTCGGAGCAGATCGCGGCAGCCGACGGACTGGGCCACCTGATCTTCGACTCCCGGGCCCTGTTCCAGAACGACGTGATGTTCGTCGGCATCGTCTGTGTGGCGGTGCTCGGTGTCCTCTTCTCCGAAGTGGTGCGGATCGCCGGCCGGCTGCTCACGCCCTGGGCCCCGCGCGACCGCGGCCGCAGCCAGTCGTGAACGATTCCTCTTACGGAGGCACTGTGCGTACACGTACCCCCTTCACCCGCACCGCCGTGCTCGTGGCGGCATCCCTGCTCGGCGCGGCGGGCTGCGCCGGGAACGACTCCTCGGGCGGCGACACGGCCGACGCCGCGCCCCGCACCGTCAAACCCGTCGCGGGCTGCGGTGCCGGGAGCTGGACCGACCCCTCGGACCTCGCGCCCGGCCGCAGACCCGCCCGCTGCGACAAGGGCGCCCCCGCCGCCCGTCCGCCGGCGAAGAAACGCAAGATCGTCCTCGCCACCGGCACCCTGAGCGCGGAGTACGTCGCCCCTCTCCAGGTCGCCGTGGCCAAGGGCGAGTTCGCGAAGGAGGGCCTGGACGTCCAGCTGAAGGTGCTCCCCACACCGGACGCCCTGCCCCTGCTCGCGAAGGGGGACGTCGACGCCCAGTGGGCGGCGCCGGAGGCCGCGGTGATGAACGGCATCAACGGCGGCTTCGACATCAAGTGGGTCGCGGGCAACTTCTCCCCCGACCCGACCTCCAAGAGCGGCCTGTGGGTACGCCTCAAGGACGGGGAGAGCGCCGATCACGTCGACATGGCCGGCCGAAAACTCGGCACGATGATCGGCAAGGGCTCGGTGATCGCCTATCCCATGGACACCTCCCTGAAGAAGCACGGCGGCGGCCTCGACAAGATCAGCTTCCAGCAGCTCGGCTCGGCGGACGTACTGACCGCTCTGCAGAACGGGGGCGTGGACTCCGCCTGGCTGCTCGACCCGATCTGGCGCAAGGTCGACGGCGACAAGAAGTTCGCCTTCCTCGGCGGACAGCCGGTCGGCGAACCGCTCGGCGGGCTCCTGTTCGGCCCGACACTGCTGAACAAGGACCCGGACGCGGGCGTCGCCTTCCTCCGGGCCTACATCCGCACGGTGAACACCTACTTCGCCGGCGACTACAAGTCCGACCCCGCCTTCGTCGCCGAGCTCGCCAAGCTGATGAAGACGGACGAGGCGACCCTGCGGTCGACGCCGTCGATGCGGATGGACTGGGAGATCCGGAAGGGCACCACGGACCGGCTGCAGAAGGCGTACGCCGACTCGGGCGTCTCGACGGGCGCACCGGTGCCGGAGGAGAAGGCCGTGGACCGGGCGATGTACAGCGAGGCCGTGGGACACAAGCCCTGAGCCGGGCCCTCCCGTGCGGGGCGCATGCACAGAGGGCCGGATCCTTGAAGGATCCGGCCCTCTGTCTTCAGTAGCGGGGACAGGATTTGAACCTGCGACCTCTGGGTTATGAGCCCAGCGAGCTACCGAGCTGCTCCACCCCGCGTCGTTGTGATCCCCACAGTACGACACCCCTCCGGACCAGCGCAAATCAATAGGCAGGGCCCCCTCCGGCCACAGGGCGGGGCCTCCTCCGGCCACACCGGCCCGCCGGGCAGTCGCCCCGCCCCAGCGGAATCGAGCCCGCCCCGAGACCGGGCACCCCAGCCAAAACAAGCCCGTCCGGCGATTGAGGACAGAGCGGGGGCCGAAGACACCGCCGCCCCCGAGAACCTCCCGCCCCGCCTCCGCCCCGCCCTCTACGCGGTCAGCTCCTGATGCAGCGCCTCGCGCAACCGCGCGGCCCGCTCCGACACCTCCGCCGGACCCAGCTCAACCGCCCGCGCACACCACCGCTGCCCCTCCGCGAGCTCACCGCGGCGCGCGGCCAGCAGAGCCAGGCGCAGGGCCGCCCGCCCGTGCCCGTCGTTCGCGGCACGGCTCCACCACAGCGCGGCCTCGCGCTCACTGCCCTCGCGGGCGAGCAGCAGACCGAGGTTGAAGGCACCGTTGCGGCTGCCCGACTCGGCCGCCTCCCGGTACCAGCGCCCGGCGCTCTCCACGTCACCCCGGGCCGCGGCGAGCATCCCGACGCGCACCTGGGCCCGGCGATGCCCCTGCTCCGCCGCCCGCTCGTACCACTCCTCGCACTCGGTCTTCTCCGGCATCGGCTCGCCCAGGGCGGGCGGTCCCGGCGGTGGCTGCCGCGAGTCCAGCACCCCGGCCAGCCGGAAGGCCGCCTCCGCGCTGCCACCACCGGCCGCACAGCGCAGGTGGCGCTCCGCCTCCCGCTCCTTGCCGTGGTGCAGCAGCGCCATGCCGACCTGGAGCGCGGCCTCGGTGTGTCCGGCCGCCGCGGCACGCTCGTACCAGAGCAGGGCGGCCCGGTCCTCGTCGCGCCCGGCGTGCAGGATGCCGAGGTTGAAGGCGGCGTCGACGCTGCCCGCCTCGGCCGCCTTGGAGAACCAGGGCTCCGCGCCGGTCGCGTCGCCCGCCTGGAGCAGGAGCACGGCCAGGGCGTTGGCGGCCTCGCGGTGGCCGGCGTAGGCGGCGCGCCGGTACCACTGCTCGGCCTGCGCCGTGCGGTCCTGGGCCGCGCAGAGCAGCCCCAGGTTGTACGCGCCGTTCTCGTCACCGGCGTCCATCGCCGCGCGGTACCAGCGCTCGGCGGTCTGCTGCTCCCCCCGGGCCGCGTGCAGCGCACCGAGCGCGTTGGCGGCGTTGCCGTCGCCGTCCTGGGCGGCGCGCAGCCACCACACGGCCGCGCTCTCCCGGTCGCCCGCGTCACGGAGCAGGAAGCCGAGCGCGCACGCGGCCCGTGCTTCGCCGGCCTTGGCCGAGATGAGGTACCAGCGGCCTGCCTCCTTGAGCTCGCCGCGCTGTTCGAGGATGGCGCCGAGGTGCAGGGCGGCACGCCGGTGGCCGCGGGCGGCGGCCTGCCGGTACCACTGCTCCGCCTCGCCGATCCGTCCGGCCTCCTGGCCGGCGACCGGGCTGTCGTCCTTGCGCACGGCGACCCGGTGCGACCC
The DNA here is from genome assembly GCF_042672475.1 of Streptomyces sp. NPDC127177. Taxonomy (NCBI): domain Bacteria; kingdom Bacillati; phylum Actinomycetota; class Actinomycetes; order Kitasatosporales; family Streptomycetaceae; genus Streptomyces; species Streptomyces sp. NPDC127177. The sequence continues at coordinate 18,291 of NZ_JBHXUW010000042.1, forward strand.
GGTGCCGGGGTCGCCGTCCGTTCCGGTGCGGGGGTCCAGCCCGGGACGGCCGAAGGCGTCGTGCGCGTCGTCCGCCGCGTTGCGCTCCAACGCGCGCGCCAGCCGGTACGCGGCCTCGCGGTGCCCCTGCTCGGCCGCTGCGCGCAACCAGCGCTCGGCTCCGTCGTCGCCGCGGTGTTCCAAAAGGTCGGCGAGGGCGTACGCACCCAGCGCATGCCCTTGTTCGGCGGACTGGCGCAGCCAGTACTCGGCGCCGGGCTCGTCGCCTCGCTCGCGGTAGTGGCGCCCCAGGGCGTGTGCGGCGGCGGCGGAGCCGGCGACGGCCGCGGTCCGCCACCAGTCGGCCGCCTCGTCCGGATATCCGCGCTGGTGCAGCAGGACACCCAGGTTGTTGGCCGCGGCACGGTCGCCGTCGGCGGTTGCCGCGCGCAGATAGGCCTCGGCGCCCGTCAGGTCCCCCCGGCGCAGCAGCAGGGCGCCGAGCACGCTCATCGAGGCGGTGTCCCCGGCCTCGGCGGCACGACGGTGGCGCGCCTCGCTCTCGGCGTTGTCCGCACTGTCTGCGGTCTCCGCGCCCTCGGCGTTCTCCACGCCGTACGCGGACTCTGCGGTCCCTGCACTTTCGACGGTCGCGGCACACTCCGCAGTCTCGGCGGTCTCGATGTGGTCGTTGTCGTTGTACCGTGCGGCGGCGGCAAATGCCACATCCATCACGTTTTCTGCCGGATGGGCGTGACGCTGAGCAAACCGCCCTGTCTCCAACAGAGTTGCCCTGTCCCCCATAAATACCATCGTCGCACCACCTGTTACCCGCGTACACCTGGTATATCGCGGTCAGTGAGGTCACTTCAGCGTTTTGTCGACATGCCCACAGAGAGACAAGTCAAACACGTCCAAGCTCAACTCGTGCCCGTTGAACCGCACTTCACGCTCACTGCACAGAAAAGTCACGAGGACACGGCGAAGGCCCGGATCCTCGAAAGGATCCGGGCCTTCGTCTTTCAGTAGCGGGGACAGGATTTGAACCTGCGACCTCTGGGTTATGAGCCCAGCGAGCTACCGAGCTGCTCCACCCCGCGCCGTTGTGTTCAAACCGTACCACGGCGCAAAGGTGAAGCTTTACCGGGTTACTCGACCGCCACTCACTCAGCCACCGCTGTCGGCGTTCGCCGAACCGTCTGACTTATCGCCCTTATCTTCCTTGTCGCTCTTGTCAGCCTTATCCGTTTTGTCCGTACTGCCTGAACTCCCGGACTTCGGCTGGGCGGCGGCTGCCCGCTGCAAGGCGTCCTGCAGATCCGTCTGGGCCTTGCCGTAGGCGGCCCAGTCCTGCTTCTTCAGGGCTGCCTCGCCCTCCGTGTATGCCTTCTGGGCGTCGGCGATCGCCTTCTTCAACGCGGCGTCGCCAGTGGCCGGCGGCTCCGTGGTGTCGCCCGGTGGTCGCGTCTCGGCCGGCGGCTGGCTCGTATCGGACTCGTCCACCCCGAAGACCGAGTTGAGCGCCTCACCGAGACTGTTCTCGAAGACGATCTTCGACCCGTACGAGGCGGCGACCTTGCGCAGCAGCGGATAGTTCTGCGTGCCACCGCGCGTGTACACCGGCTCGATGTAGAGGAAGCCTCCCTCGAGTGGCACCGTCAGGAGGTTGCCGTACTCGATGTCGGAGTCGGTGCCCTTGAGGTTTCTCACGAACTCGGCGACGTCGTCGTTGCCGTTGAGCTCACTCTGTACCTGGCCGGGGCCCTTCACCGTGGAGGTGACTCTCAGCAGTCTTATCGTGCCGTAGTCCTTGCTGGACGCATCGGCGTCGACCGCCATGAACGCCCCGAGGTCGGGCCGCCCCTTGGGCGTGAACGTCGTCGTCAGCGAGAACTTCTGAGCCGTCTGGTCCGGCATCTTTATGCTCAGGTAGTACGGCGGGACGGAACCCGACTCCTTGTTGGTCGGGTCGTCCGGGACCTGCCACGCGTCACTGCCGCTGTAGAACTGGGCGGGGTTGGTCACGTGGTACCGGGTGAGCAGTTCGCGCTGCACCTTGAACAGGTCCTGCGGGTAACGCAGGTGGTCCATGAGGTCCTGCGGGATGTCCGCCTTGGACTCCACGGTCCCGGGGAACGCCTTGCGCCAGGTCTTGAGGATCGGGTCCTCGGTGTCCCACTCGTACAGCTTGACCTTGCCGTCGTACGCGTCGACGGTGGCCTTCACCGAGTTGCGGATGTAGTTGACCTGGTTCTGCTGGGCGACGACCGCACGCTGGTTGGTGGTCAGCGAGTCGGCCGTGGTGTCACCGAGCGTCGTGCGCGAGGCGTACGGGTAGCCGTTGGTCGTGGTGTACGCGTCGACGACCCACTGGATGCGGCCCTTGACCACGGCCGGGTAGGCGTCGCCGTCGATGGTCAGCCACGGGGCGACCGCCTCGACGCGCTCCTTGGGGGTGCGGTTGTAGAGGATCCGCGAACCGTCGCCGATGGCTCCCGAGTACAGGATCTGCGGTTCGCTGAACGCCACCGCGTAGGCGGCGCGGTTGAACGCGCTGGAGAGACTGACCCCGCTCTTGCCCTTGTAGCTGGTGGTCTTCTCGCCGTCCTCCTCGTAGTCGAGCTCCTTCTGGGGCCCGCCGACGATGGAGTACTGCTCGGTCTTCTCGCCGTAGTAGATCTCCTGCTGGTACGAGCCCAGCTCACCGGTGGTCGGCAGTCCCGACTCGGTGAAGTCCGGAGATCCCTTCGGGTTCTTGCCCGTCGTGGTGCCCTTGGCCGCGATCGCGCCGTAGCCGTGGGTGTAGGTGAAGTGGTCGTTGATCCAGTTGCGCTTGGGGATGCCCTGCAGGTTGAGCTCGCGCAGACCGATGACCGTGTCCTGCTCCTTGCCGGACGTGTCCTTGTAGCGGTCGACATCCAGCGTCTTGGGGAACTGGTAGTAGTTCCTCTTCTGCTGGAGCTGCTGGAAGGCCGGGGAGACGACGTTGGGGTCCATCACCCGGTAGCTGGCCGCCGCGTCCGCTCCGGCGCGGAGCTTCGTCTCGTCGTCCGTGGTGCTCTTGCCCGCGTAGTCGTCGACCTGTGCGTCGTCGATGTCGTAGGCGTCCCGGGTGGCCTTGATGTTCTTCTGGATGAACGGGGCTTCCTTGGCCTGCTCGTTCGGCTGGACCTGGAACTTCTGCACGATCGCCGGGTAGAGCCCGCCGATCAGGATCGCGGAGAGGACCATCAGCCCGAAACCGATCACCGGCAGCTGCCAGGTGCGGCGCCAGAGCGTCGCGAAGAACAGCACGGCGCAGATCGCGGCGATGCAGAACAGGATCGTCTTCGCCGGGAGATAGGCGTTGGCATCGACGTAGCGCAGGCCCGTCCAGTTGTCCGTGGCCTTGAAGTCACTCGACTTCACGGCGAGGCCGTAGCGGTCGAGCCAGTACGCCACGGCCTTCAGCGCGACGAAGATGCCGAGCAGCACCGAGAGATGGCCGGTGGCCGCCCCCGTCGCCCGCGCGCCGGGGCTGGTGATGCGCAGCCCGCCGTACAGGTAGTGGGTCAGGGCGGCGGCGACCAGCGAGAGCACCGTGGCAGCGAAGCCGAAGCCCAGCAGGAAGCGGTACCAGGGCAGGTCGAAGGCGAAGAACGACACGTCCAGATGGAACTGGGGGTCCTTCTGGCCGAACGGCACGCCGTTCACATACATCAGCCAGGTACGCCACTGGCCGGAGGCGGACGCTCCGGCGATCAGGCCGACGAGCGCGGTGATCGCAAGCAGCACCCACTTCTTGTACGGGGCGAGGCTCATCCGGTAGCGGTCCAGGCTCTGCTGTTCCAGCGACATCGCGCTCAGCGGCGGCCGGAGCCGGTGCGCGAGCCAGATGTTCACACCGACGGCGATCGCCATCAGCAGCCCGAAGACGAGGAACAGCCCGATCTTGGTCCACAGAGTGGTGGTGAAGACGGATGAATACGCGACCGACCTGTACCAGAGCCAGTCCGTCCAGAACCCCGCGAACATGACGAACGCCATGGCGAGAATCGCCAGGACGCCCAGTGTCATGAGCAGGGTTCGGGCGCGCCGGGACGGGCGGCCGACTCTGATCCGTGGCCCTGTCGGGCCTCCGCCGCGGTCCGGCATCTGGAAAGCCAACGTGCGCACCTCGAAGTTCGCGGGTCGTGTGAAGCGGGCCCAGCGATCGTAGAGCCCACCTATGCAACTTACTGAGGCTTTACCTAGTTCCCGTTCCCGGGGCGGAAGGAGGCAGGATGTTGTCCATGTCCAATGTTTCCCCCTCAGGTCCTCCGATGGCCGCGAGCCCGCTCACTGTCGCGGTGCTCGAAATCGACGAATACATCTCCGGTCTCGGCTGGGATCAGCCCGCCCGTCTCTTCGCGCTCGTCGACACCGCCCGGCTGCGGGTCCAGGAGCCGGGCCTCGCCGCCCAGCTCGGTCTCGACGGCGACGGCTCGAAGGCCGCCGCACTCACCCCGATCGAGCAGGAGGAGCTCCCCCCGGGTACCGCGCTGGACGAGTTCCTCGCCACGATCGCCTGGCCGGACGCGGTGGTCGGGTGCGCGATGACGGTCGAGCGGCTGATGCTGCCGCCGTCCGCCGAGGCCTCCGTCCCGGAAGGTCTCGACGACGCCCAGCTGACCAAGTGGGTCGCCAAGCACCCGGACCGTCAGGAGGTACGGATGACGGTCGCCGTCCTGCGTGACGGCGCACGGGAGTCGGCGGTGCGTCTGCGGGAGAAGGACTCGCCGAACGACGTGCTGACCGGCGCAGGGCTGGTGCCGGGGCTGGCCGAGGCACTGGCCGCGACCTTCGAGTCCTGACCCCACCGGTCCGCGGTCACGGGGACGCGGTCAGCCTGTCGAGCAGCTCGGCAGCCCGGCCGTGTCCCCCGAGCGGATGCTGTCCAGCGACTTCTTGGCGTCGTCGATGTTCTTGACCCTGACCAGGGTGAGTCCGTCCGGGGTGTCGGAGGCCGCGGCCTTGCAGTTCTCGTCGGGTGTCAGGAAGTAGCGTGCGCCCGCGTTGCGCGCACCGACCAGCTTCATGTTGATCCCGCCGATCGGGCCGACCTTGCCCTTGTCGTCGATCGTGCCGGTGCCCGCGACGAACTTGCCGCCCGTCAGCTGTCCCGGGGTGAGCTTGTCGACGATGCCGAGGGAGAACATCAGACCGGCGCTCGGGCCGCCCACGTCGGCGAGCTTGATGTCGATCTCGAACGGGAAGGTGTGGTCCGTCCCCGCCTGGATGCCGACGATCGCCCGGTTCTCCTTGGGGGCCTTCTGCGTGGTGAGGGTGATCTTCTCGGTGCCCTTGGGCTCCTTGCCGGCCTTCTCGGCCGCCGCCGCGGTCTTGGCCGGGATGACGGTGAACGTGACGTCCTGGCCGGGCTTGTGCCTGGTGACGAGCTTCGCCACGTCCTCGGGCTGCTTGACCGCCGTACCGTCGACGGCCTTGATCACGTCGCCGGCGTGCAGCTTGCCCTGTGAGGGGCTGTCCTTGATGACCGTGGAGACCACGACCCGCGACGAGACCGGGATGCCCAGTTCGGTGAGGGCCGCGACCTTGGCGCTCTCCTGGGACTGGCTGAACTCCTCGGCGTTCTCCTGCGTCGACTCCTGCGCGGTCTTGCCGTCCGGGTAGAGCGTCTCGTGCGGCACGACCAGGCTGTCGTGGCCCAGCCAGCCGTAGACGGCCTCGACGAGGTTCATGTTGTAGTCGGCACCGGTCACCCTGACCGTCGTCATGTTGAGGTTGCCGGACGTCTTGTACGTCTTGTGGCCGGTGATCTGCAGGACGGGCTCGCCGTCGACCTTGCCGAGCGTGTTCACGGTCGGCCCGGGGGACATCTCCGAATACGGCACCTTGATCAGTACGCCGGCGCAGAGCAGCGCGATCAGGACCAGGGTGGAGGCGAGCATCGTCGCGGTGCGGCGTGGCATGGAACGACAGTACGGGAAGGGTCTGTCTGTGCACCGCCGGGGCCGGTCCGTACGAGGACGGGCGCGGGGTGCGAGAAGGGCGCCGGTGGGCCTCGGCGGCGAGGCCGAGGTGCCGATTGGCGACTGCGTACGTTCGGTGTGGCGTCAGACGTTCGATATCTGCTCGACCGGTTCCGAACCGGAGTGCGACTTCTCCATCGCTTCGCGGAACCGGGCGTAGTCGGCGAGCTCGGTGACATCGCCGGTAGTGCGATTACGGGCGGCCCAGCTTCCCCATATCGCAGCACCGAACGCAGCGAAAAGCGGAATCAACAACCAGGCGAGTGCTGCCATTACGACCTCCCTACCCCATGAGCAACCGCAACTGACCGATCAGCAGATTAACCATCTGCAGAGCCAACGCTCACCGCAGGGGTGGGGTTACGCAAATCGGGGCGGATGCCCGGACGCGGGGTTTGCGCTCAGCAGGCGCCGACCCACTCCTCCGTTCCGTCCGAGAAGCTCTGGTGCTTCCAGATCGGAACCTCGTGCTTCAGGTCGTCGATGAGCTTGCGGCAGGCATCGAAGGCCTCTGCACGGTGCGGGCAGGAGACCGCGACGACCACGGCGAGATCGCCGACCTCCAGTTCACCCACTCGGTGGACCGCGGCCAGCGCCCGGACCGGGAAGGTGGCAGCCACCTTCTCCGCCACCCGGCGCATCTCGTCCTGGGCCGAGGGGTGGCACGAGTAGCCGAGGGCCCCGACCTCCTGGCCGCCGTCGTGGTTGCGCACGGTGCCGACGAAGAGCGCGATGCCGCCGGCCGCGTCGTCGCCGACGGCACGGAAGATCTCGTCGACCGACAACGGCGTGTCGCGGATCTCCAGGAGCCGGATGGGGTCCTGTGCCGCCTGCTCGCCGGGGTGGTCATGCGTGGGTGCCATGTCGGCCATCGTGCCGCACCGCGCGGGATTCACGGAATAGCGCTTTCCGCTGGTGGGCCGCCCCCGGCCTTGGAGCCTCCTACAGAAGCCGCGGGCAGGGACCTGGCCCGCCCCGGCCGTGATCCGGACCGGAGGCCCTAGATACGCCGGCGCGCCTTGCGGGCGCGGCGTACCAGGGCAGCGGTACCGAGCAGGGCCACGGTCGCACCGGCGGCACCGGCCGCCGTGGCGTCCTTGCGGCCGAGCCGGCGGCCGGCGAGCGTGTGCCGGCCCTCGACCTCTTCGAGGAGCGCGGCGAGCACCTCCTCGTTGGTCCAGCCGGGGCGCCAGCCCGCGTCGTGCAGCCGGCTCACGCTGACCACCCAGGGATGCATGGTGTACGCCAGATCGCCCGCCGGGGACGGTGTGAGACCGATCCGGTGCAGCCGGGCCGCGGCGCCGAGCGCGACGGCGGACGGCAGCTCCATCCGGCGCACGCCGCTGATCTCCTCGACCTCCTCCTGTTCGAGCCAGCCGTCGCAGCCGACCGCGAACTCTCCGTCGATCTTCTCCAGAGCGGCGTACTCCAGCGCTGTGACCAGGTCGTCGACGTGGCAGAACTGCCAGGCCGGGCGCGATCCGGCGACGACGAGGAGGCGTGGTGACTCGAAGTAACGGGTCAGTGCCGTGTCGGTACCGCCGACGAGCACCGTGGGACGGACCACCGTGACGTGCAGCCCGGGGTGGGCGCGCGGCGCGCGGCGGCCGAGCCGTTCGATCTCCAGGAGGTCGCCGACGCCCGTAGCCTCCGCGGTGGCCCGCAGCTCGGCGTCCTCGGCCAACGGGATGTCGTTGTCCGGGAGCGCTCCGTAGACCATCGCGGAGGTGCACAGCACGACCCGGTGGACTCCGACGGCCGCGGCGGCGGTCAGCACGGTCTGGGTGCCGCGCACGTTGTAGGCGGTGCGGGCGGCGGGATCGGTCTCCAGGTCGAGATCGAGCGCCAGGTGCACCACGACGTCGGCCCCCCGGAGCTTCTCCGCGATGGCCGGGTCACGGACGTCGAGGATGTGCCAGGTCGCCTCGGAGACCTCCCCGCGGCGCTCGTCGATGGCGATGACCTGCTTGATCTCCTCGGAGGCCGCGAGACGGGCCGCGAGCAGCTCGCCGACACCCGTCGCGGCTCCGGTGATGGCCACGACGGGGCCGCGGCTCCTGGAGCGGCTCCGGACGGTCTTGTTCTCGGGCTCGTTCTCGGCCTTGTTCGCGGCCTCGGTTTCGGACTTGTTCTCGGACAGCGGGTCGGCCAGGTTTCGCGCTGCGCGAACCTGCGGATCTGGGGAACTCACCGGGCGTCTCCAGCGGTTGTCTTCAGTACGTACCCGAATGACGCGTACGTACCAGGTGGCGTCCATCCTGCCGCAGGCCGGGAGCCGGCGGAGCACTGAGGCCCCGAGCGGACTTGGTGTCTACGCTGGATGGTGATGTCGGGCAGTCGCCGTCGGTTCGAGCCGGCGGCCCTACGAGCCGAGGAAACCCGTGAGTGACACCCCATTCGGATTCGGCCTTCCGCCGGAGGAGCCGGACGACGGCGACGAAGGCAAGCAGAAGGACCCCACCGGAGGTGGGCAGGGTTCGGGCGGTCCGGCGAACCCGTTCGGCTTCGGCCCCGGCGCGGGCGGTGACAACCCCTTCGCCGCGATGTTCGGTTCGATGAACCCGAACGACCTGGGCGCCGCCTTCCAGCAGCTCGGCCAGATGCTGAGCTACGAGGGCGGTCCCGTGAACTGGGACATGGCCAAGCAGATCGCCCGCCAGGCCGTCTCGCAGGGCACCCCGGACGGCACCAAGGACGCGAGCGTCGGCCCGTCCGAGCGCGCCTCGGTCGACGAGGCGCTGCGGCTGGCCGACCTCTGGCTGGACGGCGTGACGTCGCTGCCCTCCGGATCGGTCTCCACCGTGGCGTGGAGCCGTGCGGAGTGGGTCGAGGCGTCCCTGCCCGCCTGGCAGAAGCTGGTCGACCCGGTGGCCGAGCGTGTCGGCCTCGCCATGGGCGATGTGCTGCCCGAGGAGATGCAGGCGATGGCGGGCCCGCTGATCGGCATGATGCGGTCGATGGGCGGTGCGATGTTCGGGCAGCAGATCGGACAGGCCGTCGGTGTGCTGGCGGGCGAGGTGGTCGGTTCCACCGACATCGGGCTGCCGCTGGGCCCGGCCGGCAAGGCCGCGCTGCTTCCGCTGAACGTCGAGCGGTTCGGCAAGGACCTGAGCGTGCCGCAGGACGAGGTGCGGCTCTACCTGGCGCTGCGCGAGGCCGCTCACCAGCGGCTCTTCGCCCACGTGCCGTGGCTGCGCTCGCATCTGTTCGGCGCCGTGGAGGGCTACGCCCGCGGCATCAAGGTCGACACCAGCAAGCTGGAGGATGTGGTCGGCCAGTTCGACCCCTCGCAGCCCGAGCAGATGCAGGAAGCACTTCAGCAGGGCATGTTCCAGCCGGAGGACACCCCGGAGCAGAAGGCCGCCCTGGCCCGTCTGGAGACGGCGCTCGCGCTGGTCGAGGGCTGGGTGGACGCCGTGGTCCACGAGGCCGCGAAGACCAGGCTGACCTCGGCGGACGCGCTGCGCGAGACGATGCGCAGGCGGCGCGCCTCCGGCGGCCCCGCCGAGCAGACGTTCGCCACGCTCATCGGTCTCCAGCTGCGCCCCAGGCGGCTGCGTGACGCCTCGCGGCTGTGGGCCTCGCTCACGGACGCGCGGGGTCTGGACGGACGCGACGCTCTGTGGGAGCACCCCGACATGCTGCCGACCGCGCACGACCTGGACGATCCGGACGGGTTCGTGCACCACGAGCAGCTGGACTTCTCCGAGCTGGACAAGATGCTCGGCGAGGCAGCGAACGGACCGCGGAAGCCCACGGCGGAGCCCGGAGGAAAGGCCGCACCGGCCACGGACGACACCGACACGGACGGCACGAACGGCACCGACGGCACCGACAGCGACAGCGACAGCGACAGCAAGGGCGACACCGACAAGTGAGCCTGCACGACGACGCCGTTCTCGTACTGAAGAGCTACGGGGACGGCGCGGACGCCGTGTCCACCTCGGCCACCGTGGACACCGCCCAGGAGGAGCTGCGCCGGGCCTATCTGGACCATCTGGCACAGCATCCCGACGGCATGTGGAAGGCCTGCGGAGCGGGGCACCTGACGGCCAGCGCGCTGGTCGTCGACCCGGAGCGCGGCCGGGTGCTGCTCACGCTGCACCGGAAGCTGCGGATGTGGCTGCAGATGGGCGGTCACTGCGAGCCCGGAGACACCACGCTGGCGGGCGCCGCACTGCGTGAGGCCACGGAGGAGTCCGGCATCGACGGACTGACGCTGCTGGCGGGCGGCCCGGTCACCCTGGACCGCCACCCGATTCCGGCGCCCTGCAACTGGCACCTGGACGTCCAGTACGCGGCGCTGGCTCCGTCGGGCTCGACGGAGCGGATCAGTGACGAATCGCTGGACCTCCGCTGGTTCACCTACGACGAGGTCGCCGGGGTCGCCGACTCCTCGGTGGTGCGTCTGGTGGAACGTACGCGGGCAGCACTGGACGGCGTCCGGTAACGGAACGCGACAGCACGGGGCGCGACAGCACAGGTAAGGGGCGGTCTCCTGAGAGGCCGCCCCTTACCGATCGTGTGGCTCAGTTCCAGGCGTTGTTCTGGTTCTGGGCGTGGACGCCCTGCTGACCCATGCCGTACTGGGCGGCCAGCCCCTGGCCGATCTGGGCGCCCTGGGGCGGCAGCACCTCGCTCGGCTGGACCAGGGCGAAGCCCTGCCCGAGGAAGCTGAGCTCCCAGCCCTCGCCGGTGTTGCCACGCCGGCGGAAGACGCCCGAGGAGTGCGTCTGGGCCTGCATCTGCACGCGCAGGGAGCTGGACCAGGCGACGATGGCGTCCGCGTCGGCACTGACGTACTTGTCGGGCGTGACCTGCATCATCAGTGGCTGGCCGGAGGTCATCAGCGCGACCTTGCCGGTGCCGGAGATGTTGAGCTGGTACTTCCCGGTGCCCGAGATGCCGTACTGGCTGTCCACCGCGATGACCTCGGTGTGCAGTGACGAGTCGAGGGCCAGGACGTAGGCGCTGTCCACCGTCAGGCCGTCCCGGTCGACGTCCACCACATGGACGTACTGCGCCAGATTGGCGAAGTAGACGGTGCCCTGCCCGGAGCAGCGCATCAGGTCGAGGCCCTCACCGGTGCTCGCGCGGGCCCGGCGCTGTCCGTGCGACTGGTACTCGCCGTCGAACTCCATCAGCCCCTGGTACGCGACCATGGCTCCCTTGCGGGCGAGGATGTCGTCCTGTCCGGTCAGCGAGACCCGCAGGAGCTGCGGGTTCTGAACCGTGTACCGGTCCTGGGACTGCTGTTCCGTGTAGCCGAAAAGCGAACTCTGCATGGTGTGCTCTCCCTCCCCGTCAGTTCCGGACCCGCAGGCGGTCGGTACTGTCCTCGCTCGGCTGGACGACGACGATCCCCTGGCCGGAGAACGCCATCTGGAACGCCTCGCCGCTGCCCCGCCCGATGAGCGAACCGGCCTTGAAGCTGCGCTTCCCCTTCACCTTGAGGTTCGGGGACCACGCCACCAGGGCGTCCGGGTCGACGTAGGTCTCGTCCTCGCCGCTCCCGCAGTCGACGACGATGGGCGTGCCGCGTGAGGTGATGGCGACCCAGCCGGTACCGGAGATGCAGACGTTCCACAGGCCCTGGCCGGCGAACTTGGCCAGTCCCTTGACCCGTTCGACGCCCCAGTTGAGGTGCCCGTCGAAGGCGAGCACGTTGGTTCCGTTGACCGAGAGGGAGTCGTTGTTGAGGTTGATGACGACCACGTCCGCGCCGTAGTCGGCGAGGTAGAGCAGTCCGTCACCGGTGCACTTCATCAGGGGCGTGCCCTCGCCGGTGATCCACTGCGAGGCGATCTGCCGGACGGCGGGCGGATTGGGTTCGTACTGGATGAAGCCCTCGTACGCCACCATCGAGCCGGTGCGCGCGTAAAGGTCCTGGCCGGTGGCCATGGCGACCTTCAGCATCGAATGCCCGTGGTTCTCCATCCGGGCCGTGACGGGGGTCGGGGCGTAGCCCGCGAGTTGCTGATTCATGACGGGCTCCCTCAGACCTCGTAGGGCTGGACGACGATGAAGTTGCCGGGCGCGCCCCGGAACTGGAGGTTCACGGTCTCCCCGCTGTGTCCGGGATAGGCGTTGCGGCGCAGCCGGACCTGGCTGGAGACGATCACCTGGGACGCGGACGACCACGCCACGACGGCGTTGCAGTCGGCGAAGGTGGTCGGGGTGACCGGGAGGACGACCGGTCCGCCGTGGGTCTTGACGACGACGGTGCCGGTGCCCTGGAACTGCATCGTGAACAGGGCGCCGCCGGGGATGCCGTGGCCCTCGATCCGGCGGACCTCGTGCTGGAGCGACTCGTCGAAGGCGAGGACGTTCTCCGCGGAGACACAGATGCCGTCGCCCTGGAGCTCGACGGCGTGCAGATGGGAGCCTTCCTCGGCGAGGAAGACCTGTCCCCGGCCGGTGCAGCGCATGAGCTGCATCTCCTGACCGGTGGCGTTACCGACGATCCGACCCGCGAATCCGGCGCCCTTGTAGCCGAAGTCGACCTTGCCCTGGTACATCACCATGCTGCCCTGCCTGGCCAGCACTCCCCCACCGCCGTTGGTGAGGTCGACGCGCATGAGCTGGTGGTTCTGCGGGGTCCAGCGCTGGCCGGTGGGCGTCTCCTTGTATTTCTGGAGCGCGGCGACGAGACCCGCCCCGGCCTGCGGCACGCCTTGCGGAACGCCCTGGGGCGCACCCGGCGGCATGCCGGGAGGGCCGGGAGGCTGCTGACCGTACGGGGCAGGAGGCTGCTGGCCGTACGGCGCGGGTGCCTGCTGACCGTAAGGGGCGGGTGCCTGTCCGGGGACCTGCCCGAACTGCGGCTGCTGGGGCGGCTGTCCGTACGGAGCGGGTACCGGACCGGGCGGCGGCGGTACGGCGCCACCCGGCGGGGCCAACGGCGCCACGATGGTGGGCGCGGCGTGCATCTGCTGCTGCGGGGTGGGAGCCGGGGCCGGTGCGGGCGGTCCGCCGAAGGAGGGGGCGGGCTGCGGTGCCTGCGGTGCGGCCGGTGCGCCGAACGACGGGGCGGGCGCAGCCGCCTGGGCGGGCGGGGCGAACGACGGCGCCGCGGACTGCGGTTGCGGAGCGACGGGGGCCTCCTCCTCGGCGACCTCGCCACCGAAGTTCTTCAGCAGCGCTTCGAGACCGCCGTCGAAGCCCTGGCCGACGGCGGCGAACCGCCAGACGTCCTTCAGGTAGAAGTCACCGAGCATCACCGCACGTTCGGTGGTGAACTCCGAGCCGGTGAAGGCGTACCTGACGACTTCCTCGCCGCCGGCGACGATCCGGATGTACCCGGGACCGACCTGCGACATCTGCCCGGCGCCGTCCAGCGTTGCGGTGAACGACAGTTTGTGGATGTTCGCCGGAACGCGGTCCAGAGTCACGCGGAACGACTCGGTGTCACCGGCCTGGGGACCGAGGAGCTGAATGGACTCCTCGGGCGATTTCGGCTGATTGAAGAAGATGAAATACCGGTCGTCGGAGAGCTGTTCGTTGGCATCGAGGCCGAAGCAACTGATGTCAAAGGTCAGCCCCGGGCCGGCGATCTGCACACCTACGTACAGGTCCGTCCCCGGTGTGAGATCGCTGATCTTGGCCTTGTGGCCGCGTTGGAATTCCCTGGCCATGCGTAACGACCGTCCCCCATCCGGAAGGTAAATGCGTCGCGCCAGGCTAACCGCTAAATCCGGCCGTGGGCCAAGCCGGTACAGACCCGGTACAGAATCGCCGAAGTCACTCGCCGCGGGCGGCGGGCAGGTGCGGCAGCCGGTCGGCCGCCACCACCCCTTCGAGATAGCCGCGGGCCCGCTCGGTACGGGGGTAGGCGTCGAGGAGCCGCCAGAACCGCGGACCGTGGCCGGGCACCAGGAGATGGGCCAGCTCGTGCACGAGCACGTAGTCGACGACGTACTCCGGCATGCCCTGCAACCGGTGCGACAGGCGGATGCTGCCCTCTGCCGGGGTGCAGGAGCCCCAACGGGTGTTCTGGTTGGTGACCCAGCGAACCGAGACCGGTCTGGCCCGGCCATCGAAATACTGGGCGGACAGGCGCTCCGCCCGCTCGGCGAGCTCACTGTCGCCGAAGACGCGTCTGCTCTCCTGGGCGGCCAGCTTGTCGAGCATCACGTTCACCCAGCGCTGCTCCTCGGCCTCCGACATCCGGGCGGGGATCAGCACGATCGTGCGGTCGCCCTCCCGGTACGCGGAGACCGTTCTGCGGCGGCGGGTGCTCCTGCGGACCTCGACCGCGCTCGTCGCCGAGCCGCGGGGCGGTTGGTCTGCCGCGGCGCGCTGGTGGATTCCGGCGCTGCGCGCGGGGGTCTCCCCGGCGAGGCCGGGGGACGGGTCGGCGGGCACGGCTCGACGTTACCCGCTGCCAGTGGGGGAAGTCCCGTCTCCCGGACGGTTCACACATGATCCGCCCCACGGCTTGCACCATTTGAACGACTAATACCCCCCGCCTGTGGATAACTTTTCACACGCTTCAGCGGCCCGTCGCATTCTGGCAATGGATCTCACGCAGCCACACAGACCGGGGGAAGCCGTGCATCCGATGTTGAAGCCCGCACTGCGCCGCGCATGGCGCGGCCGGGGCACCGTCCAATTCGGTGTGACGCCCGCGCATGCGGTGAAGGTCGGCCCGATGGATATCGCGACAGGCTGCTTCCTGGAGCTGCTCGACGGAACACGCGGGATGCCGCTGTTGCGCGAGGAGGCCAGGGCGCTGGACCTCACCGAACACCAAGTGGACACACTCGTCGTGCGGTTGCTGGACGCGGGCCTCATCGACGACGTAAGGGCCGGTGGGCCGGAGGCCGACGCGTTGCGCAGCCGGACGGATGTCCTGGAGCGTCACCGGCCGGACCTGGCGTCACTCTCCGTCGTGCATCCGGAGCCGGGCGGAGCGCTGCGCCGGCTGGCAGCCCGTCGCGCGATGCGCGTCCAGGTGCGGGGAGCCGGCCGGGTCGGGGCGGCCGTCGCCGCGGTGCTCTCCGGTTCCGGGGTGGGCCGGGTCGAAGTCCTGGACGGGGGATGCGCCGAGCCGTGCGATGTCTCGCCCGGAGGTCTGCCGCCATCGGCCACCGGCGAGCGCAGGGACAGCGCGGCCCGCCAGCTGGTACGTCGCTCGGCCCCCGGGCCGGCGCCGCGGGCGGCAGAGTCGTCGGGCGGTCCCGCGCGCGGCGAGCCCGGGCTGTCCCTGATCGTGGTCGCCCCTCGCGACAGCCTCACCGCCTACCTCCCCGATCCGCGCACCGCCCAGCCGTGGATCGCCTCCGGCACACCCCACCTCTACGCCGGGGTGATCGAGGCCACAGGCTTCGTCGGTCCCCTGGTACTGCCCGGAGGTACGGCCTGCGCGGGCTGCCTGGATCTGGACCGGCGGGACCGGGATTCTCAGTGGCCGCGGATGCTGGCACAGTGGCAGTCCGGGCGGCGCACCGCCGTGCAGGCCTGCGATCTGGGGCTGGCGACCGCGGTGGCGGGCCTGACAGCGGCCCACGCACTGGCCTTCCTCGACGGGGAGCTGCCCGCCTGTACCGGGGCCCGGTGGGAAGCCGCACTGCCGCTGTTGGACTGGCGGTCGGAGCAGATCAGGGCACACTTCGACTGTTCCTGCGGAGCGGGTGGGCACACTGAAGGGGTGCGCACCTCCGGGGCCGGCACGGCGCACGACACAATGGCCGGGTAACCGCCGCACGCAGCGCGGCAGTCTGGGAATTGGAGGGGCATATGTCTGATCTTCCCCGGAAGGCGGTCACCCGAACCGCCAAGCTGGCCGCGCTGCCGTTGGGGTTCGCCGGCCGCGCCACATGGGGGCTGGGCAAGCGCATCGGCGGCAAGTCCGCCGAGCTGGTCGCCCGCGAGGTGCAGCAGCGCACGGCCGACCAGCTCTTCAAGGTCCTGGGCGAGCTGAAGGGCGGCGCGATGAAGCTCGGACAGGCCCTGTCCGTCTTCGAGTCCGCGCTGCCCGAAGAAGTCGCCGGCCCCTACCGCGCGGCCCTCACCAAACTCCAGGAGGCCGCGCCTCCGATGCCGGCGGGCACGGTCCACGCGGTGCTGGCCGAGCGGCTCGGCGAGGACTGGCGGGAGCTGTTCCTGACGTTCGAGGACAAGCCGTCGGCCGCGGCCTCGATCGGACAGGTGCACCGCGCGGTGTGGCACGACGGCCGGGATGTCGCGGTGAAGGTGCAGTACCCGGGCGCCGGGGAGGCGCTGCTCTCGGACCTGACCCAGCTCAGCCGGTTCGCCCGGCTGCTCGGCCCACTGGTTCCCGGCATGGACATCAAGCCGCTCATCACGGAGCTGCGCGACCGGGTCTCGGAGGAGCTGGACTACGAGCAGGAGGCGCTGTCGCAGCGGGAGCACGCCGAGGAGTTCGCGGACGATCCCGATGTCGTGGTCCCAGGCGTGGTCCACCAGTCCGACCAGGTACTGGTCACGGAGTGGATCGACGGGGTGCCACTGGCCGATGTGATCGCCGGCGGAACCGCGGAGCAGCGCGACCGGGCCGGACAGCTGCTGGCCCGGTTCCTCTTCTCCGGCCCCGCGCGCACCGGTCTGCTGCACGCCGACCCGCACCCGGGCAACTTCCGGCTGCTGCCCCCGGACCCGGCCGCCTCGGCGGGGCCGGACGAAGACGGCGTCGCTGAGGCCGACGACGCCGGGGATACCGAGGCGGCTCAATGGCGGCTCGGCGTACTCGACTTCGGGACGGTGGACCGGCTGCCCGGCGGGCTGCCACAGACCATCGGGGACTCGTTGCGGCTGACGCTCCAGGGCGACGCGGACGGGGTGTACGAGCTGCTGCGCGAGGAGGGGTTCGTCAAGGAGTCGATCGACCTCGCTCCCGACGCGGTGCTCGACTACCTCCTGCCGATCATCGAACCGGCCCAGGTGGAGGAGTTCGCCTTCAGCCGGAGCTGGATGCGCACTCAGGCCGCCCGGATAGCGGATCCGCGCTCCCCCGCCCATCAGCTGGGCAAGCAGCTGAATCTGCCGCCGTCCTATCTGCTGATACACCGGGTGACTCTGAGCACCATAGGGGTGCTGTGCCAGCTCGGCGCGACGGTCCGGCTGCGCGAGGAACTCGAGTCCTGGCTGCCGGGGTTCCTGCCTCAGGACGAGGAGGAGTGGGCCGAGGAGGAGTGGGCCGAGGGGAGTACGGAGGAGGAGGCTGCGGTGGCGGAGAGCCCGGTCGAGGAGAACCCGGTCGAGAAGAGCGCGGCCGAGAAGAGCGCGGCGGCCGGAGCCGACGTCATATAGCGCTCCCCGGGCGGGGACGCGGCCCGCGTCCTCACCACCAGGCGGAGTCGAGGCGGCTCTCGATGGCCCTGATGTGGACGCGGGCGCAGTTGTCGCAGAAGTAGCGTCGGCTGCCGTTCTCCACGGAACAGATCCAGGTCGGCGGTGCGCTGTCGCTCCCGGCGCCGGTGCCGCACAGGGCACATACGACGCCCTCCGTGCCCGCTGTTCCGGGGCGTTGGGTCTCCTCGTCCACACCGTGACGATAACTCCACACCCGCGGTCCGGCACGCCAGCACACAGAACGGCCTCGGGGCCGGTCCGGTGGACCGGCCCCGAGGCGGGGTCGTGATGTGGGTGGGTACTGATGGCTGCGGGTCAGAGAGCGGCTGACCCGCAGCGGTCCAGCGTGCGTTCGGTACCGCGTTGTCCGGTACTGCTTGCCCGGTACTGCATTGCGGTGCCCGGTACTGCGGTGTTCGGTACTGCGGTGTTCGGTACTGCGGTGTTCGGTACCGCTTGTGCTGAGTCCTGCTCGGCTCAGTGCATGACCGCCATGGCCAGCGCACGCCGGGCACGCATCGAGGCGCGCTCCGCCCGGCGCTGCATCCGCCGCGCGGTGATCAGGCGCACGGCCTGACGTTCCGCGTCGGCTTCCCGCAGGCGGTCGTGCATATGAGCACGAGCCAGGGCTTCTGGGATGAGTTGCATCTCACGGGTCCTGTTCTGACGCGAGTCGTTCGCGCCGATGATGGTGACGTCCGGTGTCGCGGAGCCGACGGGCTCCCTCGTGGGGATGGTCATTGGTTCCTGGTTTCGCGGGTCGTGGGTCTGGGGACGGTCGATGGTTCCGATGCGCTTCATGTGCTTGGGGGCCGCAGCTCCCAGGTCGGCGATCACGCCGCGACCGGGTTCTTGCGCGGACGGCCACGCGGCCGCTTGCGAGCAACGACGACACCCTGGATGAAGAGCTCGCCACCCCAGACACCCCACGGCTCGCGGCGCTCCTTGGCACCGGCGAGGCAGGCCTCGACGAGCGGACACGTGCGGCAGAGGGACTTGGCGTACTCGACGTCGGCCGGCGACTCGGCGAAGAAGACCTCGGGGTCGTAGGAACGGCAGGGAACGGGCACGCCCAGGTTCTCGATGGCGTCGTCGAGCGCGGTGAGCGCAGTGAGCGGGGTCAAGGTGGAGTCCTCCGTGAGGCCGGGCGGGGGGATCGTTTCGGAAGGCGGTACGGACGGGGCGTGCGCTTCGAGTTGCACGGTGGTGGTGTCCTCGTCTGGTCGTTTCCGGCCTGTTGGCCGGGGGGCGGCTGGTACCAGGTGTTACTTGTCCCGAGGCTCCTTCGTGCTGTCTCGTCCGTTCGGACAAAACAAAAGGGCCGCGGATCCCGAGTGGGGTTCCGCGGCCCTGAAGGCGCCGGCCTGATCGTCGATCAGGCTGGATCTCTCCAGGGTTCAGGCCCACGGAAGGCCCACATCGTGTGGTGGTGCGTCGTCTGCTTCTTGGCTCCGGCTTCCGCTCCCGCACCGACGGCCGCAAAGGCATAGGCCTGGGCCTGTCCCTTCGCTACTTCTGCTGCCGGTGCCTGGGTCGGTCGCTCATTGCGCTCCCGCACGGGAAGGCTTGCCGGGGACAGCGGGCTGACGGCGGAGATGCCGGACATACCGGTGCCACGCAGCGAAGACTTCGAAGAGCAGGCGAGGCCGAGCGAGCAGGCGGAGACGACCGAGAGATCGGTCATTTTGTTGGTCTTGATGATGCTGATCACTTCAATCGCCTCCTCTCGGCGTCTCGGGCGGACCGGCCAAGCCGGTCCTACGTATTCGGAATAAGTACAGCACAGGGTCAGGGCTTCAGAGAAGACGCTGTTCCCGTGGTTAAGAACCTATGGTGACGACTGGTGCGGGCGCAAACTATTTTTTCGACGAGTTTTTCTCACACCTCTCCGTCGGCCTCCGCAGGCTCCTCCATCCCGTCCCCACCTGCGCAGATGTCCAGCACGGCGGCACCGAACCGGCCCAGCTTCCGCGCGCCGACCCCGGAGATCACGGCCAGTTCGCCCTCGCTGCCGGGCACCGCCTCCGCGATGGCCATCAGCGTCTTGTCGGTGAAGACGCAGTAGGCGGGCTGGCTGATCTCCTGCGCCCGCGCCGCACGCCAGTCGCGCAGCCGCTCGTACAACGCCTCGTCCATGTCGGACGGGCAGTCGTCACAACGCATCAGCTTCATCTCGCCGGCGTCGGTGAGGGTCTTGCCGCACACCCTGCACAGCGCCGGCCCGCGCCGCTTGCGCCGGAGCGAAGCCGGGCGCTCGATACCGCTGCCGCCTCCGCCGGCCGCACTCCTGCCGCCCGGCGCAGCGGAGCCGGGGCGCAGCCCGTTCAGGAAGCGGCTCGGCCGGCGGCTCGCCCGGCCGCCTGGCGAGCGGGCGAGCGACCACGACAGCGAGAGGTGGAAGCGGGCCCGGGTGACGCCGACGTACAGCAGCCGGCGCTCCTCCTCGACCTGCTCGTCCGTCTTGGCGTAGGTGATCGGCATCATGCCCTCGGTCAGCCCGACCAGGAACACGGCGTCCCACTCCAGGCCCTTTGCCGAGTGCAGCGAGGCCAGGGTGACCCCCTGGACCGTGGGGGCGTGCTGGGCCGCGGCCCGCTCGTCCAGTTCGGCGACGAGGTCGGAGAGGGTCGCGCCCGGCCTGGCCTGTTCGAAGTCCTCGGCGAGCCTGACCAGCGCGGCCAGCGACTCCCAGCGGTCGCGCACCGCCCCGGATCCGGCGGGTGGCTCGCTCCGCCAGCCCTTGGTGGAGAGCACGGCACGGACCTCGGCGGGCAGCCCCTCCGCATCGTCCAGCAGGGAGTCGTTGCCCCCCGCGCGGGCGGCGCCGCGCAGCGCGACGCCCGCTTCCCGTACCTCCGCGCGCTCGAAGAACCGCTCCGCGCCCCGCAGCTGGTACGGCACGCCCTGGTCGGCCAGGGCCTGCTCGTAGACCTCGGACTGGGAGTTGACCCGGTAGAGCACGGCGATCTCGCCCGCCGGGACGCCCGCCGCGATCAGGTCCCGGATGCGGCGCGCGGTGCCCTCGGCCTCGGCGGGTTCGTCCGCGTACTCCGTATAGGCGGGCTCGGGGCCACGCTCGCGCTGCGAGACCAGTTCGAGCCGGTGCTCGGCGGCCCTGCCCCGGGCCGCCCCGAGCAGCCCGTTGGCCAGGTGCACCACCTGGGGGGTGGAGCGGTAGTCCCGGACGAGCTTGACGACGGTGGCCCGGGGGTGGCGGGTGCGGAAGTTGAGCAGATGGTCGGGGGTGGCTCCGGTGAAGGAGTAGATCGTCTGGCTGGCGTCGCCGACGACGCAGAGGTTGTCCCGGTCGCCGAGCCAGAGGTCGAGCAGTCGCTGCTGGAGCGGGCTGACGTCCTGGTACTCGTCGACGACGAAGTGCTGGTACTGACGGCGCACGTGGTCGGCGATGTCGTGGCGGTCCTGGAGGATGCCGACGGTGAGGAGCAGCACGTCCTCGAAGTCGATCACCGTGCGGTCCCGCTTGAGCTGCTCGTACATCGCGTAGACCTGCGAGATCTCGGCCGGATCGCGCGGGGCGTCCCGCTGGGACTTGGCGACGACGGCCGGATAGTCGGCGGGCACGGTCTGGGTGACCTTGGCCCACTCGATCTCGCTCGTGACATCGCGGAGCTCATTGCGGTCGAGCCGGATGCCGCAGCGGGCCGCGGCCTCGGCCACCAGCTGGACCTTGCGCTCCAGCAGCCGGGGCAGATCACCACCGACGGCTTTCGGCCAGAAGTACTGGAGCTGGCGCAGGGCCGCGGAGTGGAAGGTCCGCGCCTGCACCCCGCCGGCTCCGAGCTGGCGCAGCCGCCCCCGCATCTCGCCGGCGGCCCGGTTGGTGAAGGTGACTGCAAGCACGCTCGTCGGCTGGATTATCCCGGCGCGCACCCCGTAGGCGATGCGGTGCGTGATGGCCCGCGTCTTGCCCGTACCGGCTCCGGCCAGCACGCACACCGGGCCCTGCAGGGCCACGGCGACCTCGCGCTGCTCGGGGTCGAGCCCGTCGAGGACGGCGTCGGCGGAGTCGGGGACCTGTGGGAAGAGGGTGGAATGCGTTGCTGATGTCACCCCGCCATGCTGCCAGGTCGAAAGGGGCCCACGTGGAAGTTGTCCACAGGGGTGCGGTATCCGTCGTACTAATGGGGAGCGGTGCGGGGAATGGCGGCCAGGTCACGTACGTTCTCCCTCCGTGCGGCAACGCACATCCCCGGTCCTCCGTGTGACGGACGAGACCGGGAGGGATGTGGCGGGATTGCCGGGACCGATGAGACAGAGGAGCGCGAAGACATGCCGGGCACTGTGACGATGTACAGCACCACGTGGTGCGGATACTGCCGTCGGCTCAAGGGCCAGATGGACCGCGAGGGCATCGCGTACACCGAGATCAACATCGAGCAGGACCCGGATTCCGCGGCCTTCGTCGAGAAGGCGAACGGCGGGAACCAGACGGTCCCGACCGTTCTCTTCCCCGACGGTTCGACGCTGACCAACCCTTCGCTGGCGCAGGTGAAGCAGGCGCTCGGCGCCTGACCCGCCCCGATGGGAGGACCCCCGACCGGCCCGGCGCCGGACCGGGGGTTCTCCCATGTCCGGACGGTGCGAGGCCGGCCGGCGGTAGCGTGGGCGGCATGACGGCCGAGGGCGGGGCGGACGGCGAGGCGCTGGCCGGCGGAATGGTCAACACGGGGGCGGTCTTCCGCCGGGGTGACCTGGTGGAACGCCCGGCACCGCCCAACGCGTCCGCCCTCCACGCCCACCTCCTCGCGTTGAAGGAGCACGGCTTCGACGCGGCTCCGGTCCCCGTCGGCCTCGGCGCCGACGGTCGCGAGCAGCTGACCTTCGTCCCCGGCGAGGTGGCTCTGCCGCCCTTCCCGCCCTGGGCGATGACGACGACCGCCCTCGAATCGGTGGGGGTCCTGCTGCGCCGCCTGCACGAGGCCGGCGCGGCCGTCGCTGTCGACCCGGACGCCCGGTGGCCCCAGGACCTCGCCGATCCGGAGGGAGGAAC
The DNA here is from genome assembly GCF_042672475.1 of Streptomyces sp. NPDC127177. Taxonomy (NCBI): domain Bacteria; kingdom Bacillati; phylum Actinomycetota; class Actinomycetes; order Kitasatosporales; family Streptomycetaceae; genus Streptomyces; species Streptomyces sp. NPDC127177. The sequence goes on from NZ_JBHXUW010000042.1 coordinate 40,605, forward strand.
CACGCTGTGCCACAACGACGTGTGCCCGGAGAACGTCGTCTTCCGTGACGGTCGTGCCGCCGCCCTGATCGACTTCGACCTGACGGCTCCGGGCCGTCCTCTCTGGGACGTCGCCATGGCTGCCCGCTACTGGGTGCCCATGCTCGATCCGGTGTCCGCTTCGGCCCTGCACCCCGCCGGTCTGGACGCTCCCGCACGGCTGCGGGTCCTCGCCGACGGCTACGGTCTCTCCGCGAGGGACCGTGCCGAACTGCCCGTTGCGATCGAACAGGCCACGGAGACCTGCCGGGCCTTCGTCGCCCGCCGCGTGGCCGACGGCGATCCCGTCTACTGCCAGGTGCTGGCCGAGCGTGGCGGATGGCGGCGCTGGGACCGTATGCAGGCCTGGCTGGCCGACCACCGCGAGACGTTCACGGTCGCTCTGCTGGGCTGAGGGTGCTGCCGGACCGGCCCCCCGTACCTGCCGGTGCGGGGGGGGCCGGTCCATGCCTGTCTGCGAACGTCGGCGCATCGCCGGGCCCATCCGTCCGGTCAGCCCAGGCCGAGCTGCCTGGAGGCCGCCGCCACCGTCTGTTCGAGAAGGACGGCGATGGTCATGGGGCCGACACCCCCCGGCACCGGAGTGATCAGGCTCGCGTGCTCGGAAGCGGTGGCGAAATCGACGTCACCGACGTTGCCCTCGTTGTAGCCCGCGTCGATCACCACCGCGCCCGGCTTGATGTCCGCGCCCGTGATGAAGCGCGGCCGGCCCACGGCCGCCACCAGCACGTCCGCCTGCCGCACGATCGAGGAGAGGCCGGCGGTGTACGAGTGGCAGTAGGTCACCGTGGCGTTGCGGCCCAGGAGCAGCATTCCGGCGGGCTTGCCCAGGATGGCGCTGCGGCCGACGACCACCGCGTGCTTGCCCGCGAGGGCGACCTCGTAGGCGTCGAGCAGCCGCATGATGCCGCCGGGGGTGCAGGAGACGAATCCCGGGAGGCCGAAGCCCATCGCGGCGAAGGAGTGCATGGTGACCCCGTCGACGTCCTTCTCCGGGGCGATCGCCTCGAAGGCGGCCCGCTCGTCGATGTGCGGGCCCATCGGGTGCTGGAGCAGGATGCCGTGCACTCCCGGGTCCTGCGAGAGGGCGGTGACGGCGGCGACCACGTCCTGGGTGGTGGATTCGGCCGGGAGGGCCACGTGCCGGGACTCGATGCCGGCGCGGGCGCAGCGGTTTCGCTTCATCCTGACGTACGTCACCGAGGACGGGTCCTCGCCGACCAGGACGGTCGCGAGACAGGGGGCCGTCCCGGTGCGCAGCCGGATCTCCTCGGCCGCGGCGGTGGTCTGCTCGACGCTCCGGCGGGCGAGGCCCGCGCCGTCCATCAACTGAGCCGTGCGGGTCTGGTCCATGTGGTGCTCCTGGGCGCGTGGGCGATCACGTCGGCCACTGGGGCCGCGGGGATCGCGGGGTCGTGGTCGGTCGCCCAGGCGCACGGCTCCGGCAGCCCCGGTGGACTGCCGGTGTTCTCGGCGGCCGCTCCCCGGTGGTGCTCCACCTCAGCGCCAGTCACGGCCCGCGTCCACTGTAGAGCCGCGGGAGCGGGGGACTCTGGCCGCACTCCCCCGCCCGCTTCCTCGCCGCGGTGTCAGCCGGCGCTGCGCGGCTTCGGGAGCGGCTTCCCGTACCAGATCTCGATCAGGCGGGCCGCGATCGAGATGCCGAACGGGGGCAGGATCTCGCCCGACTCGAAGGCGGCGGTCAGCTCCTCGCGGGAGAACCAGCGGGCCTCCTCGATCTCCTCGCCGTCCACGTTGATCTCGTACGTCGTGGCCCGCGCCATGAAGCCGAGCATCAGGCTGGACGGGAAGGGCCAGGGCTGGCTGGCGACGTACTCGACCTCGCCCACCGTGATGCCCGCTTCCTCGAACACCTCGCGCGCCACGGACTGCTCGATCGACTCGCCCGGTTCGACGAATCCGGCCAGGGTGGAGAAGCGGCCCTCGGGCCAGTGGACCTGGCGGCCGAGCAGGGCGCGGTCCTGGTCGTCGGTGACCAGCATGATGACCGCCGGGTCGGTGCGCGGGTAGTGCTCCGCGCCACAGGCCTGGCAGCGGCGGATGTGGCCGGCCGCCGCGATGACCGTGCGTTCGCCGCAGCGCGAGCAGAAGCGGTGCAGCCGCTGCCAGTTCTCCAGCGCGACAGCGTGCGCCATCAGACCGGCGTCACGGGCGCCGAGGAGCAGACCTGCCTCGCGCAGGCCCGCGGGACGGGCCGACTGGTCCATGCGGCCGGGCAGCGAGTCCTTCTGGAGGGCGAAGTAGCTGACGCCGTCCTCGCCGGTGCCGAGGAAGTAGCGGTGGGTCTCGGTGACGGGCGCCTCGAAGGCGGGGGTCATCACGAGTTCGGTGCCGTCGGCGGTGTCGTCGATCAGCACCTGCCCACCGGAGACGACGAAGACCCGGGTGGTCGGGTGGCTCCACGCGGCGGACAGCCATGCCTCGTCGAGGCGGTGGTGCGCGGCGCGGTCGATGCCGCTGGGCGCGGTCAGACCGATGGGACGGTCCGTGATGGCGTTGTCGAAGGTGCTCACAGGTGCTTCCTACTCCCCCGGGATGGATCGGGTGTTCAGAGGATTCAGCGGAGGGCGGCTGCCAGTTCGCCCCAGAGATGGGCGGTGGTCTCCACGCCCTTGAGCAGCAGGTCGAGTTCGACCTTCTCGTTGGGGGCGTGCCAGCCGTCGGACGGTACGGAGATGCCCAGGAAGAGGACGGGGGCGCCCAGCACGTCCTGGAGGTCGGCGGCGGGCCCTGAGCCTCCTTCGCGGGTGAAGAGGATCTTCTGGCCGAAGGCCCGTCCCATGGCGCGGGCCACGGCCCGCAGGGCGGGATGGTCCAGCGGGGTGAGGCAGGGGCGAGTGGCGGGGAGGAAGGTGATCCGGTGCCGGATCCCGGCCGGGATCCGCTTCTCGGCCCAGGTCCGCACGGCTTCCTGGATGCGGTCCGGTTCCTGTCCCGCGACCAGGCGGAAGCTGAGCTTCGCCCGTGCCGATGACGGGATGATCGTCTTGCTTCCGGCGCCCTGGTAGCCGCCGCCGATGCCGTTGACCTCGGCGGTCGGCCGGGCCCAGATCCGCTCCAGCGTGGAGTAGCCGGCCTCGCCCGACGCGCTCCGCGATTTGGCGGTGCGCAGCCAGGTGGCCTCGTCGAAGGGCAGCTCGGCGAAGAGGGCGCGTTCGTCGGCGGTGACGTCGGCCACGCCGTCGTAGAAACCGGGGACCGCCACCCGGCCGTCCTCGTCGTGGAGTGCCGCGACGAGCCGGGCGAGGGTGGTGGCGGGGTTGGGGACCGCGCCACCGAACGATCCGGAGTGGATGTCCTGGCCGGGCCCCCACAGCTCGATCTCGCATTCGGCGAGGCCGCGCATGCCCGTGCAGACGGTCGGCGTCGTCTCGTCCCACATGCCGGTGTCGGAGACGATCACGGCGTCTGCGGCGAGGCGCGCCGCCTGCTGCTCGACCAGGGCGCGGAAGTGCGGCGAACCGGACTCCTCCTCGCCCTCGACGATGAGCTTCAGGTGCACGGCGGGGGTGGTGCGGCCGGTGGTGGCCAGATGGGCCCGGACGCCGAGGGTGTGGAAGAACACCTGTCCCTTGTCGTCCGCCGCGCCGCGCCCGTACATCCGGCCGTCCTTGATCACCGGCTCGAACGGGTCCGTGTCCCAGCCGTCCTCGCGGGCGGCGGGCTGTACGTCGTGGTGTCCGTACACGAGGACGGTGGGGGCGTCCGCGTCGTCGGACGGCCACTCGGCGAACACGGCGGGCGCACCCGCCGTCTCCCAGACCTCGGCGACCGGGAATCCGGTCTCCTTCAGCTTGGCGGACAGCCACTCGGCACTGCGCCGTACGTCCCCGTCGTGCTCCGGCTGAGCGGATACGGACGGGATGCGCAGCCACTCGGCGAGGTCGTCGAGGAAGGGCGCGCGGTGCTGCTCGGTGTACGTGTGGACGGCGCTGTCCGGGGTGTCACTCATGACCTTCAGCTTATCCGCCCGTGAGGGGCGGCTCGTCCAGGAGGATGCGTTCCAGCTCCGGGCGGCCCGGCAGCCGGGCGGGGCGGACACTCTCACCGCTCCGGACGAAGAGGAACGTGGCCGTGACATCGGTGAGCGGCAGCCCGTGCAGTTCGGCCCAGGCGAGACGGTAGACGGCGAGCTGGAGCGGGTCGGCGGTGTTGCTGCGGCTGGTCTTCCAGTCGACGATCTCGTACGTGTCCCCGGTGCGGTAGACCGCGTCGATACGGCCCCGGATCACCCGTCCGGCCAGGGTGATCTGGAAGGGGGTCTCCACGCGGTACGGGGTGCGACGGGCGTACGGGGTGCGCTCGAAGGCCTCCTTGAGCTCGGCGAGATCGCGCTCGTCGGCGATGTCGGTGTCGCTCTCGTCACCGCCCGGCAGCTCGTCGGGGCCGAGCATCGGCAGCGGCAGCTCCTCGAAGCGGGACTCGACCCAGGCGTGGAAACGGGTACCGCGACGGGCGGCGGGCTGCGGGGGGCGGGGCATGGGGCGGGCCAGCTCCTGGGCGAAGCCGTCGGGGTCGTCGGCCAGGCGCAGCAGCTGGGTGGCGGAGAGCGAGGCGGGTACGAGGACGTCCCGCACGGTGGCTCGGGCCCTGCGCAGCTCCCCGGTGAGCGCGTCGAGGTCGCGGTCCCAGGAGGCGAGGGTGCGGGACTCCTCGGGGGTGAGACGCGGCGGGACCTCCTCGGGGGAACGGGCGGCCGGAACGTGCGGCGGCTGTGGGGCCTGCGCGGGCTGTGGTGTCGTCCGCGGGGGCACCTGCGGGACGTCGTCGGGGAAGGGTGCCTCGTCCAGGAAAGGGGCGTCCTCGGAGAACGGTTCGTCCTCCGGAAACGGTTCGTCCTCCGGAAACGGTTCGTCCTCCGGGAAGGGCTCATCCTCCGGGAACGGCTCGTCGCCCGGGAAGGCCCCGCCGCCGAGGTGAACCCCGTCCGGCTCGGGCGCCCCCTCCCGCGTCCCGTGCACCTCCGGCACGGGGCCCGCAGTGGCGAGTGCCGCCAGGTGGGCCATCACCGTGTCGGCGGCGGCCCGGCGGCGGGCCAGCGCCGTCCCGTCCAGGGGCAGCGGCCAGGCGTGATCGGCCGCCGACCCGGCGAGAGCCGGGTTCTCCTCGTCCTCGGCGGGTTCGTCCGCCCACGCCTCGATCTCGCCGTATCCGGCCTCGCAGTGCTCGTACAGCGCGTGCAGGAAGGCCGACGGGCCGCGCGGCTTCTTCTGGCTCGGGCCCCACCAGTGGCCGGAGCCGAGCAGCAGGGTGCGGGGGCGGGTGAAGGTGACGTAGCCGAGCCTCAGCTCCTCGGTGTGCTGGTGCTCCTTCATCTCCTCCTTGAAGCCCTTGAGGCCCTTGGCGTCGAAGGAGTGGATGACGGGCAGCGTGGCCGTGTCACCGCGCAGGGCGTGCGGGAGGACCTTGGACTGGGAGGTCCACGCGTCGCGGGACTGGCCGCTGGGGAACTGCCCGGTGACCAGTCCGGGGACGGCGACGACATCCCATTCCAGGCCCTTGGACTTGTGGGCGGTGAGGACCTTGACGGTGTTCTCGCCGCCGGGCAGTGCGTTGTCCAGGCCCTTCTCGTACTGGGCGGCGGTGCGCAGGAAACCGAGGAAGGCCAGGAGCGTGGCCTCCCCGTCGACGGCGGCGAAGCGGGCCGCGACGTCGAGGAAGTTGGCGAGGGTCTCGCGACGGCGGGCCGCCAGGGCCTGCGGCGACGCGGAGAGCTCGACTTCCAGGCCGGTGGTGGTGAGGACCCGGTGCAGTACGTCCATCAGTGGGTCGGCGAGCGAGCGGCGCAGATCGCGCAGTTCGGTGGCGAGACGGGCGAAGCGGATACGGGCCTCGGCGGAGAACGGCAGGTGGTCGTCCTCCTCGCCGCCGGAGTCGAGGAAGGTGTCCAGGGCGTCGGCCAGTGAGATGACCTCGGCCGGGTCGATGCCTTCGACGGCCTCGGCGAGACGGCGGTCGGGGTCGAAGTCCTCGTCGTCGCCGTGGGAGGCGCGGTGGACGAGGAGGCGGGCCCGGCGGCCGAGCAGGGCCAGGTCGCGGGGGCCGATCCGCCAGCGGGGGCCGGTGAGCAGCCGGACCAGGGAGGCGTTGGCCCCCGGATCCTGGAGGACCTCGCAGACCGCCACGAGGTCGGCGACCTCCGGGAGGTGCAGCAGCCCGGACAGACCGACGACCTCGACCGGGATGTCCCGGGACACCAGGGCGGCCTGGATCTGCGGGAAGTCGCCCGCGGTGCGGCACAGCACGGCGATCTCGCCGGGGGCCTTGCCGGTCCGCACGAGGTGCGCGATGGAGTCGGCGAGCCAGTCGATCTCCTCCGTGTGGGTGCGCAGCAGCGCACAGCGGACGATGCCGTCGCGCTCGGCGCCGGGGGCCGGGCGCAGTGCCTCGACGCCCTCGTGCATGGCGCGCAGCGGTTCGGCCAGTCCGTTGGCGAGGTGGAGGAGGCGGCCGCCCGAGCGGCGGTTCTCGCTGAGGGAGTAGCGGGTGGCTGGGGCGCCGTCGGCCTGGGGGAAGTGACTGGGGAAGTCGTCGAGGTTGGCGACGGAGGCACCGCGCCAGCCGTAGATGGCCTGGCAGGGATCACCGACGGCGGTGACGGCGTGCCCGGACGGGATGCCGTCGGGGCCGCTGCCGAAGAGCGCGGAGAGCAGGAGCCGCTGGGCGACGGAGGTGTCCTGGTACTCGTCGAGCAGGACGACCCGGTACTCCTCGCGCAGGATCGCGCCGACCTCGGGGCGGGTGAGGGCGAGCTGCGCGGAGAGCGCGATCTGGTCCCCGAAGTCGAGGAGGTCGCGGCTGCGCTTCGCCTCCCGGTAGCGCCGGGTCAGGGACAGCAGTTCGCGGCGGGCCTCGGCGGTCTCCGGGATCCTGCGCAGTTCGGCGTTGCTGAGCTTGGCGCTCTCCAGCGTTCGGAGCAGCTCGGTGTCGTAGTCGGCGAGCTGTTCGGGCCGTACGAGGTGTTCGGCGAGCTCGGCGTCGAGCGCCAGCAGATCGCTGACCAGGGTGGGGAAAGACCTGGTCAGGGCCGGATAGGGGCCGGGCGCCTCGCGCAGGACACGGGCGGCGAGCTGAAAGCGGGTGGCGTCGGCGAGCAGGCGGACGGTGGGTTCGAGCCCTATCCGCAGTCCGTGCTCGGTCAGGAGCCGGCCGGCGAACGCGTGGTACGTGGAGATGCCGGGTTCGCCCGGCGGGTTGTCCGGGTCGATGGTGTCCGGGTCGGTGACACCGGCCGCGATCAGGGCCTTGCGGACACGCTCCGCCAGCTCGCCGGCCGCCTTGTTGGTGAAGGTGAGGCCGAGTACCTGCTCGGGGGCGACCTGCCCGGTCCCGACCAGCCACACCACGCGGGCCGCCATCACCGTGGTCTTCCCCGACCCCGCTCCGGCAACGATCACCTGCGGGGCGGGCGGCGCGGTGATGCACGCCGTCTGCTCCGGGGTGAAGGGGATCCCGAGGAGCTCCTTGAGCTGCTCGGGATCGGTGATGCGTGAGGACACTCCACAGAGGCTAACCGGGCGCACCGACAACCCACGAAGTCCTGAGCGCGCAACCCACGAAGTCCCGAGCACGCGAACCGGGGGCATGGGCGTGCGCGGACCGGAGCCGTGGGCGTGCGCGAACCGGGGCCATGGGCCGTGCGCGAACCGTGTCACGGTGGCGCGCAGGCGGTCGGTGACCGTCTAGATTGACTGCTTGTCGCATCAACAGCCTTACGAGGACGGTCATATGAGCGCCGACGCCCCCGCACCTGCTCCCGGCTCAGGCTCCCTGGACGCCACCGCCGCGCTCAGGAAGCGCATCGACACCACGAAGGCGCACCCGGCCCGTGTCTACGACGTCTTCCTCGGCGGCAAGGACAACTACCCGGCGGACCGCGAGGCCGCGGCGATGGCTCTGGCCGCCAACCCCCGCGGCTACCTCACCGTGCGGCACAACCGTGACTTCATGCGGCGCGCGGTGACCCTGGCGGCGAAGGCCGGGATCCGGCAGTTCCTGGACGTCGGCACCGGACTGCCGACGCAGCAGAACGTCCACCAGATCGCGCAGGCCGTCGCCCCCGAATCGAGGGTCGTCTACGTGGACAACGACCCGGTCGTCCTCGTACACGCGCAGGCCCTGCTCACCAGTGGCCCGGCAGGCCGGACCGACTACATCGAGGCGGATCTGCGCGATCCCGGGAAGATCCTCGAAGCCGCTCGGGCCACGCTCGACTTCGACCGGCCGGTCGCACTCGTGCTCGCCGCCGTACTCCACTTCATCGAGGACGACGAGGCCTATCCGATCGTGCGGCAGCTCGTCGACGCGCTGCCTTCGGGCAGTCATCTCGTGCTGAGCAACGTCAGCTCGGACCTCAACCCGGAGCAGGTCGGCAACATCACCAAGGGGTTCAAGGAGCGCGGCTTCGCCATGGTCCGCCGCTCGCACGCCCAGGTGGAGCGCTTCGTGACCGGCAACGGTCTGGAAATGCTCGAACCCGGTGTCGTCCCGGTGCACCGCTGGCGTCCCGAGCAGGTCATCGACCTCCCCGAGTCCGCGGACCCCGATCCGGAGTTCGTGGCGGGCCTGGACGAGCTGGACCGGACGCGCTACCAGGAGATCAACGACGTCACCGACGCGGACGTCAGTGTGTACGGAGTGGTGGCCCGCAAACCCTGACCCGCGCCCCGCCCGCTACTCCAGGACGTGGCGCCCTTCCGGCTGCGCGCTGCACGAGGCCCTGAAGGTGCAGTGGGTGCAGTGTTGGCCGGCCGTGGGTGTGAACCGTTCGTCCAGGACGCGGCCCGCGGCGGTCGCCAGCAGGTCGGATACCCACTCGGTGTCCGGCGGCTGCTGTGCCTGCACCTTGGGGACGGCGTCACCGCCCTCCTTCTTCGGCGCGGGCTGGCGCAGCTGTACGAGTTCGGCGCCGCCGGACTCCGGGCGCCGCCCGTCGAAGACGTCGTCCACGGCCCCTTCCCGGACGGCCAGCTGGTACACGGCGAGCTGGGGGTGGCGGGCCACCTCGTCCTTCGTCGGGGACTGCTTGCCCGTCTTGAAGTCGACGACGTAGGCCCGGCCCTCGGCGTCCCGTTCCACGCGGTCCATGGAGCCGCGGATGCGCACCTCGTACTCCCCGGCCTCCAGCGTCACGTCGAAGTCGTGCTCGCTGGCGGCCGGGGTGCGTCCGGTGCGGTCCATGACATGCCAGCGCAGGAAGCGTTCGAGGGCGACGCGTGCCTGCTCCTTCTCCTGCTGCGACTTCCAGGGCGCGTCGAAGACCAGCCCGTCCCAGACCGAGTCGAGCCGCTCCATGAGCACGGCCAGATCGGCTGGGGTGCGGCCGGAGGCCACCTCGTCGGCGAGTACGTGGACGACGTTGCCGAAGCCCTGGGCGGCGGTCGCGGGGGCGTCGGCCTTCACCTCGCGGCCGAGGAACCACTGGAGCGCGCAGGTGTTGGCCAGCTGGTCGAGCGCGCTGCCGGACAGGGCGACGGGCTGGTCCCGGTCGCGCAGCGGGACGGCCGAACGGGTCGGCTCGTACAGGCCCCACCAGCGGTAGGGATGGGCCGACGGCACTAGCGGCTGCCCCTCGTCGTCGGCGAGTGCGGCGAGCCGGGCGAGGCGGTGGGCGGCCTCCTCGCGCAGGGCGTCGGAGGCATCGGGGTCGACGGTGGTGGCGCGCAGTTCGGCCACGAGGGCGGCGACGGCGAGGGGGCGGCGCGGGCGGCCGGTGACGTCCCGGGGTTCGACGCCCAGCTCGGTGAGGAAGCGGGACGGCTGGTCGCCGTCGTCGGCCGGCGCCTTGACGGCGGTGACGACGAGGCGTTCGCGGGCCCGGGTGGCGGCCACGTAGAAGAGCCGGCGTTCCTCGGCGAGGAGGGCGCCCGGGGTGAGGGGCTCGGCGAGACCGTCGCGGCCGATCCGGTCCGCCTCCAGCAGCGAGCCGCGGCGGCGCAGGTCGGGCCAGAGGCCCTCCTGGACCCCGGCGACGACGACCATGCGCCACTCCAGGCCCTTGGAACGGTGCGCGGTCATCAGCCGTACGGCGTCGGGACGGGTGGAGCGCCTGGAGAGGATGTCGGCGGCGATGTCCTGGGCGTCGACCTCCTCGAGGAAGTTGAGCGCGCCGCGGCCTCCGGTGCGCTCCTCGGCGCGGGCAGCGGTGTCGAACAGGGCGCAGACCGCGTCGAGATCACGGTCGGCGTTGCGGCCGCCCGCGCCACCGCGCAGCGCGGCGCGCTCCAGCCTGCCCGGCCAGGGGGTACCGGACCACAGTTCCCACAGGGCCTCCTCGGCGGTGCCGCCGCCCTCCAGGAGTTCGCGGGCCTTGCGCAGCAGGGCGCCGAGGCGCTGGGCGCCGCGGGCGTACGCCGGATCGTGCGCGACGAGCCGCTCCGGCTCGGCGAGGGCGCGGGCCAGCAGATCACCGGAGGGTGCGGGCACCCGGTTCCCGGCGGCGCGTTCCTCGTCGCGCAGGGCCCGGCCGAGGCGGCGCAGATCTGCGGCGTCCATGGAGCCGAGGGGCGAGGCGAGGAGCGTCAGAGCGGTCTCGGTGTCGAGCCACCCGGACGGTGGACCGGGGGCCTGCGCCGTCTCCTGCCCGGCCCGCGCAGCTTCCTCCTGCACGGCTACTCCCCCGGCCCGCGCCGCCTCCGACCCCGCCCGCGCGGCTTCTCCCTCCGACTCCGCTCCTCGCCGCAGGGCCGCCGTCGCCACCGTGCGCAGGGCGGTCAGGAGCGGGGCCACCGCCGGTTCGTGGCGCAGCGGCAGATCGTCGCCGTCGACCTCCAGTGGGACGCCCGCCGAGGTCAGGGCCCGGCGCACCGCGGGGATCGTGCGGCCGCCGGCCCGGACGAGCACCGCCATCTCGCGCCACGGGACCCCGTCCTCCAGATGCGCCCGGCGCAACAGGTCCGCGATGTTGTCGAGCTCGGTGGAGGCGGTGGGATAGGTGTACGTCTCGACGCTGCCGCCCTCACGGACCGCGCCGAGTTCCCGGTGGGCGCGGACCTTCGCCGAGGGGAGCCGGGTCAGCGCCATCCGCCGGGTGAGCAGCCGGGTGGCGGCGAGCAGCCGTTCGCCGGAGCGGCGCGAGGTGGTGAGGACGCCGACCGGGGCCGGGGCGCCGTCCGCCCGCCGGAACACCTCGGGGAAGTCGAGGATGCCGTTCACGTCGGCGCCCCGGAACGCGTAGATCGACTGGTCCGGATCACCGAACGCGATCAGATTCCGGCCACCGCCGCCGCCCGGGGTGCTCCCCCGGTTCCCGGCCAGTGCGTGCAGCAGCCGCACCTGGGCGGGGTCGGTGTCCTGGTACTCGTCGACGAACACCAGGTCGTAGCTCCCCGCCAGCAGCGCCGACACCTCGGGGCGCTCCGCGAGGAGCACCGCCCGGTGGACCAGCTCCGCGTAGTCCAGCACCCCCTGGGCGTCGAGGACGTCCAGGTACTCGGCGAGGAACGCGGCGGCCGCGCTCCAGTCGGGCCGGCCGGTGCGCCGGGCGAAGTCGGCGAGGGCGTCCGGGCCGAGGCCCAGCTCACGGCTGCGGGCGAGCACCGCGCGCACCTCGTCGGCGAAGCCGCGCGTGGTCAGACAGGCGCGCAGTTCGTCGGGCCAGCGGATGTGGTCGTGGCCCTCCTTCTCCAGATCGAGCTGACCGGCCAGCAGATCGCGGACCGTGACGTCCTGCTCGGGTCCGGAGAGCAGCCGCAGCGGGTCCGCGAAGAGGTCGGCGTCCTGATGGGCGCGGACCAGGGCGTAACAGAAGGAGTGGAACGTGGTGGCCTGCGGGCCACGGACCGCGCCGAGCCGGGCGGCCATCCGGTCGCGGAGTTCGACGGCGGCCTTGCGGCTGAAGGTGAGGACCAGGATGCGGGCCGGGTCGGCGCCCCGGGCGACGCGGGCGGCGACCGTCTCGACGAGCGTGGTGGTCTTGCCCGTGCCCGGTCCGGCGAGGACCAGCAGCGGACCGCCGGGGTGGTCAACCACCGCACGCTGCGCTGCGTCCAGGAGAGGGGGGTCCACGGAGCCCGGCAGGGTACGCACCAGCCGGTAGGCGCCCGTGGTCAGCTGCCGTGGCTGACGGTACGGACTGTGCCGGGTGGTGGAGGAGGAGCTCACGTGGGTCGCCGGTCCTGGTGGGTGTGCTGATGATGAGCGCGCGGCGCCTGCCGCGAACTGACGACGCTACTCCGGCGCCGGCCCCGATTGCGGCGGGACGGCTGCGTGGATCGTCACGTTCCGGCCCGGGTGCGTCCGTCTTTCGGGCGAGCGCGTCGTCCCGTGCTTCCCGTACGCCGTACGGGCCCGGCTCCGCCCGAAGTGCCGGCGGATGGCCGAAGCTGTCAGATGTGAGCACCCCCGCCGTCCGCGCCCGGACCGCCCGCCATGCCGCCCGCCGCGCCGCCGGCGACGCCGTCCCACCGCGCGCGTCTCATGTCGAGACGCGGAACGTGCCCCTCCGCGCTGCGCGGCGCCTCGCGCAGCGGGGTGTTCTCCTCGCGGTAGTGATTCAGCGCACGCAGCTCGTGGCCGGGCAGCAGCGTCCCGTCGGAGCGCACGACGCGCCACCACGGCACCGCGCTCCCGTAGAGCGCCATGACCCGGCCGACCTGCCGCGGTCCGCCGTCCCCCAGCCACTCCGCGATGTCGCCGTAGGTCATGACACGGCCGGGCGGGATCAGTTCGGCCACATCGAGCACGCGCTCCGCGTACTCCGGCAACGCGTCGCTCGTCGGGTGTTCGCTCATCCGGCCCATCCTGCCGTACGCCACCGACAGTCCGGCCGGTTCCGTGTTCGGCCGGACACGGAGCGTGCGCACGATGGAAAAGGAGCGTATCTTGCGCTTCGCGCGCCCCTGCATCCCACCCTGATGCCCTCCTCCGCCCGCAGGCCGTGCCACCATCATGCGGGCGGTGACCGGTGATACGAGAAGACGAAGACCAATCAGAGGCGACGAAGGAGCAGGGCGTGCAGCCACCGAAGGCGGCCGACGCCTCTGACCCCGAGCCGCGCCCACAGGGGGCCGTGCCGGATCCGGAGACCGGCCCGGGGAGCACCTCCGGGAAGCCGGCCGGCGCGACGCTCTCCACCGCCGATGAAGAACTGACCGAGCGCGTCTCGGGGGACGAGCCCCTGCTCCCCGCCCGGGTGCACCGCCCATCCGACCTGCTGCGGCTGCTCATCGGCGTCCTGGCGATCGTCGTGCTGTTCTCCGTCGCCGCGTTCGCCCACGGCACGACCACCGGTCTCGAACAGGACATCAACAAGGGCACCGGGCAGGCACCCGATCTACTGATCAAGCTGGCCGGTCTGGTCTCCAGCATCGCGGTGCTGCTCGTCCCGGTCGCCTTCGCCATCGAGCGGCTGATCAAACGGGACGGGCTGCGGATCGCGGACGGTGTCCTGGCGGCCGTACTGGCGCACGGGGTGACGCTCGCGGCGGATCTCTGGGTCGCCAAGACCGCCTCCGGAACCATTCAGGACGCCCTGACCCAGCCGCAGCCGGGTGACGCGCTCACCGACCCCGTGCACGGATACCTCGCCCCCGTGATCGCCTATATGACGGCGGTCGGCATGGCGAGACGACCGCGCTGGCGGGTCGTGCTGTGGGTGGTGCTGCTTCTCGACGCCTTCGCCATGCTGGTCGGCGGCTACACCACACCGCTCTCGATCATCCTCACGGTACTGATCGGCTGGACGGTGGCGTACGGGACGCTGTACGCGGTCGGCTCGCCGAACGTCCGGCCGACGGGGCAGCACCTGATGGCCGGTCTGCGCCATGTCGGCTTCCGCCCCGTCACCGCGATGCGGGCCGACGACGCCCCCGACTCCGGCGACCAGAACGACCGCGGCAGGCGCTATCTGGTCTCACTGGAGGACGGACCGCCACTGGATGTGACGGTCGTCGACCGGGAGCAGCAGGCCCAGGGCTTCTTCTACCGGGTGTGGCGCAGGCTCACCCTGCGCGGGATCACCCAGCGGCGCTCCATCCAGTCGCTGCGGCAGGCGCTGGAGCAGGAGGCGCTGCTCGCGTACGCGGCGATCGCCGCCGGGGCCAACGCCCCCAAGCTGATCGCCACCTCCGAGCTGGGGCCCGACGCCGTGATGCTGGTGTACGAGCACATCGGCGGGCGTTCGCTGGACGCCCTGGAGGACGCCGACGTCACCGACGACCTGGTGCGCGGCGCCTGGCGCCAGGTGCAGGCGCTCCAGTCGAGGCGGATCGCGCACCGGAGGCTCACCGGTGACGCCCTGCTGGTGGATCGTTCCGGCAAGGTGTTCGTCACGGATCTGCGCGGCGGCGAGATCGCGGCCGGTGATCTGGTCCTGCGGATGGACGTCGCCCAGCTGCTCACGACGACCGGTCTGCGGGTCGGGGCCGAACGTGCGGTGGCAGCGGCGCTCGCCGTGGTCGGCCCGGACACGGTCGCGGACTCGCTGCCGCTGCTCCAGCCGATCGCGCTCAGCCGCTCAACCCGGGCGCATCTGCGCCGGCTCGCCCGGGAGCGCTCGCAGCGGGAGCGCGAGGCGGTGCTCGACGCTTCGGACGCGGCCAAGCGGGCCCGGACGCACGGTGCGGAGGTGTCCGAGGAAACGGGCCGCAAGGCCGTCCGCAAATCGCTGCGCACCGAGAAGCAGGCCGAGAAGCGGGCCATGGACGACGCGCTCGAAGAGGCCCGTGAGGAGGATCTGCTCTCCCAGATCCGCCGGGAGGTGCTGCTGATCCGGCCGCAGGCACCGGTCGAGCCGGTCCGTCTGGAGCGCATCAAACCCCGCACCCTGTTCAGCTTCATCGCAGGCGCCATCGCCGCGTACTTCCTGATCTCGCAGGTCACCGAGGCCGACTTCGGTGCGGTGGTCGAGCAGGCGGAGTGGGGCTGGGTGGCGGCCGCGCTCGGCTTCTCTGCCCTCAGCTACGTCGCGGCCGCGATGAGCCTGCTGGGCTTCGTGCCCGAGCGGGTGCCGTTCGGCAAGACGGTGCTGGCACAGATCGCCGGGTCGTTCGTGAAGATCGTGGCGCCGGCCGCGGTCGGCGGAGTCGCCCTGAACACCCGCTTCCTGCAACGTTCCGGCGTACGCCCCGGGCTCGCGGTCGCGAGTGTCGGTGCCTCGCAGTTGTTCGGACTCGGCTGTCACATCCTGCTGCTCGGTGCCTTCGGCTATCTGACCGGCACCGAGAAGACCCCGTCCTCGCTCACCCCTTCCAGGACCGTGATCGCGGGGCTCCTGACGGTCGCCGTGCTGGTGCTGGTGGTGACGGCGATCCCGTTCCTGCGGAAGTTCGTGGTGACCCGGGTGCGGTCGCTGTTCGCCGGCGTCGTACCCCGCATGCTCGACGTCGTACAGCGTCCGCAGAAGCTGCTCACCGGCATCGGCGGAATGCTGCTGCTCACCGGTCTGTTCGTGATGTGCCTGGACGCTTCGGTCCGGGCGTTCAGCGGTCCGGACACCCCGCACCTGAGCTACGCGAGCATCGCGGTGGTCTTCCTCGCCGGTAACGCGCTGGGTTCGGCGGCCCCCACCCCGGGCGGTATGGGGGCCGTCGAGGGCGCGCTGACGCTGGGTCTGATCGCGGTCGGCCTGCCGAAGGAGGTCGCGGCCCCGGCGGTGCTGCTCTTCCGGCTCATGACGCTGTGGCTGCCGGTCCTCCCCGGCTGGCTCTGCTTCAACCAGCTGACGCGCAAGGGCGCGCTCTAAGGGCCGTCCCGTCGCCGGACCGAGCGGGTGGCCACCCGCTTGGACCGGCGCCCCGTGCACCCTCCCCCTCGCCACCGCACGATGGAGCGATGAGGACCTCCCCTGCCCTGCGCGCCGCGGCCCTCGCCGCCACTGTGACCGTGCTGCTCCCCCTCACCGGCTGTTCGAACAGCGGTGACGAAAACAGTCCGGACCGGTCGGAGGGTTCGCCGCACGCGGCGAACGCCGCCGCGAGTTCCAGCCCGTCCGCTCTCGCCTCCCAGAAGCTGAAGTGGAAGACCTGCCCCGCCCCGTCCCAGGCGCAGGGCGGCGGCGCCGCACCCTCCCCACTGCCCGGCGGCGCCGTGTGGGAGTGCTCCGTCATGAAGGTCCCGCTCGACTACGCCAAGCCCGCCGGGGACACCATCGACCTGGCGCTCATCCGTGCGAAGGCGATCGACAAGAAGAAGCGGATCGGTTCGCTCATCTTCAACTTCGGCGGCCCCGGCGCCTCGGGCGTGGCCACCCTGCCCGCCTTCGGCACCGACTACGACAAGCTGCGCACCCGCTACGACCTGGTGAGCTTCGACCCGCGCGGGGTCGGCCGCAGCGCCGGGGTGGAGTGCGAGAGCGACAAGCAGCTGGACGCACGCTACGAGAGCGACGGGACACCGGACGACGCCGCCGAGGAGAAGGCGTTCGTCACGGACACGAAGACCTACGCCGCGGCGTGCAAGAAGAACTCGGGCTCCGAGCTGCCCCACGTCGGGACGACGAACGCCGCCCGCGACATGGACCTGATGCGCCAGGTGCTCGGCGACGACCGGCTGCACTACTTCGGCATCTCGTACGGCACCGAACTGGGCGGCGTCTACGCGCACCTCTTCCCCAAGAACGTCGGCAGGTCGGTGCTGGACGCGGTGGTGGACCCGACGGAGGACGCCGAGCAGTCCTCCCTGGGCCAGGCCAAGGGGTTCCAGCTCGCCCTGGACAACTTCGCCAAGGACTGCGCGAAGCGGGGCGATGCCTGCAAGCTGCCGGGGTCCGACGCCGGCGAGGTCGAGCAGGGGGTCTCCGATCTCCTCGACCGGCTGGAGAAGAAGCCCGTGTCCGGGATCGGCGCACGGAAGCTGACGCAGACACAGGCCACCACCGGTATCGCGGCGGCCCTGTACTCCAAGGAGACCTGGCCACTGCTGGAACAGGGCCTGGACGAGGCCGACGGCGGCAACGGAGGACTGCTGCTGGCCCTCGCGGACTCCCTCAACGGCCGCTCGGACGACGGCCGCTACGACAACTCGGCCGCGGCCAACACCGCCATCAACTGCGCCGACTCCAAGGAGCGGTTCACGCTGGAACAGACCAAGGCGAAGCTCCCCGAGTTCCGTGACGCCTCACCGGTCTTCGGCGACTACCTGGGCTGGGGCCTGATGGCCTGCACCGACTGGCCGGTCGACGGCACCTGGGAGCACCCGGACGTCAGCGCTCCGGGCTCGGCCCCCCAGCTGGTCATCGGCAACACCGGTGACCCGGCGACGCCCTACAAGGGCGCCAGGGCGATGGCCGACGAGCTGGGCAAGGGCGTCGGCGTGGAGATGACGTACAAGGGCGAGGGGCACGGCGCGTACAACAGCGGCAACGCCTGTGTGCAGAAGGCCGTGGGCGGATACCTGCTGGACGGAAAGGTGCCGTCGGCCGGAACGGTCTGCGGGTAGGGCCCGTCCGGACGCGTCCTACCATGGGCGCACTGCCGGCCGGGCAGGCACGACGGGGAGGGACGGACACGTGGTCTCATACGCACGGGCCGGGGCGCTGGCCGCGGCCGCGCTGCTGCTGACAGGGGGGCTCGCCGGCTGCGAGGACGGTGGCGGTACGGACGGCAAACAGGCGGACGGCAGCACGGCCGCATCGCCGTCCGCCACCTCCTCGTCCACCGCGAGCGGAGAGCCGGGACTGCCCGCCTCGCTCACCTCGCAGCTCCTGGACTGGAAGCGCTGCGAGGCCACCGGTGGCGACAGCGCCCCGGGCTCGGACTGGCGCTGCACGACGGTCGATGTCCCGCTGGACTACGCGAAGCCGGACGGCACCACGATCGGGATCGCGCTGATCCGCAAGGAGGCCCGGGAGAAGGGCAGCCGGCTCGGCTCGATGCTGTTCAACTTCGGTGGTCCCGGCGGTTCGGGGGTGTCCATACTGCCGCGCGCCGCCAGTTCGTACACGGAGCTCAACACCCGCTACGACCTGGTGGGTTTCGATCCGCGCGGGGTGGCCGGGAGCGCCGGGGTGCGGTGCCGCACCGACCAGGAGCAGGAGACCGCCAACCGGAAGGTCGACATGACCCCGGACACGGCGGCGGAGCAGGCGGCGTTCATGAAGGACGGGGCCTCCTTCGGCGCCGGCTGCGAGCGCCGCTCCGGCAAGGTCCTGCCGTTCGTCGGCACCGCCAACGCCGCCCGGGACATGGACCTGATCCGTGAGGTCCTCGGTGACAGGAAGCTGACGTACTTCGGTATGTCGTACGGCACCGAACTGGGCGGCACCTACGCGCACCTCTTCCCCAAGAACGTCGGGCGCACCGTCTTCGACGCCGTGGTCGACCCCACGGCGGACACCGTCGGGCACGCCCGCAACCAGGCGACCGGCTTCCAGCGGGCCCTGGAGAACTACCTCAAGGACCGCGGTCAGGACCCGAAGGCGGGCACCCGGCGCATCGCCCGGCTGCTGGCACGGATCGACAAGAAGCCGCTGCCGACCGGTACGTCCCGTGAGCTCAACGAGTCACTGGCCCTCACGGGCATCGTGATGCCGCTCTACTCCAAGAGCAACTGGCCCTATCTGACGCAGGCGCTGGACGAGGCGGAGGGCGGCCGGGGCAGCATGCTGCTGCAGATGGCCGACTCGTACAACGGCCGTGACGAGAAGGGTCATTACGACACCGAGAGCCACTCGCAGCGGGCCATCTCCTGCGCGGACAGCAAGGCACGGCCGACCGCGGCCGATGCGAAGGCGCTGCTGCCCGAGTTCGAGAAGCTGTCGCCGGTCTTCGGGGCGTTCCTGGCCTGGGACACCGCGGGCTGGTGCTCCGACTGGCCCGTGAAGGGTGAGCACGACACCCCGGAGGCGAGCGCCCCGGGCGCCGGCCCGGTCCTGGTCGTGGGGACGACGGGCGATCCGGCGACGCCGTACGAGGGGGCGCGGAAGATGGCTGACGAGCTGGGCGACGGCGTCGGCATCCTGCTCACCAACAAGGGTGAGGGGCACGGCGCCTACGGCGGCAACACCTGCGTGACGTCGACCGTGGACACGTACTTCCTGGACGGGAAGGTACCGGCGGACGGCAAGACCTGCTCGTAAGGGCTGTCCCGTAAACCCTGGTGGATCAGCGTGCGGCGTTCGGATGCGGTGCATCGCGAGGCGGAGGGACGTCCGCGTACTGGATGTGTTCGGGCGTTCCGGCAACGCGGCGAGGCGCCGTAGCCGGCGTCGTGCGCCCGCCGGGGATTAAGGGACAGCCCTCAGCCGGGGCGCACATGACGAAGGGGCCGGCCCGCAGACTGCGGACCGGCCCCTTCACCGCGCTCTAGTACACCGGCTTCTCGGGTTCGATCTGGTTGACCCAGCCGATCACTCCGCCGCCGACGTGCACCGCGTCGGCGAAGCCCGCCGACTTGAGGACCGCGAGGACCTCGGCGCTGCGGACACCGGTCTTGCAGTGCAGCACGATGCGCTTGTCCTGCGGGAGGTCCTGGAGGGCGTTGCCCATCAGGAACTCGTTCTTCGGGATCAGCTTCGCGCCGGGGATCGAGACGATCTCGTACTCGTTCGGCTCGCGGACGTCGATGATCTCGATCTTCTCGTCACCGTCGATCCACTCCTTGAGCTGCTTGGGAGTGATCGTGGCGCCGAGCGCCGCCTCCTGTGCCTCCTCGGACACGACGCCGCAGAAGGCCTCGTAGTCGATGAGTTCGGTGACGGTCGGGTTCTCGCCGCAGACCGCGCAGTCGGGGTCCTTGCGGACCTTGACCTGGCGGTACTGCATCTCCAGGGCGTCGTAGATCATCAGTCGGCCGACGAGCGGGTCGCCGATGCCGGCGAGCAGCTTGATGGCCTCGTTGACCTGGATGGAGCCGATGGACGCGCAGAGCACGCCCAGCACGCCGCCCTCGGCGCAGGAGGGAACCATGCCGGGGGGCGGCGGCTCCGGGTAGAGGCAGCGGTAGCAGGGACCGTGCTCGGACCAGAAGACGGACGCCTGGCCGTCGAACCGGTAGATCGAACCCCACACGTACGGCTTGTTCAGCAGCACCGCGGCATCGTTGACGAGATAGCGGGTGGCGAAGTTGTCCGTGCCGTCCACGATCAGGTCGTACTGGGCGAAGATCTCCATCACGTTGTCGGCCTCGAGCCGCTCCTCGTGAAGGACCACGTTCACCAGCGGGTTGATGCCGAGCACCGAGTCCTTGGCGGACTCGGCCTTGGACCGGCCGATGTCGGCCTGGCTGTGGATGATCTGGCGCTGCAGGTTCGACTCGTCGACCTCGTCGAACTCCACGATGCCGAGCGTTCCGACACCGGCGGCGGCCAGGTACATCAGGGCCGGCGAGCCGAGACCGCCGGCGCCCACACAGAGCACCTTCGCGTTCTTCAGCCGCTTCTGCCCGTCCATCCCGACATCCGGGATGATCAGGTGGCGGGAGTACCTGCGGACCTCGTCGACGGTGAGCTCAGCAGCTGGCTCGACCAGGGGTGGCAGCGACACAGGAACCTCAACAATGCAGGTGGTCGGTTTCTACGTACTTCGGCTACGTACGGTTGTTCTTCCGGTAACACTGCCACGCCCCCTCTCATTCCGAGATACCGGGTCCGATCCGCGAGACGATTTCGTCCCAGTACCTGGGCAGTGTCGCGAATGGATCGTTTTGTCCGTGCCCGTTGGCCGGATCCGTCTCACCTGTGCGGTCCGTGAAGAAGATCGTCCCCGCGCCCTGCCAGCGGGCGATGCGCATCGCCTCCTCCAGATGGGTGCGCGGGACGCCGTGGACGAAGTGGGCGAACCGTCCCGGCGGGTAGGCGGCGGTCCACTCCGCCACCTGCGACCAGCGGTAGTCGGTCCACGCGCCGCGGAAGGTGACGAGCTGATCGGCGGCCTCCGCGTAGCCGGGGTAGGGATGGGTGTCGTGGCCGAGCACCAGGTGCCCGGCGTCCTGCGCGCTGTCGCAGTCCGCGAGGAGCGCGGCGAGCGTGCTGGTGAGCCGGCGGACCGCCGGGAGGTCGGGGCGCTCGGCCGGGCACCGGTCGAGGTAGAAGCCGTCGACGCGGTACCAGTCCAGGAAGGACCGGGCGTCGGCGATCAGCTGGTCGAAGGGCCGGTTCCCGTGGGCCAGATCGAGCCGGCCGAGCAGCCGGCCGGCCGAAGCCCGTACGGAGTCCAGCACTTCCTCGCCGTGCACGGCGCGTTCGCGGGCGTTGCGGAGCCGGCCCGCCGCCTCCAGGCAGTGCGGGTCGGGGCGGGTGCCGGGGCCGTTGTCGATGTTGAGGACGGCCCAGTGCAGCGGGGTGCCGGGGCGGGCCAGTTCCGCCCACTCCACGGGTGCGAGCAGCGGGTGCGCGTATCCGGGGACGCCGAAACCGAGTTGGTCGGCACCACTGGTCAGGCGGGCCGTGCCGGTGCTGGTCAGATACGGCACGCCGCCTCCATCCAGATGTCGGCGAGGGACTCCTCCAGATTGATCCGGGGGCGCCAGCCGAGCCGGTCCCGGGCGGTGCGCACATCGGCCTGCTGCCAGGCGCCGCAGCCGTCCGGGTAGGGGGACGGGGTGGCCGAGAGGTGTTCGATGACCGATTCGGTGGAGGTGCGGGGTGCGCCGATGGGCAGCCGGGCGGGGGGCGTGTCCAGCTCGTGGAGCGCGCCCGCGTATCCGGCGACCTTGGCGAGCACGGCGGCGGCGTCCCGGAGGCGCACCGCCCGGCCGGTGCCGATGTTCACGACGCCCTGGGCGGCGGAGAGCGAGGCGGCGTGCACGGCGCGTGCGACGTCGCGCACATCGACGAAGTCGCGCTGCACCCCGAGGCCGCTGAGCTTCAGCTCACCGTCGCCGGACTGCATGGCGCGGCGCATCGCCTCGGCGAGCCGGCCGAGCGGTGAGCCCGCCGGGGTGCCGGGGCCGACCGGTGAGAAGACCCGCAGGACGACCGCGTCGAGGCCGGATCCGAGGACGAGTTCGGTGGCGGCGAGCTTGCTGACGCCGTACGGGCCGCCGGGGCGGGGGATGGCGTCCTCCGCGGTGGACGAGCCGGGCTGGGAGGGCCCGTACTCCGAGGAGCAGCCGACCTGGACCAGCCGGGCGGTGCAGCCGCTGCGCCGCATCGCCTCGCAGACGGTGGCGACGGCGACGGTGTTGTGGCGGGTCAGATCGCGGGCGCCGCCGCGGGTGGCGCCCGCGCAGTTGACCACGACTCCGGGGTGGACGGCGTCCAGGAAGCGGGTGAGCGCTCCGGGGCTGCCGCCCGCGAGGTCGAACCGTACGTCGGCGTCGTCGCCACGGCCAAGCGCCGTGAGGTGTACGGCCGGGTCGGCGAGCAGCCGGTCGGCGACGAACCGGCCGAGGAATCCGTTGGCTCCGAGCAGCAGCACCCTCATCGCGCGCCCCCTGGGTGCCGACGGCGGGCTGCCGGTGCGGGGTATTGGGGGGTCATGTCCGGTGTCTCCTTGAGGCAGTTGCGTACGGTGCGGGAAAGGACCCGCGGCGTCGGCTCCGCGGGGCTGTGAGGTGCGTCAGGCGGCGGTGTGGGCGGAGGCTCGGGAGAGAGCCACGGTGGCGGTGGTCAGCAGGCCGAGGGCGGCGACGCCGCAGGCCACGGCGGATACGGCTCCGGTGCCGGCCGTCTCCACGAGGAGGTCGACGGGCCGGGCCGCGGCGTCGAGGCCGGGCAGCCGCCCGGCCAGGATCAGGGCGGGCGCGGCGGCCTCGACCGCGCAGGCGGCGGCGAGTCCGGCGACCGCCGGTTCGGGGAAGCCGTGGACGGTGAGGAGCCGGGCCAGCAGGAGCAGTACCCCGAGGCCCACCGCCCCGACGGGTGCGCCGCCGTCCCCGGTCCCCAGGCCTGCCAGGTACAGCAGCCCGGTCAGGACGCAGAGGAAGAACGTGACGGCGCCGAACAGGAGCGGGCGCACACCTGCCGCGAACTCCTCCAGCGCGCGGCTGCCGTTGAGTTTGCGGTGTGCGTGTACGGAGAAGAGGTGCGCGCACCAGGCCGCGGGTGCGACCGCCACGGCGAGCCCGAGGAGCGGCGCCGGGGTGATGTCCCAGGGGCCCTCGGGGCCGCCGGTGAGGACCTGGTGGAGCAGCGCCTCGCCGTAGAGGGCGTAGCCGAGGAGCCAGCAGCCGTAGAGGTTGGCGGCACCGGCGGAACGTCCGCCGGTGGAGAGCGGGCCGGTGTGCAGGGCGAGGGCGAGCCCGATGAACGCGAGGAGCGCGCCGCCGCTGCCGATGGCGAGCCGCGCCTCGCCGCCCAGCACTCCGTCGGTGAGCCGCAGCGAGACGAGGGTCGCCAGGCAGGCGGCGCCGGGCAGCAGGGCCCGCAGCGACCAGGCGGCGCGCGTCTGGATGTCGCGCGCCGGAGTGGGAAGGACGCCTGCGGGCTCCCCCGCGATTGCGGGTACCCGGGCGAACAGTTCCTCGGCGAGCGAGAACACATCGCGGTGCCGGTAGCGGGCGGCGGTGCGGTCGGTGACGCCGTGGGCCTCGAGCCCGGCGGCGATCTCCAGCGGATCGACGGCTCGCTCGCAGAGGTCGCGGTGCCGGTGCATGAGTGACTTCACGGGATCGGCGGGACCGCGGCGGCCGGTGCTGAGCTTGCGCGCCGGAGCCGCGTGCGCGATCTCGGGCGCGCGGGTGGGGCCGGGGCGGGGGGCGCCGGGGCGCAGGCCGGAGTGCGGCGTGGTGGCGAACTGAGGCGCGGGCGCCGGGCGCGTCTCCGTGAAGGCGCACTCCGGCGCGGGCGCCGGGGCCGGCTCCGCAGAGGCACCCTCCGGGGGCGTACCGGTAAAAGCACCCCCCGGGGACAGCTCCGCGAAAACGTCCTCCGGGGGCAGCTCCGGGAGAACGTCCTCCGAGGGCGGCTCCGCGACGACGTCCGTCGAGGGCCTCCCCGGGGAGGCGTCCCAAGGGGGCGTCTCTTCGGAGGTGCCCCGCGGGGGCGGCTCCGCGACGACGTCCTGCGTGGCCGGGAGCCCCCAGGCCGGTTCGGAGGCCTCGGTGGCCGGGGATTCGGAGACCAGCGCACGTGAGCGTGGGTCCCGGTCGCCGCCGGTCGTCGGTGTGCCTGGCACCTCGGTCGGGCGGCCCATCGTCGTTCCTCCGTGCTTCTCACCGGGGGCGCCTGGCGGCCCGGATCGGTCGGTACGGCGGCCGGGCCCGGCCGCTTCCTGGTCACGCATCGCCGTCCCCCGCTCCGAGCGCCGCCGCCGCGCAGACGCCCTGCCCGGCCCAGCTGGGTGTGCGGTCGGCGGGTCCGGGGACGAGGGCCTCGTCCCGCTCCGGCCACAGGCCGAGGACGTGGGCCTCCGGAGGGGTGGCGAAGGGGCGCGGGCCGCCGCCGACGTCGATCGAGGCAGCCTCCCGGCGTACCGGCGCCCGAGCGATCAGCTCCAGGTAAATGCCGCGAAATGCCGCGAGGTTCTGTTCGACCGTGAAGAGTTCGAGTGCGCGGGCGCGCGCCGCAGCTCCCAGGCGCGCACGGCGCTCCGGGTCCCGCAGCAGGGCCAGACAGGCGTCCGCGAGTGCGCGGGGATTGCGCGGCGGCACCACGAGCCCCGTACCGCCGATGACTTCGACGACCGCGCCGACGTCCGTCGAGACGGTGGCCCGGCCGCAGAACATCGCCTCGACCAGGCTGATCGGGAAGCCCTCGACCACGCTGGAGAGCACCACGATCCCGCCCGCCGCGTACGCCTGGGCGAGGTCGGGGACCTCCGCGTCGCCGATGTCCTCGAAGGAGACCGGGTTGTCGCCGACGGCGTGCGCGTCGGCGGCCTCGTCCGGGAAGAGCTGGGCCGCGAGCGCCCGGCACTGCGCGAGGTAGGCGGCGCCCTCCGGTCCCTGTGCCGGAGCGCCGATGATCCGCAGCAGGGCGTCCGGTTCGGCCTTGCGCACCTCGGCGAAGGCGTGCAGCAGTGCGACCAGGTCCTTGGCGGGCTCGATGCGGCCGACCCACACCAGGGTGTCCGGGCCGCCGTCGCCCTCGTTCTCGCCGAGCGCCGCGAACCGGCCGGACTCCATGCCCGGGTGGACCGTGCGCACCTTGGCGGGGTCCGCGCCGCACCGCTCCTGCCAGCGGCGGGCGTGGGTGTTGCCGGGGGTGATCAGCGCGGCCTGGCGGTAGACCTCACCGGCGAGCCGGCCGTGGAAGTTGGCGAGCAGGGCGCGCACCGGCGCACTCAGCGGGGTGCCGCTCGCCGCGAGGTAGTGCGAGCGCAGTTGCACGGAGTGCTCGGTGACCAGCAGCGGCACGTCGAAGAAGCGTTTGGCCAGCAGGCCCGGCAGGGCCGCCGCGCCCCCGGAGGTGGCGTGGCAGAGGTCCACCGCGCCGAGGCTCTCCTCGTCGTACCAGTCGAGGGAGAGCGGGCGCAGGACCCGGTCGAGCTCCGCGGTGAAGGCGAGGAGGTCGGGGACGGTGGCGCTCTGGACGGTGCGGCCGGTGCCGGGCGCGCGGCAGGCCGCCTCCAGGATGCGTACCGCGGTCTCGGAACGGAGCGCCGCGGGAAGTCCGCCGTGTTCGCAGGCCAGTTCGGCGAGCCCGTAGAGACCGTCGGTGAACAGCGCGTCCTCGGAGGCCCCGGCCCGTCCCCGGTCGCGGTGGCCGTCCGGGCCGCGTCCGGACGCGTCCTGCCCGGCGGTCCCTGCGCCGTCACCCCGCTCGCCACCCGTCGCACCCGCGGCGCAGACCGAGGTCGCGAGCGCCGTGAAGTGGGTGGTGAAGCGGCGCCGTTCGCGCCGTCCGTAGGACCGCGCGCCCCCTCCGCTCAGCAGGCGCGAGAGCAGCCCCCGGGGGGCGTGCAGCCCCAGCGCGTCCTCGTCGGAGGTCCACAGCGGCGCCGTGCGCACCCGGCTCACCTGGAGCGGGAGCTGGACCCAGCCGCGCGCCTCCTGTTCGGCGGTGCGGCTGAGCGCGAAGAGATCGAACTCGTGCTGCGCGAGCCCGCGCACCAGACGGTCGCACCAGAGTCTGGACTCACCGGTCGCATACGGATAACCACCGTCGGTGAGGAGTCCGATCCGCACGAGCACACCCCCGATCTCCCTTGTGGGCGGCCACCGTTGGATCGGCGACTCGCAGCGGGACGACCGTAAGCGGATACGCCGGTGGTGGACGGTGCCGAAAGGCCCCCGGACCCGACCAACCACGAGAAACAGCTGAAATTAAAGAACGCCCCCGACGACACTACGGC